>JAZNDW010000001.1:0-277751 GCA_045588245.1 Eubacteriales bacterium
AAATCAAGAGTTTTTTTGGAATTTTATAAAATATTTTTTTAGGCTGAGCAAAAAAGCTCAGCCTAAAATAAAAAGACGCTCATTTTGAATATTTCTGTGCGGCTGTGAGGGTATTTCTCATAAGCATTGCGATCGTCATAGGGCCAACGCCGCCCGGAACAGGGGTTATGGCGCTTGCCTTTTTGCTTACCTCGTCATATTTTACGTCGCCGCAGAGACTTCCGTCGGCACGGCGGTTGATTCCTACGTCGATGACGACTGCGCCGTCCTTGACCATATCGGCTGTTACAAGCTTTGCTTTGCCGACAGCCGCAACTAAGATATCGGCGGTCTTCGTTATGTCGGCAAGATTTATAGTTTTAGAGTGGCAAACCGTTACGGTACCGTTTTCTCCGAGAAGCAAAAGCGCCATCGGCTTACCGACGATATTGCTTCGTCCGATCACGACGCAATTCTTGCCGGCAACGGGTATACCGTAATAATGAAGCATTTCCATAACGCCTGCAGGCGTACACGGCAAAAGCTCAGCCGTTCCTTTGAGAATTCGTCCGCAGTTATTCGAATGAAAAGCATCAACGTCCTTTTCAGGAACGATACGCTCTGTCACTTCCCTCTCGTTCAGATGCTTCGGTAAAGGGAGTTGTACGAGAATGCCGTGAACTTCTTTGTCGCCGTTGAGCTTGTCAATGAGATTGTCGAGCTCTTCCTGTGACGTTGTTTCGGGAAGCTCGTAAACCCATGAATTGAATCCTACCTCAACGGAAGCGAGCTTTTTGTTGCGGACGTAGACCTTTGATGCGGGATCTTCGCCTACGATAACGACAGCAAGTCCCGGCTTGACGTCCATCTTTTCAACGTCGGCCTTTATGGCAGCACGAACAGCAGATGAGACAAGCTTACCGTCAATTATTTTACCACTCATTTGTCCGTCTCCGTTTCAGTGTTCGTTTCTGTTTTTGTATTTGTATCGCTCGTGCCATCGTCAGTATCGGTATCACCGTTATTATTTTTGACAGTCACTACGGATGCCGACAGTATCTCGGCACGGAGTGACGAAATGAACTCTTCATGCGTTGTTTCCTTATTCTTTTTACCGAGCACGACCAAAAGAACACTTCCTGCGGCGAAAAGCAAAAAGCCAAGTAACTGCGACACTCTGATACCCGTGTTGCCGAAATAAAGGCTGTCCGTACGAAGCCCTTCAATGATCATTCTGCCGAACCCGTACCAGGCACAATAAGCAATAAAAGCCTGTCCTTTATATTTCTGACGGCGGCAAAGGAAGCTGATGAGCACGAATCCGATGATATTCCACAAGGATTCGTAAAGGAACGTCGGATGATAATATTTTGTTATACCGAGAGAATTTGTGATGCCCATTCGGCAGAATATGTCTGTTTCTCCGCCATGTGCTTCTGCGTTGACGAAGTTGCCCCATCGACCGATAGCCTGACCGAGCATTGCACCGTGACCGCCGAAGTCGAGCATAGATCCGATCGGAAGCTTTTTCGACTTTGAAACGACGATTACCGTTATAACGATACCGATGATACCGCCGTATATGGCGATACCGCCGTTCCAGACGCCGATTATGTTCATGAAAGATGCGAAGAGATTATGGAAGAAACTGCCTTCTGTAACGATGTATCTGTCAAGTCCGTAAAACAAAACGTAATAAAGTCTTGCGCCGATAATGCCGAACAGAATTGAAAATATAAAATAATCAAGTAAGTCGTCAACTTTATAACCAAGCTTCACTCCGCGGAAATAGACATACATACAAACCGAGAGGATCGCAAGCGTAACGATTATTCCGTACCAGGCAACATCGTGACCAAACAGCGAAAACGCAATTTCGTTGACGTTGAACTCACCGATGCCGAGTCCGGGAAAAGAAAGCGTATTAATGGCTAACGATATATTATTAATCATTATGTTCTGACCTTTCAAATAAAGCCGATAAAGAAGCGTTCAACCAAAAGTAAACGCAACTACATGGGCATTAGTAATTACATTTTACAATAGTTGAACGCTTTTTGCAATACAAACAGCAACTTACTTTATCACTTTTAATAAAATATTCATATTTGCCTGCTTTGGTTCAATGATAACTGAAGCTCCTTTCTTCAAAGTCAGAACACGGTCGAAGTCTGCACCGTCAACGGAAGTATCGTCATATATAACTGTATAGTTAATCTTACAGCCGAGATAATCAAAACTTACCGAGTAATTTCCGTTCACGGATTCGGGCGGAGGCGTCAGCTTAATATTTCCTCTAACAGGTTCAATTCCGAGAACATATTTCATTATAGTCCTGTAATACCAAGCCGCAGAGCCCGTGTAACCGCTCCATCCGCTTTTTCCTGTTATTCCCTCTCCGTGATAAACGTCAGCGCAGATTAAATACGGCTCTGCCGTATACCGTCCGTTCATAGCTCCGCGCGAATAAATGTTAAGCGGCGTCAGTGCCGTCAGCAATTCCATAGCACGTCCGTATGCTCCGAGCTCAAAATATGCAATAATAGCCCAGATTGCCGCGTGCGTGTACTGTCCGCCGTTCTCACGAATACCTGCAGGATATTTGGAAATATATCCGTATTCACGAATATTGCGGTAAGACGGTGCAAATAAACGCAATATACCGTTACGGTCGTCATATAGCTCACGGTAAACACTTTCCATAGCGAGAACACTGCGTTCGTCAGAGGCTCTTGCAAATACTGAGAATGCCTGCGGAATAATGTCAATCTTACATTCAGCCGATTCTACGCTACCGACTTTCTTGCCGTTGTCGTCATAAGCACGCAGATACCAATCTCCGTCCCATGCCGATTCTGCTGCCATAATTAGCGTATCTGCCATGGAGTTAAGCTCGTCAAGATAAGGCTTATATATAGGATCGACCGCATCAAGAGCTTCGGCAAGTTTCCGATAGGTAATGGCAAAGAAGAACGCAAGCCATACACTCTCTCCTACACCGTTTTTACCTACCGCATTCATGCCGTCATTCCAGTCGCCTGACAAGATCAGCGGCAAGCCGTGATTTCCGCGTTCAGCAGAAGCTTTGATCGCCATCATGGCGTGTTCAAGCACAGTGAATTCTGTCTCTGTTGCAGACACATTTTCATATCTGTTCTCTTCCCCGTCTTTCAGCTCCGGAGATGACAGACACGGTTGTTTCAGCATTAAAACAGAATGATCGCCCGTTGCAAGCAAATACTCGGCAAGGACATAAGGCAGCCACATATAATCGTCAGAACAGCGTGATTTAAGCCCTGCTCCGTCATCATGCCACCAATGCTGAACTCTGCCGTCCGTATACTGCCTACAGCATGAACGCAGTATCTGCTCTTTTGTTATATCGGGAGAATAATATAGCGCCGACAAGCTGTCTTGCAGTTGGTCGCGGAAGCCGTACGCACCTCCGGGCTGGCTGTATCCGCATCTTGCGTACAACCTGAAATAAAGTGCTTGATAAGCTGAATAGTTGAGCATTGGCTCAATCCAATCGTGCTCTCCGACATATTTTATCGGCGGCAGTAACGAAATTTTCTTTTCACGATATTCATTAAATGCGTAGATGAGCGATGCTGTCGTTTGAAATTTTGTCTTGATTTTATTGTAAATCTCATCGTACCCATAAAGCGGTATTGATGAGAACACAAAACCGAGATATCCTTTTGTAAACTCACTTGTTAGTGTTACTTTCTCTGCGTGCATCTCAAGGCTGTCGCTGTTAATTCCGTGCTCCGATAATGAAAACATATTGAGCGCAAAATCACCCGTTTGTAAGAGCTCTATTTTTTCGTTCAATACGACGGCAGGCGCGGGCGGATAGACAGATAATCGGATTGAAAGTTTTTGCTCGCCGTCCCAATTCGGTAAACTGACACAGTATAGCTTTGACGGCAATTCCGTGTCAACGCCGACCATGACTTCATACTTTATCTTCTCAACACAACCGCTGTAAACGGCACAGTCTTGACGGTATTCAGTTACTGTTGCTTCTGCCAAAAGATCATAAACGGAGTTTTCCGTAATCATTTCAACTGTTTCACCGGGGTCACCGATAATTGGATCACGATGCCGCGCCGAAGACGTCATAAGTGCGGAATTACGGTACCATGTGAATCCCGACGACCTGTTTGTGAGTAGTGTGCCGAAATTCTTGTTTGCATAAACCATGCACCAGGGTGACTGTGAATATCCGTTTGTGATCTTTATATCCTCGTTAACTATTTCAAAAGTGCTCGACTTTTGAAGTTCCGTCACAATATGCCTGTGGTTCTTTTTGTTAACTGACCGATATGACAGATCGTTACTTTGAGTGCCGATATACTGTACTCCTGATGACAACGCGCTAATTATCGTTGTGTCATTTTTTGAAACTGAGCTTTTGTTCAATATAAAAATGCCATTGTTTTTGCCTAAGAGTCCCATACAAGACGTCTTTTCCGCAAGGCTTCTGATAATACCGATACCTGAACTGTGATAACCGTCGTCTTCCGAAATGATCAACAGATCAAACCGAACGCCTGAAATGAACAAGTAGCGTTTTGAACGCAACAGCTCTTCCAGAATAAATGCTGTTGACGATTTTTCGGTATTATTGACAAACACAGTATATATCGGTAAATCACCTGATATTCCGTGGCGCCACAGTATATCACGGCTGTAGGCTACATCGTTTATATCTGTTAGCCCGACTACGCAAGCGTCACTGTAAATTGAGGTGAGAATATCGGTAGCCGTTTTCACTGCGTCTTTATCTGCTCCCGATAATACAGAAACGAGCGAAAAATGTGCCGTTGCACCTTTTAGGATATTTTCATGTGATTCATTCGGTATATCACATTCAAGTGCGAGTCTAAACGTGATATTTTCGTTCACCGATGACTGCCGTACCACAGCCGCATAAAGCGGATGGACGCACGGACCTGACACAGCGCTTGACTCAATAGAAAACAACCGTTTAAGATCATCAATACCATAGCTGAAAAACAAGGCTTCGTGACTACGGGTGAAAACGGATTCAACCTTGCAGCCGAAGATACCGACGTTCAATTTAATATCTTCTCCTGAATCGGTCCGTCTTTTATACGTGACTTCTCTGCCGCCATTCGATTCTGCGGATATAAATAGATCGGAATAAGAAGGCGAGCTTTTGTAGTCTACGGCATTATTCATCACAGGTACTGCAAAAAACAGCACTTCATATTCGGTTTTGACGCCATTAACGGATAAGTCAGCACTGTAGATCGCTTCCGTATCGTCAACACACAAGGAAAGCGTCGTTGTAACAAGACACTCTTCGTGTATGAACTCATTAATATAGACGATTTCAGCACCGTTAAAATAATAAGAGCTTTTCGTTCCCGCAATGTGTTCGGGTTGTGACGTACAGTTATAAACACTGTCACCGATCTTGATCAAAACATGAAAACCGCCGACATTACGGCTTGGCGGTGCTGTGATGAGCTTTGTTCCCGAGTAAAGCGTTATGCGCCCGTTGTCATCTGCGATTATCCTTTCGCGTCCGTTTGAGATAACAGAAGTCCCCGATTTACTGATCACACCTTCGCTGACGGCTTTTGTTCGCGGCGGCTCTGCTTTTCGGAGGAGGTCGCTATCTGCGGCTTTCCTGCAAATTTCATTTTTTGAATACAGTAAATGCTCCGCTGCATACAACTTCGGCGAGCTCATAAATCTTTTGCGATTAATATTTGTAAGGCAATAGTTAGCCAACGAAGTGATACTCATTCCGATATGATGCGACATATATAGACGCGTTACGCCGTATCCCTTGCCAACGCGTTTCTGTGTTAAATCGACAGCATCGTAAAGTCCGTATTTTCCGGAGAGATTCGTTTCGCCGAGAGCATCAAGAACATTAGAAATCTCCGAATCATATTCTGCCATTAAATATAACGAATAAGGAGCATATACACGATCCAGATGAGCATTTGGCGAGAGGGCTAACGAAGCTGCTCCGTGCGCTTTGTAAGCATAGTTTCGTGCGTCATCAAAATCATAAAAAGCGGATTCGGAGGATCCGTAAATGTCTATACCGCAAAAATCAGCTGTAAAAGCCTTTTGATAAAAATGGGCTGAAAGAAGCATTTCGCCACGTTCCGTCTTATTTTCGTTCGGCAAAAATATTGATGGCATGAAATATTCAAACGTACTTCCGTTCCAAGAAAGCATTGTGGATACGTCTTCACCATCAGAAAAAATCCTTGACAACGCTTTAATATGTGATTGTGGGACGACCCCGTTTGCCACAGCATAAAAGCTTGTTGTGAGCATTTCGCTTGGATACAGATCGTAAACGTTTTTATCATATTCGCTTTTTATGCTGTTATAGCCGATGTAAAACAGATCTCTTTTTCGGTTGTAGAGCTTCGAAAAATCTGCACCGCTAATCAAAGCATCAATGTCGCTGATAAGATTGTCAAATAAAGCTCCGACTTTGTATAAGCCGTTTTTTACCGTCAGAAGCGAAACAACGAAGTTACCGCTGTCAACCGTTGAAACGTAAGCAGGATACAGTACTGTCATATTTTTCGTATCATACCAATTATATAAATGACCGTGCCATTTTTCGAGAGATTTTACTGTTTCTACAGTACAACTTAATCTTCGGTATAGCTCGTCGCCGTCAATAAAACCGAAGTCAAATGCGTTGAGCACCGAAAGCATATACATTCCGATGTTAGTCGGAGAGGTTCGTTCGGCGATCCTGAATTCAGGGAGAAAAGTTACATTATCCGGCGGTAAGTGATTTGTTTTTTCGTTTACATAACACGAAAAATATTGCCACATTCTCAATGCATCTTTTCTTAGTGAGTCCGAGCTTTGGTGATTTGTGTCAATAGAGTTTTTCACCTTTGACAGTGAATACATCCAAAAAGGAAAAACACAGAAGGATAGACCTATCAACAAGAGCATGAGCATATACGGGCTTTTTGCGAGTAGCGAAAACATTATAGACAATGCGCCTATCACTACAGATGTCTTTAATAAATATAAGTGATCTTTTAACGTGGATCTGTCTGTACCCGCACGCGGATCAAATACAGTCCATTCGAGGAGTTTACAGCGTGATATTTTCATTCTGTAGTAAGTTCTGAAAAGCACGTCGAACGAAAGAACACATCTGTCAGCTGCCGATAAAATATTATAAGCAGTTGTAAATATCGTTGCCGAATAATAATCAGGGATCCTGGAGAGATATTTGCGTTTCGGTACACCGATAGATCCGATTGCATTTTTTACGAAGCTGAATATTTCGTCCGAAATAAATATGATGAAAATTACTCCGCCCAAAAAGGTTGAGGTATATAACGATAAGATAACGGCAGGAACGCGCAAGGCATCGAGAATGATCTTATATAAAGGCTCAATCAGAATCATTCGTTCTGTATATGAGAATGTGTTTTTGTATTTGTCACCTTTTTTGTCATATATATATTTTTTTGCAAGAACAAGAGATTGCAGATCACCGCGCAACCATCTGTGTTCCCTTTTTCGTTCGCTTTTGTACGAAGCCGGAGGCGAATCAAAGATAGAAATATCTGAAGCAAAACCGCACCTTATCCGCAATCCTTCGGGTATATCGTGACTTAGTATAGTTTCTTTGGGAAATGCACCTACTAAGCATTTATTGTATGCTTCGACATTTATAAGTCCCTTGCCGCAGTAAGTTCCGATCCCAAACAGCTTTTGATATAACGAAAAAGCTGCAGATTCATAAGAAGAGCGTCCTTCAAAAGCATATTTGTGAATCAAATACTCACATCTTTTGTCAATTCCTTTCAATGACAAAACGGCTTTGGGTTGTATGATTCCGTACCCTTTAGATACTGATACTCCGCCGACTGCAGTGCGGTATTCGCATTGATTGTACGGATGAAGCGCCGTACCGATAAGCTTCATTATATGATCATACATAATTTCGCTGTCGGAATCGAGTGCCAAAACGTACCTTACTCCGTTTGTCACTTCTCCGTAGGTGTATAATGACGTTTGCTGACCGTACAAATGTGAAAATAATTCCTCCTGAGCACCGCGTTTGCGCTCGTTTCCCATATATTTACGTTCGCTTTCGGAATACGTGCGGTCGCGCCAATATAGAGTCAAAGACCTATTTTTTGAATTGATCTTATCAGTCCATTTTTTCGCTTCAGCAATGATCATTTCGTCATCTGTCAGCTTTGCTTGATCTGCATCTTTAAAGTCAAACAAAACGCCGAATTTTAGATTATTGTCTTTATATGCGCACGCATATTTTTCAATTTTACGAAATAGGCTATCGCCTATTTCGGCGTTTGACAAAACGCACGTGTAAAGAATCATCGTTTTGCCGTCATCGGGAATACTGTTTATATTGATGCGCGGGATAATATCAGAAGAATGATTTTGTGAAATACAGGATTCGGCTATCATCTTTACTAACGAACGTATCGGAAAGAAAGAAAATACCGACAGCAAAAGTAGCAACGTACTGTTTGATTTTACAGAGATAACAGACAGAATTATCACACCTATGAGCGGCAGTACCCTAAGTAAAATGAAGTATAATCTCCCCCATTTATTTTCCGAATCTTTCATAATGTAATATGTGATGCTGCTTCCCTTTCCTTCGGATTCTTTTGCAAGATTCACATATTTATTTACGATTTTTAGCTCATCCACCCCGTCACGTCCGCATATCTCGGAGATCTTTCTTCGGTACATATTGACCGTTTCTTTGTCACATCGGCAATAAGTGCCGTCAGGATCTATACGCAATATTTTTTCGGTTACGGAAACGGTGGAAAGAACGAATTCAAAATCAATTTCGGAAAGACTGTAAATTTGTTCTATAACAAGGCCGATTACACCGCTGTTTCCGGTCTTATAATTACTTTTATTGATTTCCTCTACGATTTTATCAACACATAATACTCCAATAATCGTTTGTAACGCACCAAGCTCTGAAAGCTTAAAATATCGGTTCTCGTCTTGATTATTTTGCAGAAACTCTATCATCGCTGCTTCATTAATGCTATAAGTGTATGTTTCAATAAAATCTTTACACAGTTCAAACAGTCCTATCGGATCATCACTGTCACTAAACGTCTTGCCGATTCTTTTTAAGTCAGTATATAATTCACGACTTATCTTCAAAAGTCTTCTTCTGTTTTCGAGCAGCCAAACTTCATCTGACTTATTAAGTCCTGTGTCCTCTTTAACTCCTGCTAAGATTTTGCAGTTCTGCTTGTGTTTTCTTATCCAACCCTTAAACGTCATCATTCAACCTCAAAATACCATCAATTTATAAATTATTATTGGCTCTAAAGGATGATGTTATACTTTTTTACAAAAAAAGAAAAAAAGACAAGAGTTAACTCTTGTCTTTTTTCTTTATATTTTCGTTATATCAGTCTTCTTTGCCGGAATTCCACTTGAGCCAGGCATTAATGAAGCCGTCAATATCGCCATCCATAACAGCCTGGATATTGCCATCTTCGTAGCCTGTACGCGTATCCTTGGCGAGTGTATAGGGCATAAAAACGTAGGAACGTATCTGTGCTCCCCATTCGATATTCGTCTTGATTCCCTGGATGTCCTCGATCTTTTCAAGATGCTCGCGCTCCTTAATTTCCATAAGCTTTGCTTTAAGCATCTTAAGTGCGGTTTCTCTGTTCTGGATCTGGCTGCGTTCCGTCTGGCATCCAACAACTATTCCTGTGGGTTTGTGGACGATTCTGACGGCAGATTCGGTTTTGTTGACGTGCTGACCGCCCGCGCCGCTCGATTTGTGTGTTGATACTTCGATATCGGATTCACTGATTTCAATGGAATTATCGTCAGTGAACTCAGGCATTACTTCAACAGAAGCAAACGACGTATGGCGTCTTCCGGAAGAATCGAAGGGAGAAACGCGAACAAGACGATGAACGCCGTTTTCACTCTTGAGGTAACCATAGGCGTTAAGTCCTTCGATCATGATAGTTGCGCTTTTGAGACCTGCTTCTTCTCCGTCAAGCCAGTCAATAAGCTTAACGTTATAGCCGTGACGCTCGCCCCAACGGGTGTACATACGGAAAAGCATAAGCGCCCAATCCTGAGCTTCCGTTCCGCCTGCGCCCGGATGGAAGGAGACGATAGCATTATTTGCGTCGTACTCACCCGAAAGAAGAACGGCTATTCTCATCTGCGATTCTTCTTTTTCGATAGCGGAAGCTTCGCTCGTGATCTCCTCGATCATTGACTCGTCATTTTCCTCGATCGCCATTTCGACCATCATGATAGCTTCCTCGAGTCTTGTTGCGAGGTTTTCGTATGCATCAGCTTTTCCTTTAAGCTGTTTGATCTCTTTTAATATTTTGCTTGAATTTTCGGCATCAGACCAGAAATTTTCAGCATATGTCTGCGCTTCAAGCTCTTCTATTTTATTCTTAACTTCATCTATTCTGAGAGCAGAGCCAAGATCTGCAACAGGCTCTCTCATCGCCAAAAGCTTATATTTGGCATCTTCAAGTGCGATAATCAACTTAAGTGTCCTCCACAAATATTACATTCACATTATTTTACCATAATCGTTGCGTTTTGTAAAGCATTCATTTTAATCTCTTTTTTCGGTATTGCCGTAAAAATATTTTTGTTACTTATTGCGCTGTTGATTCCTTTATGATAATATTGATTATAGGGTGAATATACCAAATCAATGCCATTTTATGAACGGAGAAATTAACCATGAAAAATCTTAATATCCCCGACATCAAACAGATCAAAATTAATGAAGACAGCTTCTTTGGGCACTTCATGGATCTTGTAAGAGAACACGTTATTCCCTATCAGTGGGAAACGCTCAACGACCGTGTTGAAGGCGCCGCACCCAGCCATTGTATCGAAAACTTCAGAATCGCCGCAGGTGAAGCTGAGGGTGAGTTTTATGGCTGTGTATTCCAGGACAGTGACCTTGCCAAGTGGCTTGAAGCCGTGGCATATTCACTTATGACAAAACCCGACCCCGAACTTGAAAAAGTAGCTGATGAAGCAATCGCACTTGTAGGCAGAGCTCAACAGCCCGACGGTTATCTCAATACGTATTACACAGTAAAAGAGCCCGGTCGCCGCTGGACAAACCTTCGTGACAATCACGAGCTTTATTGTGCAGGCCACATGATGGAAGCCGCAACCGCTTACTACTATGCAACAGGAAAGCGCGAGCTGCTCGACATTATGACACGTATGGCGCATCACATCGATACCGTTCTCGGTGCGGAAGAAGGAAAGCTTCACGGCTATCCCGGACACGAGGAGATAGAGCTTGCTCTCGTTTCGATGTATCACGCGACGAAGGACCCCGTCATGCTGAAGCTCGCCAAGTATTTTATTGACGAACGTGCAAAAGAACCCAGATTCTTCGATATCGAAGCTGCAAAACGCGAATCGGAATTTCCCAATCGCAATCGCCGTAGAGGTAATTGGCGCGATCCCGGCGATTATGCTCAGTGGCATAAACCCGTTCGTGAGCAGGATGCGCTCGAAGGACACAGCGTTCGCGCACTTTACCTTGCTACCGGCATGGCTGACGTTGCACGCGAGACGGGTGACGAAACTCTTCTCACCGCCTGCAAGAATCTTTTTGAGAATCTTATTCATAAGAGAATGTACGTTACCGGCGGCGTCGGATCATCTCACGCAGGCGAACGCTTCACTTTCGATTATGACCTGCCGAACGATACCGTTTATGCTGAAACATGTGCATCGATCGCACTTTGCTTCTTCATGAGAGCTATGCTTCAGATGGAGATAGATTCCAGATATGCTGACACACTTGAAACAGCTCTTTATAACACCTGCATCGCAGGTATGTCGCTTGACGGCAAAAACTTCTTCTACGTAAATCCGCTTGAAGTATGGCCTGAAGCAAGCAGACGTTCGCCCGAGCGCCGACACGTTCTTCCCGTTCGTCCGAAGTGGTTTGGCTGTGCATGCTGCCCTCCTAACCTTGCCAGAATGATCACAAGCGTCGGCAAATATATGTTTACTATCGACGATAACCGCATTTACACGCATCTTTACGTTGCAGGCGAGTCCACTGTAACGACAAGCAACGGTGACGTAACGCTAAAGATTGATACAAAATATCCGATTGACGGCGACGTGAAGATCACGGCTTCCAAAGGAGATTATGCAATTTGCCTACGTATTCCCGCATTCTCTGATAAACGCTATTCGATTGCCGTTAACGGTGAAACAATAACACCGATCGTCAAAAACGGATATGCCTTCATTGAAAGAAGCTGGACTGACGGCGACACCGTTTCCCTCAAGCTTTACGTTGAGCCGCACAGAGTATACGCAAATTACCGCGTTCGCGAAGACGCCGGTAAGGTAGCGATAAGACGCGGTCCTATCGTATACTGCCTTGAAGAAGCTGACAACAAAACGCCTCTTTTGGGCATAACTCTTCCACGCTCAGCTTCACTTTCTTCGCTTTACGTTCCCGAAAAGCTCGGAGGAATCGTTGAAATTTACGCAGAAGGAACGATCATTGTTGACGACGGAGACGATACTCTCCACCGTGAAACACCGCCTGCGACCGAAAAAACGCACCTCACGTTCGTTCCCTATTATACATGGGCAAATCGCGGTGAAGGTGAAATGACAGTATACGTAAGAGAATAACTGTTATATGATTAATAAAGAACAGCCCCTACTTCAAGGGGCTGTTCTTTTTTTGTAAAATAAGTACGGGAAACATATCGTTTCCCGTACTTTTCTTTTAATATTTAACTTTTGTAAAAGCTAATTATCAACCAAGAGCGTCTTCAAGGTAATTGCTGATCTTCTTGTTGATCTGCTTTTTCTGAGCTGTCAAAGAAGACATGTTTCTGTTGTTAGCTGCAAACATACCTGCAAGAACACCGTCACGGATAATATCGCAGAACGTTGTATCGCCAAGGTCTGCTATACGGTTGTTGAAGATGATGTCAAGCATTGCCTGAGATTCCTCGTCACGAGCGATCTTGGACTGCAAAGACTGATCGTAGTAAGCGGGGATAACTTCGTTCGCGGAGAAGCAGTTATAGAGCTCAAGGAAAGCACCTGTGAGAGCTGTATCCTTACAGTTGTTGGGAACTATAAGGGAGAAGAAGTAAGAAACTCTTGAGTGGTACTGATCCTGGTCTTTATCCCACTTCGGATAAGGAACGATACCGAAGTCGGTCTCCATGTTACGGAGAGAAGGAACGTAGTTGAAGGAACAGTCAAGGAAGAGAGCCTGGTTCTGAGAGAACATTGTGATACATTCTGCAGGAACGTCTCCGCCGCCGGTGTAGCTGGAATACCAGTTTTCCTCATCCCACATCAGTTCAAATGTGCGAACGAGTACATCATAGAATTTTTCGTCTTCAAAGTTAAGAACGGGATAATCGTCTTCGTCTTTTTCAACGGAAAGAACGTCAGAAGCTACAAGGAAGTGCGGGAGTACCATGCGGTTATCTGCAAGATAACCAAACGTATCGCTGCCGTCTTTGGCGCCGTTGCCGTTTTCATCGAAATAGGAGTTCGACATAACCTCGGACATTTTATCGATCGTCCATTCGCCGCTATCAACAAGATCATAAAGATTCGGCAGTCTTCTTTCTTCGAAGAGTTTCTTCGAGAACAGGAGAGTGAACATAAAGTCGTAAACGTTAAGGTCACCTGCGCCGACAGCTATATACTGCTGACCGAGAAGCGTGAGACCGGGGTTAAGGTCCTGAGCCCAATAGCCCTTTGTGAGATCAACGTGTTCAAGCTCGTCGAATCTGTAGATATTACCGTTGCCCCATGCTGCGATAGATTCAATACATCTTACGTTAAAAAGATAGTATGTATTGTCACCTGCGTTAACGAGCGTATCAACCGATGTATATCCGGAAGAATAGTAGTCGATGTCAACAACGTCAACAAGATCGATACCCATGTGCTGTTCAATGTATGCAGTACGATAATATACGGACAGGTCAACGGGGTCGTCAGTGATTTCTTCAAAGTCAAGCTGCATTCTTGCTTCACCGAGTTCAACGGTTCTTACAGAAAATTCGGTTCCGCTCCACTGCTGCATTTCTGCTTCTGTCAGATTAGTATAGTATTTGCCGTCCTCAGCGGTGCCGTCGTCGGTGCCGGCAGAATCGCTTCCAGCTGCATCGTTGGAATCCTCAGGATTGTCGGGAGATTCCGTACAAGCGATCATGGAAACAAACACCATGGAAATAACGAGAAGAAGCGCGAGTAATCTTTTCATTGTTTTTCCTCCTTCAAAAATGACATTGCATCATTTTATATATAATATTATAACACATTAAATCGAAATTTCAAACTATTTTTCATCGTTCGAAATGTTTTGTATACATTCACAAAATATTAAATAGTTTATTGTGTAATACAACCAAAAAAAGATCGCTTTCCGTAATTGTGTATCAACTCGGAAAGCGATCTTACTCGATTAATTATCAGTTGATGTCGGGAATGTTGTTAGCAGCCTTGGTATCAACGTTTGCTTTATATGTTTCGGTCAGTTCTTCGGAAAGCTTTGTATAAGCTTCGTTAAGCAATGTGTCATAAACTTCCGCTGCCCAAGCTTCTCTGCCCTCGCCTGAATAGAACATGATGTGGTAGCCGTAAGAATCGGTGTAAACGATCTCGACGTCGCCCGCCTGTCTCTTTTCATCATAGGACCAATCTTCAAATTCTTCGACCATTTCGCCCTTTGCCACGTCTTCGTAAAGACCGCCGGTGTAAACGGATCCGGTGTCAGCGGAATACTTGGAAGCAAGTGCACCAAATGCTTCTTCAGTCTTGTCGCCTTTGTTGAATTCAGCGAGAACCTTTTCTGCTGCTGCAAGGCAGGCTTCCTTGTTTTCGTAATCGGATTCAAGGAAGAGAATGTGGCGAATGTTGTGCGTCTTATACTCTTCGCGAGCCTTTGCGGATGTTAGCATGTATACGGTATAAGTACCGCTATTGTTGCCGATCACTTTGGTGTCGCCGACCTTTGTGTCATCGTTGAAGAGCCATTTGCTGTATTCGGAGTTTTCAACGAAAGATTCACCCTCATAGTTGCAAGCAGCAACTTCCTTAAGGATGTCAGAAACGGTCGTCTTGTTAGAGCCGTCGCGCTTGTGAAGGTCAGTGAGGAAATCGTTGAGAAGCTTATCGAATTCATCGGCATCTTTAGCTTTTGCGATCGCATTTGCGTATTTTTCAGCGTCTGCATAAGCCGCAGCCTTCTGTTCTTCGGTAAATCCGGACTCAAGGATAGGCTTTACGGAATAAGCTTTGTAGGAAACACGGAGATAATCGTTTTCCTTGCTTTCAAAATGCTCTGTGATATCAGCGTCGGAAATATCAATACCGTCTATCTGGTAATAATAGTACTTGGTGGAAAGATAGTAAAGTTCGAGTGCGTCACGAACGTCGCTTTCCTTAACGCCAAGTCCGTAATATTCGGAAAGATAGTCTTCAAAATCCATTTCAATAGCTTCTGCATCTGCTTTGAGCGCGTCGATCTCTTTTTCTACGTGAGCCTTATCGGTATCGTCAAGCTCAAGTCCCGCAGCCTTCGCGCCTTCGCATGAAATGAGAATGCTGGACGCATTGCTGAGCGCTGCATTGAGGAAATAGTCATACCAGGACATTTCATCACTGTAAGCTTGTGCTTTGAGCGAAGCGGAAGTATTCAGTCCGAAATAGCTTGAATAGTAATCGAAATACGACTTCTGCATATAGAAATTGTCTGCAAAGAAGTATGAGATCATTGCGTTATTCATTTCAAAGTTTTCTGTAGAAACGGAAACGCGGCCTCTTAAGTAGTCACCCGTCTTCTTAACGGAGAGAACTATAAGGCATACTGTTGTTACAATAATCGCAACAACAAGTATAACAGCGATAACGGCGACCGTTATCTTAACGTTTTCTTTTTTTTCTGCGCGGCGTTTAGCTTCAGCTTCTGCGCGGCGCTGTTCTTCGAGCTGGCGGTTAAGCTTAGCTCTTTTTGCTTTTCCCATGATATAACTCCTAATTATAATATGAAATACGAGCTAAAAGCCGGACAACAATGCGTCCGGCTTTTATTACCGATGTTGAATAGATTATTCTTCGTCGCCGGTTTCGTCAGCGTAGATGCTTTCGTTGGGAGCGTCTGTGGAATAAACAACGCCGTCGCCGTAATCACCGTCTTCCTCTTCTTCTACTTCTTCAACTTCTTCAGCTGCAGGAGCAGTGAGGGCTTTGATGGAAAGGCTTACCTTCTTCTTTTCATCGTTGATAGCGATGATCTTAGCATCAACTACCTGTCCGATTTCAAGAACGTCAGCGGGCTTGGAAATACGCTCTGTGCTGATCTCAGAAATGTGGATAAGGCCGTCCTGACCGGGAACGATTTCTGCGAATGCGCCGAATGTCGTGAAGTTCACGATCTTAACTGCTGCAACGTCGCCAACAGAATATGTGTGATTGAAAACATACCAGGGGTTAGTTTCTTCGGTCTTGCAGCCAAGTTCAATTCTCTTGCGCTCGTGATCAAGAGCAAGGATGTAAACATCGATCTCGTCTCCGGAGGAAACGATGTCGGAAGGATGTCTTACGCGCTTCCAGGAAAGCTCGGTAAGATGTACCATGCCTTCGATGCCGGGTGCGATTTCTACGAATACACCGTAAACTGTAAGGTTCTTAACCTTACCGTGGAATTTCTGACCAACCTCAGCAGTGGACCAGAATGCGTCCTCGCGTGCTTTTCTTTCAGCGCGAGCAACGTCGCGGATGGAGCCGTACGCGCGCTTGGTGCGAGCGTTGACTTCCTTGAGTTTGACTCTCTGAGTCGTGCCGACGAGCGTATTGAGATCGCCGTCCTTCGGAACACCGGAAAGAGCTGCGGGAACGAATACTCTTACGGAGTTGACGTTCATAACAACGCCACCCTTAACAGCTTCAATTACCTTACCCTCAACGATCGTGCCGTTTGCTTCGAGTTCCTGCATTGCATACCAGCTTGCGTCGGAATCAACGCGCTTCTTCGAAAGAGTCGCAATACCGTCGATATCACTGACCTTGATAACGAAAGCTTTTACTTCGTCGCCAACCTTAACAAGGTCAGCGAGCTTAGCTGTCGTATCATCGGTGAACTGATCGAGTGTGATAATGCCTGTAGCTTTAGCGCCGAGGTCAAGATGCACTTCGGTTCCGGTAACCGATGTAACAATGCCTGTTACGATATCTCCTGTATTTAAAGTTTTGAGCGACTGATCGAGCAGTTCCTCAAATGATTGCATGGTTTCGAGTTCTGCCATTTTGTGAATTACCTCCTCAATTATCCCGTCGGGGGTCGATGCCCCGGCGGTTATTCCGATTTTATATGTACTCCCGAGAATCTCGGACGGAATATCATCTTTCGTTTCAATCATGTACGTATTCGGACAGTTCTTTTTGCAAATATCGTAAAGCTTCTTCGTGTTAGAGCTTTCCTTACCGCCGATTACGAGCATGACATCGGACATTGGAGCGAGTTTTGCTGCCTCTTTTTGTCTTTTGTCCGTAACATTACATATTGTATCAAAAATAATTGCATTTGTACATAGTTTTTTTATTTTTTCATGACACTTTTTCCATTCATTTATGTTTTGTGTCGTTTGAGCAGCAACAACGACACGTTTATCATACCATAATATGTCATTTAAGGAAGATATGTACTCGTCGAGTGCCTTCTCCGTTGGGAAAGCGTGGCTTTCACCTCTTGCCCAGCTTACTATTCCCTTCACTTCAGGGTGCTCTTTAGAGCCGATAAGAATGAATATTGTGTCTTCGTCAGTCTTTTCATCAGCGATCCTATGTACCTTTGAAACGAACGGACACGTGCAATCGACAACATGAAAATTCGGGTTTGCTCGCTCGGAGCTTAAAAGAAGCTGTTCTTCTTCTTTTGTAATTCCGTGAGCACGTATTATAACAAATGCGGGGTTACTTTTGTTTGCGTATTCTGCGATCTTTTTTATATCATCTTTTCCGACTGTGATGACGCCGCGCGATTTAATATCGGAAAGATACTGCGGATTGTGAATAATGTCGCCGTATGTATAAATCGCACCCTCGTTTTTTTTAATGAGAGATTCAAGCGTATCCGTTGCCCGCTGGACACCAAAGCAGAAGCCTGCGGCTTCAGCTACCGTGATCTTCATATTGTTTGCGATTCCCTTCAATAATTTTAAGCGTTCTTCTTTTCCATATCACAGATACGGTCAAAAACGAGTGCCGTTGTATCATCGTATCGACTCTTCCCTGCAATTGCCATGTAAGTTTCAACCGAAACGGGCTCACCATAGTAAACGTCGGTTCTGCGGAAAAGCTTTACGTGATTATTCTTTGTTTTAATATATATCGGAACTATCGGAACCTGTGAGCGATGAGCGATCAAACCAACGCCTGATTTAAGCTTATTTTTCGTATCGTCAAGTTCTGCCCCCGGACAGCGTGTTCCCTGCGGAAAGATGCACAGCGCCTTGTTTTCTTTGATAAGTTCGATCGATTTTTTAATCGCACCGACGTCACTCGCCTGTCTTTTTACCGGGAATGCCCCAAGGGCTCGGAAAAGCAAAGAAAGTATCGGAATCTTAAAAAGCTCCGCTTTTGCCATATAGTAAGCGCGTCGAGGCGACGATACGGCAACGATTATACAGTCCATAGCGGACGTATGATTCGGAGCAAAAACGGCTCCGCCGTCCATAGGTACGTTTTCCTCACCGTGAGTGTGAACGCGGTATAATCCGCGGAACAGCCAAGCAAGGCAAGCGTAAATAAAATTATAAAATGACATCGTAGTTTGATCCCGTTTTTTCGTTAATGATGCGAACGGCAGCAGCAAACGTATCTTCAGGTTCAAATTCGGAGTTATCGAGCATAACGGCATCTTCAGCAGGAATTGCGGGCGCTGTTTCGCGGGTACTGTCTGCAGTATCGCGCTCCATAATATCTGACAGAACGTCTTCATATTTTACATTCTGACCGCGTTCAAGAAGCTCGAGATATCTGCGTTTTGCGCGATTTTCAGGCGCTGCGAACAGAAAGATCTTAACGTCGGCATTCGGCATAATTACGGTACCGATATCGCGTCCGTCCATGACGACGCCGCCTCGACGCACCATATCCGCCTGAATATCATTCAAGAAAGCTCTGACCTCGGGCACTGCCGATACGGCAGACGCATACATAGAGATTTCGGGCGTTCTGATAAAATCTGTGACGTCCTCTCCCGAAAGAAATACGCGCTGAGCTCCGTTTTCATATCTCATTTGTACAGTAATATCGGAAAGCGATCCGATGATCGCTTTGCTGTCGTCCTTAGCGATGCCCATACGGTATGCATTAAGTCCGACCGTGCGGTAAAGGGCACCCGTATCAACGTAAACAAGACCGAGCTTGCGTGCGATATTCTTTGCAAGAACGCTTTTTCCCGATCCACCGGGGCCGTCGATTGCTATATTCATAGTTATCTCCAAAAATAATATAATCAGTAACTTGCGGCGGCAAGTCCTGCCGCACGTCCGGTTGAAAATGCTATTTGCAGATTGTATCCGCCTGTATATGCGTCAAGATCGAGCACCTCACCGCAGAAATAGAGTCCGCTGACGCGACGGCACTCCATCGTTTTCGGATTTATCTCTTTGACGTCAACACCACCTGAGGTGATGATCGCTTCTTCTATTGGACGTGTTCCTGTGATTTTGATCTCGTAATTTTTCAGCGCCAAAAGAAGCTTATGACGCTTCTCGCGACCGAGCGAATGGCACTTTTCGTTGAATCCTATTCCGGCATACTTGAGAATATGCGGTAACAGAGCTGATGGCAAAAGATCGGCTACGGCATTTATCATATCGCGGTTTTTATATTTGTCAAAATCCGAAAGAAGACGTTCATCAAGCGTTTTTTCATCAAGTGCAGGCTTAAAGTCGATAACTGCCGTATACTTCTTTCCGTGTTCCATGTGTGCGGAAGCAGAGAGTACCAAGGGTCCTGTCAGGCCGAAATGAGCGAATAAGAGCTCACCCATTTCTCGGTAAACGGCTTTTCCGCTGTTATCCACACGTAAAGTCAAGCGAATGTTTTTTAGCGTCAATCCCGACAGCTCATCACAAGGTGCGCCTGCCGTTAACGGTACGAGCGACGGATAAGTTTCATTGATCTTAAGACCTGCCGATTCTGCGAATCGGTAGCCGTCGCCGTCCGAACCCGTTGTCGGATACGATAGTCCTCCCGTTGCGACGATGACTCTGTCGAAATGCTCACGGCGACCGTCAAGCATAACGCCTACAGCGACGCCGTCCTCAATGATGACACGCTCTACACGTCCGCGTCTGATGTGGACACCTTCGTCAAAACAGTATCTTCTGAGCGCATCGACAATGTCGTAAGATCTGTCAGACACAGGAAAAACACGTCTGCCGCGCTCTGTTTTAAGCGGAACACCGCATGATTCAAAAAATTCGATCGTATCCGCAGGCGAAAATGAATTTAGTGCAGCATAAAGAAAGCGCGGGTTGCGTGGAACGTGATTCAAAAATTCGTTTATATCACAGTTATTTGTTAGATTACAGCGCCCTTTACCTGTTATGGCAAGCTTACGTCCGACCTTTTCGTTTCGCTCAAAAAGTGTTACGTCAGCGCCCATGGACGCCGCGGCACCTGCTGCCATCATCCCCGCAGGACCTGCACCGATAACGGCAATTTTTATGTTATCAGTCATTGTCCTGTGCTGTATCGTAGATGTCATGTTCCTCCCAGACGCGCTCAAGACGTTCAAACGTTTCGGCAAGATCGTCTTTCTTTTTGCGGCTGATGGAAACGATAATTGCGTTGATAAGCGAAAGCGGAGCGACGAGCGAATCCATAAAGGATGCCATATCGCTCTTGGCGAACAAAACCATATCCGCCATGGGAACTATCGGTGAATTTTCGCTGTCTGTGATTCCGATAACAAGGGCACCTTTGCTTTTAGCAAACGTAACGGCTTTAATGATTCTTTTTGAGTATCTCGGGAAAGACATTGCGATGAATACATCTCCCTTACCGATCCTGAGAAGCTGTTCAAATATCATACTTGCTGAAGCCGTATCAACGTGGCGAATATTATCAAAAACGAGATTAAGGTTATATGAAAGCAGATCTGCGAGCATCGAAGTTGAACGGGCACCTGCGATGTAAACGTTTTTAGCGTTTATAATTGCATCTATTGCCTTATCAAACACTTCCGTATCGTTTGCTTCAAGGGTTGACTTGATCTTTGCAATATCGGACATGAGCGTTTTTTGAAGTACGTTGGCGTTGCCGATGCGCTCGTCAGTTACCTCGATACGTTGAACCGAAGTAAGCATCGCACCGACGGACTCCTGCAAAGCGTGCTGAAACTCAGGGTATCCTTCATAACCGAGCTCATTTGCAAAACGAACTACAGTGGATTCTGAAACGCCTGCGTTTTTGCCGAGCTTTGACGCTGTCATATACGCGGCTTTTTCGTAATGCGTAAGAATATATTCAGATATCCTGCGCTGTCCTTTTGACATATTTGGAATTTGCGATTTGATCAAACCTAAGATGTTGTTTTTCATAAGTAAACCCGTTTTAGGAATAATATATGGTCATAAAATACTGTATTATTATCGTAAATAAAATTAAACAGCATTTGATTCATTATAAATAATTATATGTTAAAAGTCAAGCACATTTAACGATATGCGGAATTGTTTATTTATCAAATATCGGTACTTGATTTTTACGGTTCGGTATGTTATAATGTCGTGGGCTGTATTCTAAGACCATACCAGCCGAGGAGTTAGCGGTGCCTTGTACCTGAAATCCGCTATATGCAGGGGTGGCTTCCTATTATGAGGGCTGTTGTTGTGCGGTTTGCGCTATGTTCGGCCGTGTTGAAGGATGGGTCCTGCGCAATCGACTGCTGTGAACCATGTCAGGTGGGGAACCAAGCAGCATTAAGCAGTTTGTTCGGTGTGCCGCGGGGGTGCCTGTCCGGAGCGTTCGGCATTTCTTCCACGCGTAAGAGCATGTTCGATTTTTGGGTGTATGGTCTTATAATACAGCCCTATTTTTATCTGTCACGGATCGGAGGTTATTATGCATTTGGCGTTATACAGAAAATGGCGTTCGGTCAACTTTGACGATGTTTCGGGACAGGATCACGTTACGTCTGTCTTAAAATACGAAGCCGCAAACGGAATGATCTCACACGCTTATCTCTTCTCCGGACCGCGCGGAACGGGAAAAACTTCATGTGCGAAAATACTCTCGCGCGCTGTCAACTGTCTTAATCCGAATAACGGCAACCCTTGCAACGAATGCGCCGCTTGCCGATCCGTTTTGTCGGGTGCCTCCGTTGACGTTATCGAAATGGACGCGGCAAGCAACAACGGTGTTGACAACATACGCGACATACGTGATGAGGTCATGTTTACTCCTGCTGAGCTTAAGTACCGCGTTTATATCGTTGACGAGGTCCACATGCTCTCCGCTTCCGCGTTCAACGCTTTACTGAAGACGCTTGAAGAACCGCCGTCACATGTAATTTTTATTCTTGCAACGACAGAGCTTCATAAGCTTCCCGAAACCGTCATTTCGCGCTGTCAGCGTTTTGATTTCAGACGGCTTACGGTTCCCGTCATTTCGGACAGACTCATGTATATTTCCAAAAATGAAGGGCTTACTGTTACTAAAGGAGCTCTTGACGAGATCGCGCGTCTGTCAGAGGGTGGAATGCGTGATGCGATTTCTCTGCTTGAACTTTGTGCAGGACGGTACTCGGAGATCAATGAAGCTCTCGTTTCTGACGTTCTCGGTTCGCTCGGTTACGATAAAGTTGCCGCAGCGGCAAATGCTGTTGCCGACGCTGACTACGACGCGATTTTTTCAATCGTATCAGAACTGACGGCGGCAGGACGCGATATTTCCGTTTTCTTTAACGAGCTGATATCTTTTTACAGAGATATGCTGATTTGCAAAACGACAAAGAATCCTAAAAGTTTTCTTGACATTTCAAACGATTCGTTGCGCTTACTTGAAAATACGGCGAAACGCTTCTCCCTGCCCGACATTTTATATCACTCACGTTTGCTCGACGAAGCGGCGGCAACGCTACAGCACTCAGTCGGCTCAGGAAGAACAATAGCGGAGCTTGCACTCATTCGTATGTGCGATGCCTCCCTTAATACCGGAAATGATGCTCTCTTAAAACGTATCGCAGCTTTAGAGGATACGGTCAAGCTTCTTTCCGTTGGTCAGAATACCGTACGTTCGGCTGTCAGTCACAACAAGGTGAGCGATGTCATTTCTGACGTTCCATCAAAAGCAACCGAAGACGTTTCCACGTCAAAAATCGTGTCCGAATTAGAGTCAAATACAGATTCAGATAATACCGATTCTTCTGCTAAGCCCCTGCCGAAGCCGGAACCGCTTCCATATTGGAGCGAGCTTTTATCCCGTGCCGCCGAGAAAAGCCCTTTGATTGACGGTTTTCGCTACTTCATATCAGGTTACCGTACATCCGAAGGATTTGACATCGTATGCGAAAATCCGTTTTCTTACAAGATGTGCACAGACAATAAAAAGCTTTTCACAGATCTGATCACGGTATTTGAAGACGTTATCGTTCCCGAAACATCGGTCAATATCCGTCAAAATACGTCCAATGTTAAAAAAAGTCAAGTTTCACTTGAAGAATTAATATAAACTATATTTTCGAAAGGTATAAAATAAAATGAAAGCAAGAATTCCCGGAGGCGGTGCTCCCGCCAACATGAATCACATGATTCGTCAGGCACAGAAGATGCAGGAGGATATGACTGCACTGCAGGCAGATCTCGATACGCGTGAATACGATATATCCGCAGGTGGCGGCATGGTCAAGATCAAGATCAACGGACAAAAGGAGATTCTTGAGATAAACATTTCTCCCGAAATCGTTGATCCCGATGACACGGAAACTCTCTCCGATATTCTTATCGCCGCCGTTAACGAAGCGATCAAGAAAGTTGAAGATACAAATGCTTCCGAAATGCAGAAGATCACGGGCGGTCTCGGACTTCCGGGCGGACTTTTCTAAATTATGTCATTATACATAGAACCTATTGAAATTCTCTCCGAAAAATTCCGAAAACTTCCCGGAGTCGGCAAAAAGTCTGCCGTTCGCATGGCTTTTTCAGTTCTTGATCTGTCAGAAGAAGAGGCTCAGGCTTTCGCAGATGCGATCCTTGACGTTAAGCGTTCCGTCATGATTTGTTCTGTTTGCGGAAACATGACCGACGCTCCGATTTGCTCTGTTTGTTCCGACACAGACCGCGACAAAACGACCGTGTGCGTCGTCGAAGATGCTCGTGACGTTATCGCATTCGAACGTGTTCGTGAATATAACGGACTTTATCACGTTCTCGGCGGCGCTATTTCACCGCTTAAAGGTGTCGGCCCGGGGGATCTCTCGACAGAGCTTCTTATAAAGCGCGTTTCGGAAGGTGAGATCAAGGAAGTCATAATCGCAACGAATCCCAACGTTGAAGGGGAAACGACAGCAATGTACCTGTCAAGACTTCTCATTCCTTTCAACGTAAAAACTACCCGCCTTGCTTACGGTGTTCCCGTGGGCGGTAATCTTGAATATGCGGACGAAGTCACACTTAACCGTGCTATCGAAGGACGCAGAGAAATCAAATAAGATATTGACGCTTTATTAAAATCGTGATATCATTATATTAAATTAAAATATATTCGGCACCAACGGTGCCGTCGGAGGTTTATTATGGCAAAACGTATTACAGCTTTACTTTTGGCGATGATCATGTTATTCTCGCTTTCCCTCCTTACCGCTTGCGGCGAAGATGATGGCGGAGCACAGGGCGGTCTTCCTATCGGTGACAACAACGAAGAAGACGAAGGCAACTCCCTCACAGCGCCCGACGGAAGCACAGTTGAGCTTCCCGAAACGATCGACAGCATTATTACCGTTTCTCCTGCAGCTAAGAGCATCATAACAGAGCTCGGTGCCGCTTCCAAGATCAAAGCCAATTATCAGCCCACGGTAGACAACACGTCCGCTATCGTTTCCGATGCACCGCAGGTCGTTATTTACGATGAAGGCGCCGCTATTGATGTTGCTGAGATCGAATCCAAAGGCATCGTTGCTATCAAGCTTCCCACTGCAGACAGCATGGCAACTGTGAAAAATCACATCGCATTCATCGGTAAGATGCTCGGCGTTGCTACCGAATCTATCGTAGACTCTATCACAAACTCGCTCACAACGATGCAGGTTGCTACCGTTGAATGGCAGAAGCCCACCGTTTACTTTGAAATGGGCTCGGGTGATGACGGATACTACACCGTTGCTCCGTACTCCTACGTTTACGAGCTTATCGCATCCGCAGGTGGCGTTAATATTTTCGGTTCCGACAGCGAGTACGAAGGTTTCATAACCGTTTCCGCTGATGAGATCATCTCTGCTGATCCTGCTGTTATTTTCACACTCGGCTCAGCTGAAGATATTATCAACCGCGAAGGCTGGAGCGAAGTTTCCGCTGTTGTAAACGGATACGTTTACTCTATCGAAAATCTCAACCCCTCCAAAGATGCAGTTACAGCGGCACAGTCCATCAACGATTATCTCGCTGATATCGTATACGGTACTGTAGGTCAGTAATCTTTTACATAACAAATAAAACCGCCCGTTTAAACGGGCGGGTTTTCATTGTTCTAAAAAAGCAACCGATGTTATAAAACATCGGTTGCTTTTTTGTTTAGATATTATTGTCTTTTTTGATCAAAAGCTTTATTGCTTCAATCGCTGTTTTGATCGCACGTTCTGTCTCGTGATTATCGGGCTCATCATAACCGAGAAGCTTTCTTTCCTGATTCCAGACAACGGAAAGGACCGTTCCCGTTCTTACTCCGAGAGCTGCTGCAACCGTGAACGTTGCGGCAGACTCCATCTCGCTTGCAAGTACACCGAGCCGCTTCCACGCTTCCCATTTTTCCAACAGCTCACCTGCCACAGGCATTCTCGCAGGTGAATGCTGTCCGTAAAATGAATCCTTACATTGAACGACTCCGACGTGATGATTGTATCCAAGCGATGTTGCAGCATCCGAAAGTGCCTTCGTTACATCAAAATCTGCCGTAGCGGGATATTCAATGGGCGCATATTCCCGGCTTGTTCCCTCCTGACGGACGGCGCTCATAGCAATTACTACGTCATTTGAGCATACTTTCGTGTTAATGCCGCCGCACGTGCCTACACGTATAAACGTATGGGCACCGAGAGCTGTGGCTTCCTCAAGCGCAATAGATGCACTGGGGCCACCGATTCCGGTTGACATAACCGATACAGGTACACCGTAAATCGTTCCCGTATACGTCGTATATTCCCTGTTTTGTGCCACAAGACGCGGAGAGTCAAAATATTTTGCGATCTTCTCGCATCTGCCGGGATCCCCCGGTATGATGACATAACCGCCAACATCGCCTTTACCGCATGCTATGTGATATGCCTTATCGTTTTCCATATATTTTCCTCCGATAAACAGCTGTATTTACTATTGTCAGTGTTAACAAAAAAGCGAAGAAAGCATTATAACTTTCTTCGCTTTTCAAAGATAAATTATTCGTCGATTTCTTCAACTTCTTCCGCAAAGGACTTGTTGCACGCTGGGCAAATCATATCGTCCGGCTCAATGTCAACGTCGAAGCAAATGATCTCGCCGCAGTTCGGGCACTGTGCCTCGTAGTATTCTTCCATAAGGCAGCCGTCGCAGTCTTCACATTCGCAGTCTTCGTCACAGCCTTCGCAGTCTTCGCAATCTTCGTAGTGGCAGCCGCAATCGCAATCTTCATCGTCGCCGTCGCAGCAATCGCACTCGTCGTCGCATTCAAAAACGTAAGCTTCTACGTCACCGAGGTCGTGGTCGAGCTCTTCAACGTACTCTTCGAGCTCTTCAACGTCGTCTTCGATATCGTCAAGTTCATCAATGATGTCTTCAATAAGTCCGATAAGCTCGGAGATAAGCTTTGCTTCGGGCTTGGAGGTGTCAAGATTGAGACCGTCCGCAAGACCTTTGATATAAGCACACTTTTCGCTGATACTCATAGTAATAACTCCTGTTAAATAATTAATTACTTAGCGCGTTCGATGTAGTCGCCTGTTCTGGTATCGATCTTGAGCTTGTCACCGATTCCAATGAAGAGCGGAACGTTGATCACAGCACCTGTTTCGAGCGTGCAGGGCTTCTTTGCGCTTGTAGCTGTATCGCCCTTAACACCGGGTTCTGTATCTGTTACTTCAAGAATAACAAACATCGGAGGTTCAACGGAGAATACGTTGCCGTTGTAGGAAAGAAGCTTGCAAACGTCGTTTTCCTTAACGAACTTAAACGTGTCGGGCAGAAGCTTTTCATCGATCGGAACCTGTTCGTATGTTTCGGGATCCATAAAGTAGTAAAGAGTGCCGTCACTGTAGAGATATTCCATCTCTTTGCGGTCGATACGTGCATCCTGGAATTTGTCTGTAGGGCTGAAAGTGCGTTCAATTACCGCGCCCGTCATAACGTTACGGAGCTTGGTACGAACGAAAGCCGCGCCCTTACCCGGCTTAACATGCTGGAATTCTATAACCTGAAGAACGACACCGTCGCCGTTGTCAAATGTTATACCATTTCTGAAATCGCCTGCTGTTACCATGTCTTATATACCGCGCCGAGGTTTATAGTCGGTACGGTTACTCCTTTCGGTATTTTCTACTAACTTAATCATTATAATATACAACTCGTGGTTTTGCAATAGTTTTTCACCACATTATATTGAGAATTATTAAAAAAAGAAAAAAATTTACTTAAATTTCGATCTCAATAAGCTCTTTGGGGCATTCGGTAAGGTTACGTGCGCCTCCGGGAATTATCTCCATCATATCCTCGATGCGGCAACCGTACTTCCCTTCAATATAAATTCCGGGCTCGACAGTAATGATCTGCCCTACCTCAAGTTTCATTTCACCGGCACCGCTGTGTAGACCGGGAGCTTCGTGTATCTGCAGACCTACACCGTGACCGAGACTGTGACCAAAGCATCCTTCGTAACCTGCATTATTGATTATGTCACGTGCGATCTTGTCTGCCATAGCGTTGTGGAAGCCCTCTGTAATCGCTTCTTCTGCAGCAAGCTGTGCTGTTAATACAGTATTATATAGACGCTTCATTTCCTCGTCAGCCTTACCGATAACGACGGTACGTGTCATATCGGAATGATAACCGTTGACAACAGCACCGAAATCAAACGTCAAAAATCCACGTTCAATCGGCACGGGACGAGGCTCACCGTGAGGTAATGCGGAAGCAGAGCCCGAAACGCAGATCGTTTCAAAGCTGATATCGGACGCGCCGAGTTTGCGCATCTTAAATTCGAGCTCAAGAGCAAGTTCTGTTTCCGTAACACCTGCCTTGATCATCGGCAGAAGCTCAGCAAAAGCTTTTTCCGCAATACGCTGTGCCGCTACGATATCTGCAACTTCAGCAGCATCCTTGTATATACGGAGCTTTTCAACAAAACCGCCGCCCTCTACCAATTCAATTTCAGGCAAACGCTTTCCAAGCGAAACATACTCAGCGTAAGAAAGTGAGTTTTCTTCAAAAGCTAGTGTTTTGACGTTGTTTTCGCGGCACAGGTCAAGTAAGTAATTTTCGCGTCTGTTCGGTGTGAGAATCACAAAATCGCCCTTTACCTTAGCTTTTGCCGCTTCAATGTATCTAAAATCAGTAAGAACGTATGATTTTTCTTTTGTAATGAGCACGGAGCCATCCGTAAAGCTGAAATCTGTGATATAACGCTGATTTATCTCGGATGAGATATAGATCGCATCAAATCCTGATGATTGCAGCTTTTGTTTTGCTTTGTCGAGTCTTGTCATTTTATGATCCTCCAGATCGTATTATTTATTTTCTTTAATATAGCGTGCCATAAACGGCTTCTCAATTGCGCGCTTTGCGCGAAAGAAAAGCGATTTTTTGTCTTTTATCGGCGGCACTACGATAGAACGTATGCCAAGACGGTTTGCAGCCATTATATCCGTTAAAAGCTGATCTCCGAGAAGGACGGTATTTTCAAGTGTACCGTTCATTTGTTCGATCATGCTTCGTACTCCGCCTGTTAACGGTTTGCCGCTTTTAGCGATAGCAGGTGCGCCGAGCGACCTATTGAAGAGAGCTACGCGTGTTTCATCGTTGTTTGAAGCAAATGCTATTCGGACTCCGCTTTCTGTAAGCGCGTGATACCAAGCAGCCACCTCGGGCGTAGGCTCGGCGTCATCGTAAGTAACAAGAGTATTGTCGATGTCCGAAACTATGGCTTTTATGTTGTTTTCTTTGCAAAATTGCGGTGTAACGTCCCTGTAAGAATCAAAAATATAATCTGGGCGTAAATATTTGTCAAGCCACGCCATAATAGATCCTCCGCAGTTTCATTTCACATAATTATAACAATTATTTCTACCCATGTCAATCTTGAGTCTTGACAATCTTAGCTGAAAGTAGTAAACTTATGAAAGTTCGCGTGACAGTTCGCGGGTATGGCGGAATTGGCAGACGCGCCAGACTTAGGATCTGGTGTCCCCGACGTAAGGGTTCGAGTCCCTTTACCCGCATAATGAAAAAGACGAGTTTTCAACTCGTCTTTTTTATTTTAGATTGCATCGAATCAAAATGTATTGCATAGACAGCGAATTATTGACAAAGATCGTGAGGTCTGCGTCTTTTGACTGAAGTACTTCCCTGTCCGCGCTTGATGATCTGTCTATATCTGTTACAACATACGTGTAACGTCCGCCTTCCATGTCCGTTATATATATATTGTCTCCGATCTGAATCGTTTCTGCGCAATTAAACTGCGTTTTCCCTTCGTCAGCTCCAATGATCAAGGTTCGGTCATAAATGCTGCCCAAGAATCTGCATGGAATAGATGACACCGTCTTTGCGCTCCAATTTGCACAGACAGGAAGCTTTACACCGTACAGCGGCACCTCAAGTATTCCGATCACGTTTACACCGTTAATCTCTGCTGAAGGCATGATGTTGTTTCCACGTTCATCCGGGTACTGATCGACAATAGTGGGCATCTTTGATTCGGCTTTTTCCAAAATCTCTTGCATATTATTCGCCGATATTTCGACGGTGATCTTATCATAGACAAGTATTCCTGCAGCGCAGAGTATCAGTACACAGCCAAGTATCAACGAAATCAAGGGTGCGAGTTTTATATTTTTTATCTTCATTTCCGCTTTTCTCGCAAAGCACCGATGCTGACGATCACAAGACCAATGCCCGATACTGTTAAAAGTATGATGTAAATGGGCATCTGTGATGTATCTCCTGTTTTCGGTGGTATTTCAGGATCGTCATACGTGTTAATTACCGTAAAGTAATTGCCCTCCTGCTCGATCGTCACCGTGTAACCGTTCGGCACATTGCTCTCTACAGCCTGCCACACAGCACCGTCAAGAGGTGCTGTCCATGAATACGACCAGTCATTTTTGGAAGAAAGGACGACTTCTTCGATAAATTCGCCGTCTTTGTATAGCTCAATTGTAACACTGTCCGAGCGTTTGTTCTCGTTTCCGGCATCCTTCCAAAGTTTGTTTACAGTATACGTTGTGTCTTCCGGCTCAACTTCAACGTAAATCGACTTAGGATATGCCGTAACATCATACATCCATTCGTCGTTTTCGTTTGTGTTAGGAACGCTGATGACAAAGGTTTCGAATTCGCAGTAGCCGTCATTATAGTCCGATCTGACTCCCTGCACAAGATATAGTCCCGTCGCAAGATTTTCAAAATGTGCCTCACCGTTTTCATCTGTCAGGGTTTCATGATTGGGAAGTATACTGTCAGCAACAATATATCCGAGAATCGTAGATGAAAGCTGTTTCCATTCATCCCTGCTCTTGACACTGTTTATAGCAACAGGATAATCCGAAAACGATCCTGTTAAAAAATAATCGTTTGTTTCGGTTATCTCTGCAATACGGTAAATTCGAATACAAAGACCTGAAAAGCTTTGACTGTCATAATTATACGAAAGCGTTAAAGAGCAAACAGCGTCTTCGTCCACACGCCCTCTTGCACTAATAGAAAGCGTAACTGCGGACAGTATAAAAATCAAGCTTAGTATGGCTGCAAATATTCTTTTCATCTTCGATTTCATCTCCCTTCTTATAATAATCACTGTTTCTTTTTTCCGGTAGAAACGAGCATCGTTACAAGCAACAAGAGTAATATAGGCGTCAATACGAAAGGCGCAACGACCAATTTGTCTATTACGATTGCTTCGGATATAATTCTGACTGAGTCATACTGATTAACGTTTTCAACTCTGTGTCCGCGCACCAATAAACGATGCGAATTGACGCTGTAAGGCGTGCAGGTGAGCAACGTAAACAGATCCTTGCCGTCTTCAATCAACAAATCGTCCGCTTCACTGGGCAAAACGATGCGTATCTGATCAACTTCATAAGTTAACACTTCGTTGAGAACATTCATTTGAAAATAGTCCCCTACATGAAGCTGATCCAAATCTGTGAACAACCTCGCGGAATGAAGCCCTCTGTGACCCGAAACGACACAATGCGTGTTCTCGCCGCCTGTTGGCAGGCTCGTCCAATCAAGGTGACCGACTGCTACCTGTAATACGGATTCATCTGTTCCGTGATATACAGGAAGAATAACACCGATCTTTGGGATCTCGATATATCCCATGATCTGGCTGCCGTTCATGCTGAGCATACTGCCATACTGACTCATTTGTTCTTTTGTTAGCGCATAAGGATTTGAGCGATCCAAAATGCTCTTGTTATACTCTACCGCCGCAGCCATAATCTCCTTACATTCATCATCAGACAAAGATGAAAATTCTTCGGTATAAGAACCCAATACGTAACTTTGCTGTAGCTGATTCCAATAATTACTGAACGGCGGGTACAGCAGTAAGAACAATCCTATAATCAGCACGCATGTCAATATGATATTAGTTGCTGTGCCTTTTTTCATTACAGTACTCTCCTTACGGCTGTGTGTTATCATGGGGGGAGGCAAAGCCTCCCCCATGATTTACGAATCTACGAAAACTATAATCAAATATCAATATACAGACATACGTCTCTTGGTTACGAGGAGAATACCTGCGCAAACGAAGAGCAGACCGCCTAATGTGTAGAACATTACAGTACCGAAACCACCGGTGGAAGGAAGAGTCTTACCGGGATTGTTGACAACTTCGAGTGCTACTTCGCCTGTAGCAATGTTACCGTTTGCGGGAATACCGCCGTCAACGGTTATTGTGAGGTTTGTGAGCTGAAGAGCAACGTTATCGTATGTAGCGGAAACGGTAAACGTGATGTCTTCGATGGAGTCATATCCTGCAAGAGGAGCAGTTTCTGTAAGCGTATAGACGGAAGCTTCAAGGCCTGTTACGTTGAATTTACCTGCAGCATTGGTCGTGAGCTCGGAAGCAAGAGCTTCATTGGTCGTGTAACCTGTTACCTTACCGTTAGCATCAACCACAACGTATTCTTTATGGCCACCGTGCTCTCGGAAGAGCTTGAACTTAACGCCCGCAAGAACATCATTCGTCTGACCGTCGATCTTGTCTACGTCAAGTTCAAATGTGAATACGTAAACAACGTCTTCGGGGGTTTCGCCCTTACCGTCGTGATAGGGGTCATTGTCGAATTCAATGTAAACTTCATTGAGGTTACCTGTACCGCCTACAACAGCATTTTCATTAAGAGTTGCGTTGTATGTAACAATGATCTTTGTGTCGGAAACTACTGTGTATTCGGGCAGCGCACCGATCACTTTAAGGTCAGCAAATGCGATATCAATCGTTGTATCGTTGTCTACATTTGTTCCTACCGTTACGGTGTACAAAGAAGGATCAACGGCAACAAGGCTGCCATCGTTATCAAACTGAACTGTAAGATCCGGTACTTCAGGAGTAAGGGGATCGCTGTCGTGATCAACATAGTTGAGCGTCAAGCCTTCGGACATTTCATCCTTGAAGATGTACTCATAATCTGTGAAGCGATGGTAGTTATAAGGAAGTGTGCCTTCAATTTCGAATACAACTGTGTCGCCGATAGAAAAATCGGAAATGTTTGTGGGAGTAAGACCGTCCATGATGGTCTTATCAACTGTTACTGTACCTTCTTTCAAGGTGATCTCTACGTCACTTACAAGACGAAGAATGTAGCTTGTGTGCGTGTATCCTTCAATGGTTATACCGTCTTGTTCCTTAACGAGGTAGTAACCGCAGTCAAGACCGGTGATCTTATAGTTCACAATGTCAGAACCGGACATTGTAGGAGCAGATGTAGCACAGTTTGCGGAAAGATACTTGCCAACGATTGTAGCAAATTCCATTGCATGTGCAGAGGTATTGTTAGTGGAAAGAACTTCAACTACATCTTCAGCATCGGTAGCTGTGAGATAGAGGTTGTAGTAGCCGGGGTTAACGGTAGCATTCTGGAGTGCTTGAAGCAGCGTAAGGTCTGTAGGTGTGCCGCCAATATCCCATTCTACCGTTGCGGATGTATTGACGCCGGAGCCCCAAAGAACATCCGTGAGTACATTTTCGCCGTCAACTGTAACAACGTTGCCGGAAAAGATCTGGTACGCTTCGAAAATGTGTCCGGGAACAGTATTTTCGATAGTGATGGTGTGGCTGTGAGCAGCCATTACGGGCAGGCAGAAGCAACTCATTAAGAGTGCCAATGCGATTGCAAGTGTTGCAATTTTTTTCATGTTTTTTCTCCTTTTATATTTTCAAAAATATAGGCTTAAAACGGTTTGCGATCGAGTGAGTTATGAAAGGCTACCTCCTTTCTTTCCCTTACGCAATCTTTGATATATATACATAACAGCAGCAGTTAAAACTAAGATACTGCCTAATGTATAACAAATCAGTTCTGCGGCAGCGCCGGTAGCAGGAAGTTTAAATTCCGCTTCGTCTACGTTTGTGACGGTTACGTCAAGTCCCGGCATTCCTTCGCCTTCCGTACGTATTGCCACAGTAAATAGTGTTGCATTGAACGGATGCTCGGAAACCGAGATTGATGTCTTCGTCATCTGCAGGTACCTGCCGTTTATTGTCAATGCATCGCCCGAAAGAATTACAGTGCTTGCAGAGGAAGCATTATTGACTACTGATACGTTCGTACCGTCGCTATAGAGGTATACGTCACGTGTTGAGTGTTTCAGAACGGTTCGACCGCCCGATACAACGGGTGTCCACCACTGAAACTGATCGTTAGGATCATTCTCTTTAACGATAAGATTACCGTAAGAATCGATCGCTAATGCGTTTGCACCTGTAAAAATACGATAATTACCCGACTGACCGAGGTCGCTTACTTTCAACCAAGTTATGATCTTTACGCCCGGAGCCGTATCATAATCGTATTCCGCATCGTATGCAGGAGGCTCGTCTTCCACAACTGTATAGACGATAGGCGTTACGCCGTCGTGACCGTAGTAAGGTAAGCCTTCAAAGATTCCTTGCCATCCGTTTGCTTCGCTCAACGTGAGCGAAATGCCTGTTTCAACACCGTCAGCATACAGATGAACGACTACCGAATCTGCAGTGTGATGAAGTGTATCAGCCCACACTTTATTGACAGTAACGTAAGTCTGATCATCGTTATCAACGAGCATATTTTCAATTTCTATGACCGTTCCGTTTACGATATCCTTGCGTACAAGCGAGAACACAAGACCGTCTTCCGAAACTGCATCTCCTCCCAGGTCAAGCTGGAAGTAAAGGTCATGGTCATGAGCTACCAAACGGTTTTCAAGATAGTAAATAACCTGATTCAGAACATCCGACTCTACTGTAGCACCGTAGAAATAATCGGAAGAATTTCCGCTTGCGTGATCATACGTTAAGTAATAACCGCTTGCATTTTTCAGTCGGAATCCGTACTGATTTGTAGTTACAGACCACTGTGCATCAAGTCCGAGCGTTGAATCCTGTGCATTTGCTTGTGTCATCCAATAGAATCCTTGCACAGAATTATATGCGAGTGCCCGTCCGCCGTTCAAGAGTACGTATGTTACTCCGTCTTCAAGCGAATCTGTCTTTACCCATTTGATCTGTTCAGGCAGGTTCTTTGTAATAATGCTGTTGGTTTCAAATCCCGGAACCTGAATTTCTTCGGCAGTATATTCCACCTCTATCAGTTGTGAATTGTCACCTAGCTTATACTTCGGCAGACCCGTCCATGTATATGTCCAGCCATTCGATTCGGTAAGAACTGCGTAACGCGGAACACGAACTCCGTCGGCTGACAGATACACGATAATACTGTTGGGCAGATCCGTTGCCATGGGGTCCCAAACTTTCTCTACGCGTATCTTTGTTGTTTCTTCGTCCTTTTGGTTAGTAAACAGCATTGAAACGATCTTGAGCGTATCGTTTACGCTGCTTTCAATGGCGGCGTAGCCTTCCGTTACGTCACCGTCAGGACCGTGAAGCGTAGTTGTTTCAATCGTCGCCGTGCCTCTGTTATTTAACGTTATACGAATCAGGTCATCGCCCATTGAAGGATAACCCGAAGGCGGCGTCGTTTCTTTTATGTAATAAGTTTTACCTGCCGACAGACCCCAACATTTAGCAACGCCGTCAACAACAGTAAACTGATACTTGTGTGAATCGGGAACACCGTTGTCATCCATGTCACTGTTATAATCTTCGATGGAGTCCCAAAGCTGTGCTACATTGGGTGTAGCGTGAACGCTGCAAATGTCGTTGGCACAAGCTTCGCAGGTATATATTGAGAATACGGCACCGTCAAGCTTTTCTGTTGTGTAAATATCCTCTTTTGTAAGCTCGAGTGCATATCTGGGAGCGAGATTGAAGTAGATCGAACAGTTCGACTGCGAGCTTCCGCGCTCCATATAATATACATTCATAATATGAGTGCCGTCACTGATGTTGTGACCGAGAATTTCCTCAAAAGTCTTTGTGGTAACTTCCCCGCCGTCCTTACCGTAAGTGACAGTTCCGACCGAGAAGTCGATCTCGCCGTACATAACACCGTGAACACCGCCGACGTCGAGGAGCAATTCGCCGTCAACACAGACCCAAAGGTCATCGTCGCCGTGGAATTCGAACACCATGTGTTCGCCGCGCGTGGAGATGTTGCCGTAATTTCCGTACTGGTCCTGACTTCCGCTTTCATCGGGAAGGAAGAATTCAATTCTTGAATTTATTCCGAACCAATAGTTTGTTCCCGCGTCATCAATACTGCTGTAGACTATATTATTCTGAGTATACGAATCCTTTGCATCGTATTCATAACCCGGCGTCAAAATTGAATCTAAGTATTGATCTATCTGATCCTCATCGAAAATATACGGAGAGTTGAACGGCAAGAAGTCGGAGTAGATACCGATACCGCCGTCCTTGCGGGAGTCGGAAGTACGCTCGAGGTAATTGTATAGATAAAATCTTTTGTTTGTTTGGTTATATGACGCAGCATTATATCTTGCGTCAAGATAATAATAACCGTCATGCTCACCGTCGTAATTTTCGGTTGTGGAATCCATGTACTGGAACAGATAGTTACCTGTGCCGACATAATTCTTGCCGATAACGTCGGTTTCGTGGTTAAACAACAGATCTAACAGATCTTTACCGCCTGACGTCTGATATACATTCTGAAGAATGCCGGCAGTAATGGTACTCTGGTTGTTGTTTTGTGTATTTCTGCCGTTTGCATAGGAGATATCTCCGCCTGCATCATAGTCAACAAGGACGAAATTCAAGGGTAATTCGCCCGTATACGGAACTATATTGCCGTTTTGAACCATGCTCCAAGTTTCACTGTGTGTAGCAGATGTTATTGTGCCTGTACTTGTTAAGCTGAGCACATTAAACAGTACGTTGTAGTCGAATACGTGTGTTGCGATAAAGTCATCAGTATCAAGGCTGTCGACTGTATCCTCCGTTTCGATACCAACATCGTATGTAGCAGCAATCCAATCCGCATAGAATACGGTGTCCTGACTGATCTGTGCTGTCACTTCTATTTCATCGTTCGGGTCAACTTTATAGTAGGTCTGCGATGTTATGTCATACCACCCTTGCAAAGTGTAGCCGTACTTTGCGGGAGATGTCCACGTTTCTGGAAGCGTGATCGTTGTTGCCGATCCGTTACTGTTCTTTACAGCGGGAGAGTTTAAGTTATCCGAACCGTAAAGCCCCATAAGTCCGCCGTTTGTACCGTCAAACCAAACGTTATAAAACTCTCCGACAACTGCAAGATAGAATTTTGCCGCCTGACTTTGATTCGAAACGCGGTTGAACGTTACGTTTCCGTTTGATATCACAATACCTGTGTAATAATTGTTACCTCTTGCCGTGAACTGACCGTCACCTACCGAGGTCAACGTGGAAGAGTTTCTGCCGCCTGTAGTGGTACCGTAGTCAGTTCTTGTCGAAGTACTGTTATCAAACGCATGGATATAACGGGCTGAACCGTAATTCTGGATATAATATGACGAGCCTGCAGTACCGTTTCTCGAGAAAGACCAGAACATACCGTTATCACTCGTTTCCCAGCTGATCGTACCGTCGGAATTGACAGTGATCGGTACAGCGTAACCTGTAGTGTCACCTGTTTTTGCGGTTATAGCATAATACTGACCGTTATATAACGTATACAGCACATACTGAACGTTGCCTGAAGCATTAAGTGTATTAAAATTAACCGTCGTCGCTGTTGTAATTCCGATCGCTCTTGGATAGTTGGCAAGAACTGTACCTACAACAGAGAAGCTGCCCTGCGAGAAGTCGAACGTATCAACCTTTTCGGTGGTACTGTCACCTGACTCAACATCTTCGTCAGACCCCGACACTTCGGCATTCAACAGCTCAACTCCGTCATCTGCGAAGTGGACAGCTACACCTACGTCTTCGGCATTTTGATCGATAGCATCTGTGTAGCTTATCTGAACGTGAACGGTCGATTCGGGTTCGACGGTCACACCGTCACTTACGAAACTGATGTCAAAGAACCTTGCAAACGAAAGCATCAGCTCCTCGGCTTCTTCAGATTCGTTATCATCGGTCATTGCAATGACGGACTGATCATAGTAATATTCATATTCATCCGTGCCGGGGAGGATCTCTTTTACAGTAAGACGTACATTTTCCGGAAGCTTTGCGTCTGTGCCGTATCTTACCTTAACGGTATAATCAGCACCGTGATACGAAAGTATCGTTACGTCTCCGTTTGGAACAACGCCGTAGCCGACTATGTTTTCATTGTGAAGCTCATACGTAACGTATGACACCGTATTATTAACGTCGCCCTCTATAACCTTGATGGTTACAGGATGATCGTCTACAGCAGGCGTAATACTTGCTACAATACCGACGTGATCGGCATCCGAGCCCGATGATTGATCATAATCAAAGAATACAAGGTCGCCAATTTTGGGGAAATAACTGTCAGATTCTGCATAACGTCCCGCTTTTACAAGTTCCGATACCCATTCTCCCGAATCGGAAGAAAGCGGAAAATCACAAACAAATGAATAATTAAGGACGAAGCTTGCGAACATAGCGTCCCAATCTTCGTACGGGTAGCCGTACCATGCACCATAACGTGTGTAGCTGTTAAGCTCGCCGTCAACAAGCACGACATTCTTTTGGCTTCCCTGATAATCAAGCTGCGTTTCCGCAACAGCAATGATGTCGGTCGGCCAATTGCCCGTAAGAGTGAGATTGTTCAAAAACTCGCTCCACTCTTCTTCAGTTTCAACGTCTGCTGTCAGATCAAGATTATATATAAGACAAGCGGCTTCGTGTTCGTGAACGGGAACGGAGCAGTCAAGCTCGCCAAGATCGTCATAGCAAGCATCGCTGTGCTGATGAGCACCAAGATCACACAGGTAAGCATCCTCTTTGCGTGCATCCATCGGATAGCAGGCGTCAACGTGCTCGTGTACTGTGAGAAGACAGGTAAGAACAAGCTCTGCTTCACCCGTTTTCTTCAGACACTCTTCTGTGTGATTATGGACCACTGCGTTACCGTATCCGCAATTCAACGTTTGCGTTTCATCGTAACACAGCTCATCGTGAAGATGTTCTTTGATCTCTGTAAGAGTACAGTAAAGTTCTCCTTTTGCGTTATAACAAAAGGTGTCATGTGTATGTATGACGATTACAGATTCATCGAAACTGCACGTATATTCATAAAGCTCAGATTCTGTGTAGCAGTCTATATTGTGCACGTGCGCTTCATATCCGCAAATAGGATCGTCGCGCATGGTGATTGCAGGTAAAATCAATATGTACGTCGTGCAAAATACGACAAAGATTGCGAGTGTACGAACTATGCCTTTTAGCCATTTGCTTTTCTTATAATCAGCATATAGTTTTGCAGCCGACTGCAAAAAAGCATTTCCCAAAATCACACCTCCTTTATAATTCTATATATGTTATTCATTTTATTAAACAAGTTATTTGACTTCGCCGAAGGATTGAATCGGCCATACACGATAAACAATTTTTCCTACGATATCATCACTGAACACACAACCGACGCTGCTGTGGCGTGAGTCAATAGAAGTTTCACGTTGGTCACCTATGAGAAAATAGGAATCATCGGGTACCTGATACGGTAATTCAAGATCGCAAATTCCGAAAGATTTTTCTTCAATATAAGGCTCGTCAATAACAACGTCATCAACGATGATCGTGCCGTCCTCCAAAATATCGACCCACGAACCGGGACCTGCGATACACCGTTTCACAAGAACTTTGTTTCCGTAATAAAAAGCAATTATATCTCCCTGCTCTATTTTCCCGGATTTTAACGATATTACTATCTGTCCTTCTTCAAGCGTCGGAGTCATTGACGCACCGAATATTTGAAGCACCGGAAGCCAAAGTGTTGCGACGAGTACTGCAACAGCCGCGGCCGTGATAAGTGTATATACGGTACTCTTTAACGTTTTGATGTACCGCTTTTTGTAATTTTCTCTTTTAAGTTCCTGTTCGACTTCAGAAACGTGCGGCATTCTTACTTCTTTCACCGTCACACCTCGTTATTCAGCTTTGTCGTGCAAGATTTCATGTATCTCCTCTATGAGAGTATTCACTTCAACAACTGCGTTCTCTGCTGTTTTTTTGATCCTTTCCGCCTCTTCGGTTGCTTCAGCAATCAAAGCTTGACACCTGATCCTTGTATCTTCTTCCATAATTCTAATATTATATAGATACTGCTGTGCTGCTTTCTGTGTCGCTTCAAGAACACCGTTTACAGCCAAAACAGCCGTTGCAAGATCACCTGCATTTTCAATACGAAGATTTCGCTCAGCAAGCTCTGCTTCTTTCTCTTTGAGCAGTTCATTCAGACGTTCCGTTTCCTTGATTTGCGTTAACAGCAGCTCTAAAAGCTGTGAACGATTCATTTTCTTCAACATATTATTTGCCATTTTAACGCCTCCCGGAACAACAAATTCTATTGACTGTAATTATTACTACAATAACAATTAATTTGCATCTAATCTATTTAATTGTATCCAATCTATTTAATAGTACTGGTTCCATTTTTTGCCATTAGCAAGGCAAAAAAATATAAACGATACCTGACTCTCTGCTTTCCGTGCGTATTATATCATTAATCAATATATATTGCAATATGTTTTCTCAAAATTTTGCATAATATTTTCGGTATTTATCTTCGATTATTGGTAATTATGGACAATCGGGGTTGCCCGCGAGGGTTAATTGAGTCATTATGGACATTTTCACCAACTATATAGCGCACTTTATGTTCATATTGCACTAACCATCAGATATATTTCTGATCATGATGATACGCTAAAAAGTAATCTAAGAATAACGAATTGTTCAATTACTTAATTTACACGTCATTTATGGTCATTTTTCACTAAATAAATGCTCATTTACAATGAACACCGTTACCGATTATTGATTTTTCCACATCCACGTTGTATAAATTGGCTATAGCAAGAATGGAACGGATTATTTTTCCTATATCTACTCCAATTTCTTCCGGACATGGCTTTGCCACATGGTGTGAATCAGAACCGTATATATCATTTATAAGTTGTGCCACTTCGTCCTCCAGGCGCAAAAGATAATCACGCTTGAAAATTGGATAATAATCGTTTGTTTTGATATTGTCCTGTAGTTCTTTTATTGTAATCGCAGTTTCTTTGTTCATAAGGAGCCTCCGCCATTCAAAAGCGTGTATAATTATACACCATAGTGAGTAATAATACAACCCCTATATCAAAAAAAGCAACAATAAAGTTGCTTTTTTGATATGAAGTACGATTAGGTCAAAATTAAACTCAAATTTTATCTGCGTCAATATGATTTCCGCTGCAATTGCCGCCACATTGTTTCGAATAAGGACATCCCACGCAAGCATTCCCGTGTTTTTTTGATCTGTATAGGTAATAAGCAATGCCGCCGACAATCAGCACTACGACCGCAATAATAATATAATCAATCATAATTATTTAGATCATAATTCTTATATATTTTACTTGGCAACGACGGATACTTTGTGATCAGCTGCGAGCTTTTTCTCAGCATTATTGATAAGCTTAATAATCAGCGCGATTATTGTAGCGATTGCTGCAAGTCCTGCAATAGCAGCTCCGAAGTTAAGGGAAGCAGCATCGGTAACAAGAGTACCGATCGTATAAACGAGATAGCCAACGGTAAATCCAATCGAAAGCTGCAGTCCTATACCGCCCCAGAGCCATTTGTTGCTCTTCATTTCGGAGTTCATAGCACCGATCGCAGCAAAGCAAGGCGGTGTAAATAGATTGAACACGAGATATGCAAGGGCGGCAACCTTTGAAATTGCAAGGACGCCCGCAACCTCAGCACCGGCGCCTTCCATGAGTGCAAGTTCTTCTGTGTCGATAAGATTTTCAAGACCTACAAAGCAAACTGCGAGTGTTCCTACGACGTTCTCCTTTGCAATAAAGCCTGTTACAGCCGCTGCTGCGAGCTGCCAGGAAAGTACGCCGACGATCGGAACGAGCAGATATGCAAACGGACCTGCGATAGTTGCAAGAATTGACGTATCTGCCGAATCGGCAACGCTTAAGCTCCAGTCGAACGTCTGCATGATCTGTACTGCCGTGTTACAAAGAAGAATGATCGTAGCCGCCTTGACTATGTAAGCCCAACCACGGCTGCACATGGATAAGAATGCACGCCAGATGCTCGGCACCTTGTATTCGGGAAGCTCAATGATAAAGAATGACTTTTTGACTTTATGTCCTGCGATCTTGTTGACGAGAAGCGCTCCAAGGAAAATAAGTACAATACCGGAAAGGTACATAACCCAGCTTACCCAGCCTGCGTTATCAAAGAACGCGCCTGCAAAAAGGGAGATAACGGGTATCTTCGCACCGCAAGGCATGAAAGGCGTGAGCATCGCGGTAGCTCTGCGCTCACGCTCGTTACGGATAGTACGGCTTGCCATAACACCGGGGATAGCGCAACCGATACCGATTACGAACGGGATTACGGATTTACCGGAAAGACCGACTTTTTTGAAGATGGGGACAAGAACAACGGAAACACGCGCCATATAGCCGCAATCCTCTAAGAGAGCAATGAGGAAATACATCACCATTACGAGAGGCAGGAAGCCGACAACGGCGCCTACGCCGCCGATTATACCATCTATAACGAGTGCTCTGAGAATGGGGCTTGCCTCAGTCATATAACCGCCTGCCCATTCGCCAAACATTTCGATCAGTGTTACAAGCCCCGGAATCGTCGTACCGTTTTCAAACTCATAGCCTTCTGCGATCCAGGGACCAACCCAAGCCTGGGAGATCTGGAACACGAAGAACATAACGACGGCAAATATCGGAATGCCAAGCCACCTGTTTGTTAAGACAGAGTCAATCTTGTCGCCGATATTTCTCTCCTTGGTAAGAACCTTACGGGATTCAACGCTCTTCACTATTTTTTTGACAAAATCAAATCTCTTGCGGTCTTCCGCTTCAACAGCTTTTTTGTCTGTCGTATCAATGTCACCCTGTACGTAAGGCGCTTTCTGCGTCGTGTTCGCGCTTGCAAGAGCGGCTTTTATAACTTCCTTAAGACCGTCAGCGGAAGTTGAAATGGTATTCACGACGGGACATCCGAGTTTTTCGGAAAGAGCTGTAACGTCAATCTTGGTTTCCTTCTTTTTATTTATATCACTCTTATTGAGCGCTACGACAACGGGAATACCAAGCTCAAGAAGCTGTGTTGTGAAGAAAAGGCTGCGGCTGAGATTCGTTGCATCAACGATGTTGATGATAACATCAGGATTTTCTTTTTTTACGTAAGAGCTCGTGATACTCTCTTCACTCGTAAACGGAGACATAGAATATGCACCCGGAAGGTCAACGGCGACGAGCTGTTCTTCACCTGCGTAATATGATTTTTTTATAGGATGTTCTTTCTTCTCAACGGTAACACCTGCCCAGTTGCCGACTTTTTCATTTCTGCCGGTCAGAGCATTATACATTGTGGTTTTACCGGAGTTTGGGTTGCCTGTTAAAGCAATTCTCATAAGGTGGGTCCTCCTTTGAATCAATAACTTTTGATTCCCTCTTCATTAAAGTTAATGTTTTGCAGTTAGCGTTCGCTAACCGGCTGGGGTTAAAAAAACAATCGTGACGATTGTTTTTTATTTATACAATAATAGCCTGCGCTAATTCATTGTCGATGTTATATCTGCCGTCCTTTATAGATACGATGCAGCTTTTCTTAAGATGAGAAACGACTGTGATCGCCTCGCCGCTGTAGCAACCGAGCGAAAACAAAAACGAATCAAGTTCTTCATCGTCCGTGACGATTTCTTTTATAATATATTCTTTTCCTTCGATAGCGTCTTTCAGATTCATAGTATGCATATCACTTTCGAAAAAAACAATATTAGCCACGGCTAACTTTAAGCCGTAAAAATCGGTTAGCTTTGACTAACCTACTGTATTATATTTCTAAATTACGTTTTTGTCAACCCTTTTTTTATTTTTTTCGATTTATTTATTGATTCTTTTAGTAGAAGCATCAAAAACAAATTATTACCGTTATGATACACTTATTATTCTTGCTTCTTGCCACACGTTGTGATAGGATAATTATATAAATTTTATGTAAGCGGAGATATACAATGAAGTTCTATACCGAATGGCGCCTTCGCGGCGACGACTATAACGACTGCTTCGGCAACGGATTTACGCTTTCAAAGAGCGAGTCTGTAAAAACAATGAAGCTTCTTTCTCAAAGTGATAACGAAAGCGTTTTCATCGGAAAGCACGGACACACCGTTAAATGCAAACATGAAAGCATGGGTGACGTCACCTTTTGCCGCACCGTTTTTGAAAATACAACGAATGCGCCGGTTACTCTTGAGCTTATATCAAGCTTTGCCGTCAGCGGTATCAAGGCAGACCGCATACATCGTGCTACATCATTCTGGAGCGCCGAGGGAAAGCTTTTATCGCAGGATTTAACCGAGCTCAACATGGAAATATCCTGGGCAAGACATGGCATCAGAATTGAAAAATTCGGCCAGATCGGCTCGATGCCCGTTCGTAAGTGGTTCCCTTTCCTCGTCCTTGAAGACAGCAAGAACGGCGAATTTATAGGCATTCAGCTTTACTGCGCGTCAAGCTGGCAGATTGAGATCATCTCTTTGCGCGGGGACATAACCGTACAGGGTGGAATCGCCGACCGTGACTACGGTGCATGGTCAAAGATTATTACTCCCGGCGAAAGCTTTGAAACTCCGAAAGCTGTCATCGCGACGGGAAAATCGCTTCTTGAAGTTTGTGACAAGCTTGTAAAGGCACAAAATCCACGTATAGCTGACGTTGATCGAGATATGCCCGTCATTTTCAACGAATACTGCACTACATGGGGTAACCCCACGCTAGACAATCTCCGCCGTACTGCCGATCGTCTTTGTGGCTCGGGCGTCCGCTACCTTGTTATTGACTGTGGCTGGTATAAAACAGAAAATTGCAACGCATGGTTTGACACGATTGGCGACTGGATCCCTAACAAGAATCTGTTTCCGAACGGTATCAAGGAAGCCGCTGATATGATAAGGTCGCACGGACTTATCCCCGGAATCTGGTTTGAAATGGAGAATACGGGGCGTGAAGCGGATCACGCTTTTGACATGACGGAGCATCTTTTGTCGCGTGACGGTCACACCGTCACCGTCGGTGCGAGACGTTTCTGGGATATGCGCGATCCTTGGGTAAAAGAATATCTTCATGAACGAGTCGTCGGTCTGCTTCGTGACGCAGGCTTCGGTTATCTGAAGGTCGATTATAATGAAAACATTGGCGCAGGCGTTGACGGCGCTGAAAGCTACGGAGAAGGATTACGGCAGACGGTAGCCGCAAGTCAGGATTTCTTCCGTCACATCGCCGCTGAGCTGCCGAGCCTCGTTATCGAAAACTGCTCTTCCGGCGGTCACCGCCTTGAGCCTTCCATGATGGAGCTTTGCTCACAAGCAAGCTTTTCGGACGCTCACGAATGTACGTCGATTCCGCTTATCGCGGCGAATCTGCATAGGCTCATACGTCCCGAACAAAGCCAGATCTGGGCAGTTCTTCGTGCAAACGCGGACATACACCGCATAAACTATCTTTTAACGTCAGCTTTTCTTGGCAGACTTTGCTTGTCAGGTGAAATATTTGATCTTACATCTGAACAGTGGCAGCTTGCGCTTGACGCTATAAAATTCTATGATAAGATAAAGAATATTATTAAAGACGGCTACACTTCCGTGATCCGCACAAACGTTAAGGATTATTCAACCCCCATAGGATATCAGGCTGTGGTGCGCGAGTTTGACGGTGAGGCTTTGCTCATCGTTCACACGTTTACTGACGGTGCAAATCCGCCGCTTGACGATCTGCTTGTCGGATATACCGTAAAAGAAACTTTCGGTTCGGAGCTTGACGGTGACTTCAGAGGAAAAGCTTATTTGCTCACAAAATAAAATTATAGGACACAACAAATTTCTGATTTGTTGTGTCCTTTTTCGTTAAACTTCTTGATTGATATACTCACGCACTCGGTATAATTCGGGAATTGAGGGTATTCCGCCTTGAACTTCTGTTGAAAGCGAAGCTGCCACAGACGCAAACGTGGCGATCTTCGTCAAAGCGCGCTCGTCGAGCGCTGACGGATCACAATCATATGCTAAAAGCTGTGACATGGCGCTTCCGCCGAAAATATCACCTGCACCCGTTGTATCGATAGTGTCAGCAGGAGGCGTCGGTACGGTTACGGATGCGTATTTATTGGCAATATGCGCTCCGACAGGTCCCATCGTAATCATTGCAAGCGAAACGTCAAATTCGTTTATAAGCTTTGACGCAGCTTCGTCGGGCGTGAGCTGTCCCCACAAAAATTCGACCTCATCGTCGCTTATCTTAACGACGTCAGCGTTATTCAGTCCCCAAAGTATTGCTGCCTTTGCATCGTCGAGTGAAGCCCACAGCGGACGGCGCAAATTCGGATCGAACGTGATAAGACAGCCCGACGATCTTGCGTATTCAATCGCTTCGATCGTCGCTGACCGTGACGGCTCGTCCGTAAAGCTTAACGTGCCGAAATGAAATACGCGAGATTCGTCAATGAGAGTTTTGTCAATCTCTTCAGATGTCAGGCAAGTATCAGCTCCCGGTTTCCTGCAAAAAGCGAACGATCTGTCGCCGTGCTCGTCAAACGTGACGAATGCAAGCGTTGTAAAATGATCGGGGTCAACAATGACGCCTTTCGTTTCGATACCAGCGTCTGCAAGCGTGCCGACGAGAAGTTTACCGAACGTATCACAGCCTACCTTGCCGATAAACGCAGTTTTGCATCCGTATTTTGTGAGTGCCGCTAAGAAGTTTGCAGGCGCACCGCCTGCTTTAGCCGCCATCGTCGGATATCCGTCATTAGCTGTGCTGACAGTTGCAAAGTCAATTAAGACCTCACCGATCGCCGTAACCTCGTATTTACAGTTTTTCTTCATTATATTACTCCGTTATTTTGCCATCGGATATTCGTTACAAAGCAGTCTGTATGCAGGCTCGTCTTCCTCTATTGCAGGAAAACGTCCGACCGGCTCGTAAAATCTGTTATCTGTATTATCATCATTACATTCGCTGACTTCTCCGAGCAGTACGTTTCCGCTTCCCGCTTCAACTTCAAAATCGTGGTACATATATTGCTGTATAGCGATGCTTTCACCCGGAGTGAGTCTTATCTGCGTTCCTGCGGGAACAGTGAGCGTACGTCCGTCGATATGAACCGTTACGTCTCCCTCTCGGTCAAGTTCCTCGTCGGGCGTGGAATTGTATACGCGTATCAACACGTTTCCGCCGCCGCGATTTATAATATCCTCCATCTTAGACCAATGGAAATGCATCGGAGAATACTGACCTTCCTTCAGATAAAGAAGCTTCTCAGCATAAGTTTTTTTATATTTATCCTTCATTTTAAGGTTGCCGTTGCGTATCGTGAAAAGCGAAAAGCCTACGCGATCAAAGTCGCCCGTACCGTAATCGGTAATGTCCCAACCGAGCATATTGTCACGTATCTCATCGTAATCCGAACCGCACTTTTCCCAATCCTCGGGAGTAAAGTATGCAAAGGGCGGAAGCGCAAAGCGATGTTCCTTGATCATTGCTTCAAGCTCACGTAAAGCGGCATTGATTTCACTTCGTTTCATTTATTTTTCCCCCTCATAATTCATATTCGCGGTATACATCCCCGCCGTCAAGCTTTTTCCAGTAAAGTTTATTTTCTTCTATTATAATATAGCCGTTCGAAGAATCTTCCTTAGGAATCGATACAGAGCCGGGATTGATATAGAGAAAATCTTCATGCTTACGGCACGCAGGCACGTGCGTATGTCCGCACAAAAGAACGTCTCCGTTCGCGTGCGGCGGCGGATCGCTTTCACTGTAATGATGTCCGTGAGTTGCAAAAATCATAGAGCCGCCAACGTAAAATACAGCATACTCCGCCATTATGGGAAAATCGATCATAAGGCTGTCGACCTCCGCTTCACAGTTTCCTCGGACACATAAAATACGGTCTTTGATTCCGTTCAAGAGCTGTGCAACCTTCTTCGGAGCGTAATCTTGCGGCAGGTCATTACGCGGCCCGTGATATAGTATATCACCGAGTAAAACGAGTCTGTCGGGATTCTCGGCATGAAACGTATTTATAAGCTTTTCACACCAGTAAGCAGATCCGTGTATATCGGATGCAATCATCAATTTCATATATTCGCCTCTTCCCTGAATTGATATTCTATTTTATAATACCATCTATTTTATGAAATTTCAATCAAAAAAGACAGAAACTGCAGTTTCTGTCTTTTTGAATCACTTAACTATACATATTGTTTACTTTCATATAGTCGTAAATGAGCTTACCGTGATTTTGTTCGTCTTTTTGAATGGAGGCAAGTGTATGACGCGCATCCTCCGCCTCAAACTCAAAAACACAAGTATCATAAAGTCCCGAAATGTGCTTTTCCATCGAAAGTGCGTCGGTACATAGATATGAGTCGTTCTGCTTGTCGGGTGTGTCAGTATTGTTATAATTTTGCGTAAACGTCAGCGTAGGCTGCTTGCTTGTGCTTCCTGTTGGAACAGTTCCCGACTGCATCGTTGTGATGATGTTATAATGTCCAGATTCGATTCCCGACAACTGCGAAAACAAATTTTTGAGCTGCGGGTCAACGGCACACTCCGAATACTTTTGATACTTGTCGCGGCAAAGCTTTTCTCCGTCAGCAAGATCCTTCAGAAGATCCATTTCTTTCTGTGTGAATGTCATAGTGCTTTTCATTTCTCCTTATTTTTTCGCGTATATACGCTTTGGTTATATTATGCACGGATAATCATTCATCTATTCGGAAACAATAAAAAACGTATTCTATTGTATATGACGATAACGGAGCAAATGATGGACAAAAAACACAGTATAACAATAACGACACGCGACAGAGTTTTGCGTTCGTGGTATGAATCAATGGAATTGGCACGTGACTTTCGTATATATGCGGACGACATAACCGACAATGATAAATTAGCTGAAATTTTCCGTAAATTTGCGGAAGACGAGGGCAAACACGCCGCGATCCTGCTCGACCAACTCAAAAGCTACGAAAAATAACCGACGGTCACCGTCGGTTATTTTTTATTTGATTCCAACGTATCCCGACTCGTTGATGATATACTGTCCTTCTTCGGATAGTATCCAATCGATCATTTTTTCTACGTTTTCGTTATCGTCATAAGAACGGTATACGGCATAAAATTCGCTCACGATAGGGTATGAACCGTTTATTATGTTCTCCTTATTCGGATAAACGCCGTTGACGCTTAACATCTTTATGTTTCCGTTATTGACAATTCCCTCAACGTAATATCTGAACGAAAAACCTATTGACGAACCGAACAGAACAAAGGGCGATTTGTGTATTTCTTCCCCGTTCATAAAGCTGTCCATTTTAGATTGGCTTCCGCTGCCACTTCGCCGTGTTAAGGGATTTATGATCCTGTTTTCGCCGCCAAACATACTCCAATTCGTGTATTTACCCGAATAAATGCCGCGTATTTCGTCAACGGTGAGCGAATCTATGGGGTTATTCTTATTTACAAAAAAAACGAACGCCTCATATCCGATTGGGACAAAAACAAGATCAACTCCGTTTTCTTCGGCGTAGGCGAGCTGTTCATCTGACGGAGAAGCACAGAAAATGATGTCAGCGTCACCGTCAACGATCGCTTTATACGAGCCGATCGTGTTCGTATACTGAAGTTTACTTTCATGTGTATAGTCCTCGCCGTCATATTCACATGATCCGCTCGGATACACGGCATTTGCAAATGCCGAGAAAACAGGCAACAGCGCCGCCGCGCCGTCAAGCACGGGAATATCGTCGGTGATTTTGAGCGAAGCGTCCGTCTTGACGATTCCCGACTCCTCCGTATGAGGAAGATAGTCCTCCACCGTAATCGCTTTCGCCTGATTTTCGGGCGACAGATCGTTTACACATTTGACCGTTACGAGCAAATAGATGCTTACATTGAACATCGCAAACATCAGTATAACAATCAGTATTGATAAGATTTGCTTACACAGCTTCATCCACTCACCACAGCTCCTTTGAAATGAAGTTAGTGATCGAGCAGTTCTGATATGAATATATTGCGTATGCGGTGTGAATAACGGTCAAGAGTAGACACACGACAAGAACTGCAATGATTATCTTTTTATATGTATTATCGCTCATATTGATTCCTCAATTACATATACGCTACCGCAAGCCAGAGAAGCACAGACAGCGATATAATTATCGATACGATCACGGCAAACACAACTGACGAGATGATCATGGGAAGTCTTCTTTTGCGTCGCAGCTCACTTCCCTTCGGAGCTTTGAAATAACGTATCAGACTATTAATAAAAGCGATAATAGTCGACGCTAAAAAAAACAGTATGCCGAAATAAACAAGGTATTCTAACATGATATTTCTCCTTTTTGTAATTATGTCACGTACATAGATCACTCGAAATCTTTAGAGTGCCGTTTGAAGAGCTCATAATATGCGCGGACGTTTTGGAGCTCATTCCAACGCTTCACCGTAACGGGGACAGAATCAAGGTCGTATATCTTTGCGCCTTTCATGGACAGCAAGAACGGAGAATGCGTTGAAATTATGAATTGGCAATCATAAAAGCGTGCCGAGTCCTCCAAAAAGCGTGCAAGCTCCCCCTGAAGCGCGGCGGAAAGTGAGTTTTCGGGCTCGTCGAGCAGGTATAGGGCGTTATCCCGGATCTTTTCCGTAAAATAAACGTACGCACTCTCTCCGTTTGACTTCATATCAAGCTCCACGCCGTTCATACGCCTGCCAACGTATTGTGACTTCGTGCTACGCCTCGCTTCGTTTCGGCGCTTCAGCTCTTCGTATTCGTCAAGCGAGCGCATCTGCCATCCGTCCGCGCTCGTTTTGACCGTGTTTTTGTATTCATCAAACAAGCGTTCACGATCACGTTCAACACCCTCATTGATCGCTCTTGCGTCAAGTAAAAAATCAAACACGCCGTCGCTCGTTATGATACGGCTGTCGTTTGGTACATTCCCTCTCGATTCTGTAGACAGTTCGTATTTACAGTATCTAAGATAATCATCCATTATCGGAGTATTATTGAACGGCGCGCTTCTGTTCAGGCGAAGCTTTTCCGATATAATATTAAGTATCGTCGATTTTCCCGATCCGTTGCCGCCGTATAAAATCGTAATGGGAGCAAAATCGAGACGACTCAGCATTTTGAACGGAAATATCTTAAACGGATACGCATTGTTACCGTAGCACGCCATGTCAAATTTTACGGCGTCAAAAAGATAATTTGTTTCATCCAATTCTGTTGCAAGCGAAAATGATTTCAGATACAGCATTCTTAGCCCAACTTTCAGAGTTTATTAATACGTTATCTTATGATTTTTGGCTCTGCCACTTAATATGACTGATTATTACATTTTTGTAGAGGAGAGTGTTATCTCTTCACTTCTTGACATATTGGAATTTGTTAAAACAGTTCAATCCAGTATCTTTGTTCTACAATGCCATCAACTTCAACCTCGTTCTCCAGAATGCCACCATTATTCTGAATACTTTTCGCTGAGCCAATATTTTCTTTGTCACAAACCATTAAGACTTTCTCTATGCCCAACTTTTTGCATTCATCTAAAGCCAACGCAATCATTTTTGTTGCGATACCTTTTTTTCGTTCCGACGGACGCACGCCATCGCCTATATGCCCACCATTTAGCAACAACGATTCATTCAAATAGTGTCTAATATTTACCGCTCCGACGATAATATTCCGTTCTTCATCCAAACAAAAAAAGGTTGAATCAGGAACCAAGCTGCAACTTATATCCTTCACTTCCAAATTTTCGCAATAATACGCAAAGTCATGATAGTCAATACGACGGATTGAGTATGGGATGATCTTTTCTCCGGTTGCATTCCATTCATCCAGCATATCTTTGATTTGCTCACAATACTGATTCGATGCTTTTACTAACCTTAGCTTCATATGGAACACCTCGTCAAATTGGAATTTACCCGTTTTCAATTTTCAATATTTTAGTGGCTTGGTGTTTCGCGATAGGCAGGTATTTTTTGTAGTATTCGCCGTCCGTAGCATTATATTTATTGCCCACAAACACCCATTCGCAATACTCGTAGAACAAAAAGTATTCAAGTGTATTTAGCCAGTCAGTATACGAAATTTCCTTTTCTTTGAGCAGCTTATCATAATAATAATTAACAGCAAAGTCCTTATCTGCTTGTGTCATATAGAAAAAAGCGTCTGTATTATCTTCCGCATGTGCTATCAATCGTGCAAAAGATGTTGGATATGGTAAAATACCACCCGATTCCCAATCTATCAAAAATGCCTTTTGGTCGGAAGTAATAATATTAAAAGGAAGTAAATCATCATGGCATAGTGCCTTGGGTGTGGATTGATACATGCTCAGAAATTTCTCATATGCTTCTACTAACAGTGAATCATTTAGATACTTGCCACGATTTTGGCGTTGAATGATGCTTTTATCAAAAAAATCCCCCAAATGGTCAAAGGTTCGACCCTCCCAGGTTTTTTGTTGTAAAGAAATCAAAGAATCCAATGCACGTGTCAGTTTTGTACGATTACATTTACACAGATTCTCGCCCTCTATATATTCCATCAGAAGATATGTTTTTTCTTCAGTAGTGATAACTTGATATAGAGTAGGAATACTTTCTTTTAATACGGCAAGGATAGACTGATAGATTTCACTTTCGTTCCCCTTGGCTTCCTTGAGAATATATCTGGTATTGTCGGAATCAATTCTCCATACGTGGTACGGTTCATCGTCTTCTTCGTGCTTTAGCTGTGTTACAGTCGCTTTTGGGGATATGAAAACAGCGTCAATGCGGTCTATAATTTCCAATATTTCCAATCCATATCACTCCGTCAAATTCAAGTTTATGCAACTAACGTAAGTGCAGGCTGATTTGATTAACTGCAATTCCGATTAGTTTTTATGTAGTTGAACATAACTTAAATAGATATCACACTTCTCAGCGTTAGTTTCCTTACACGTAATTAACAAAGATTAGTGTAGTATAGCCTATTATTTATTTTATTATATTTTATTTTGTTCTTTTTTACAAGTGATTTTACCGTGATATATGTAAAATCACAGATGAATCAATAAAAAAAGATCCGCACACAAACGTGTACGGATCCTATCATGGAAACGGCTGGAGTCGAACCAGTGACCTCTTGGATGTCAACCAAGCACTCTAACCATCTGAGCTACGCTTCCACGGCGAGGAGTAGTATAACACATATTTCCGCCGATTGCAAGAGGAAATTTCGATTTTTATTTAATTGAGTTATAATATAGTCTGAACGAAAAAGGAATTCCCGCAGGAATTCCTTCATTTCGTTTATATGATATGCTTTATATATCTGAATATTATCCGATGACGGCGGTCAAGACCTCTGTATACGGCATCGAGAATATCACGGTAATATTCCGCGAGTAAAGCAAGCTCACTGCGCGGCATTCCGTAGCCAAACTCCTCTTTTGAGATATATTCGAGCACTTCCTCGTGCGAACGTCTTGACGTATCGCCGAGTGCTTCATCGAGTCTTTCGGCATACTCGGGCGAAAGCTCGCCTACATTCGGTGATAGGTCAAGTGCTTTGTAAATATCAAAGATTCCGACAATAATCTTTCTTGAAAGCAGACGGATCTCATCAGTTTGCAGCGCCGTATGCCTATCGCCTGAACGAGTGATAACAGCTTCGCGCTCACGTTTTGCCAAAAGCGCACGACGGCGCATCGTGAATATAATAACTGTAACGGCTGTCAGAGCGCCGACAGCTATGACTACAGCGGCAACAATCAAGATCGTTTTCAGTGAAACGAGCTCTTCCTTGCCGAGAGGTGGCGTTATATCTTCGTCGTGTTCGATATCAGGTTCGGGTGTGGTGATCGGTATATCTATGCTTCCGTTTATATCCGAATCAAGTCCGCCTGTTCCGTACATCGCATCAAGATACGGATCTGTTGCTTCGTACTGCACCCATCCGACCGAATCGTAATAGACTTCGACCCATGCGTGCGAATCGCTGTCAAGAACATTACATTTATATCGCGTCAACGGATCATCGTTACCGTAAAAATCGGAATCAAATTCCGTCGCAATATAGCCCTCGCAATAGCGTGCGGGAATACCGATAGAGCGAAGCATCATCGTAAGCGACGAAGCATATTGAACGCAGTAGCCCGATTTCGTTTCCGTAAGGAAATCGACAACGGCACTTTCAGGTCTGTTCTCAGGATCGACCGACGGGAGTGTCGTCCCCGCGATCTCGATCGGTTCCGTTGTATATGCGCAGTTCCTCGTCATATAATCTATCAGTTCAAGAACTATGGCGTGGTAGTATTCCTCGGGAACATTATTATCTTTAATGAGCTCGTCAATATCCACTCCGGAAAGGCTTCCGTAAAGAATCGGCTTATTATCCTGTGACAATATCTTTTCGGTGATACCTCTTATATCTACATTGTCATCGGGATCGGTCTGCGTATAGACAGAATTAACGTAATCGGAATAATCCTTTTCAAGTGTATAAGCCGATTTCAGTGCATCCCTCTCGGCAGGCGTCATATCGAAGACGTAACGGTGCAAAAGCGAGTCGCCCACATAGAGCACACCGTAAGTATCCTTCAGATAATCGTAAGCATCTATGTCTTCGGCAACACCGTTGAATCGCAGAATCGCACGGTTCAGATTTGCTTCAAACTCTGCAACGTACTTTTCCGTGTCCCCCTCGCTTATATAACGGTCAGTTCTGCCGCTCACGATCTCGCCCATTACATAATTATAAATGAAGCGATTGTTATTCATGACGGGGATAACACTCGGATGTCTGAACGTCGTAACTAGAGAAGTTGTTGAATAAGACGTTCCGTTCGTGAAAAACTTCGACGACCATACACCGTCAAAGTATGTCTTATACGGCAAAAGCGACGGATCGGTCGAATTGTATCTCATAAGCCCGGAAGACGGCATTACGAAAGACGGCATATAAAGCAGTATGCCGTTTTCATATTTTCGCGTAACGTTAACGCGCTCGGAAATAAAGCCGAGAACGGTGTTATCACGGTAGCCTGCATAATCTGTTATATCATCAAATATCGGGTAAAAGGCACTGTAGAAGTTTTCCGTTATCATTTCGGGCGTGAACGCTTCGCCGAAACGCTCACGATACGCATTGACTTCATCCAAGGTCGCAGACGTCCATGCGTTATCGTTATACGTTGTGCCTATCCACGTACGCAAATACACGGGAGTATCGTACGGTGCTTCGACGGTTGCAATCACGATCTCGTGAAATTCGGGATAATCAAAAGTAATATCGCGTGGACCTGAATTTCCATGATCACTCGAAAGCGAGGAAATATTGTTAAGATCTATCTCGTCACCCATAAGCATTCCCGTCATATAAACACGCGCCGTTTCCATAACGTCGCTGACGAAAGGTATTTTCGTGTCGTGTTCTTTAACGAGTGCTGTCGGCAGAAGCATCAAGGCAAAAACAACGATAAACGTACATAAGCCGACAGGTCCGCCGAGGGCGGCGTTTTCAAGCATAACGATACGCGGTAGTTTATGTCTGCGTGTAGACGTGACGTCGCCTTTCATTGCTTTTTTTGTTTCACAACGAATCTTACGGTTCTCTTTTCGTTCACGTTTTTTTCGTTCGCGCCGTTCGATCGGAGTTTCAAGCGTGAGTGCCGACTCAATATCCGTATCTTTGCCGCGGCGGCGAGATCTTACTGTTTTTTGTGCGTCCTCACTCGCATCATTGACAAGAATTTCGCCGTCATTATTGTTTGTAAAAGGAATTGCATCCGACGCATCAGCTCTGACATTGGAAAAAACGCCGATTTTGTGGCTGACAACTTTCTTTTTTGATACGGTCAGGTATTGTTTGTCGTATAAATAGAGAGATATGACACCGATAATTGCGGATATGAGGATCGAAAATCCCCAATTATCTCGTATAACGTTATACGCAAGTACGGGCGTTACAAAAACTGAAACAACAGCCAACAGATAAAGAACGCGTATCCGTTTTACTACGGCAGGAACAACTAATAGCGCAATCAGAAACGTGAAAAGCGCAACAGCCGTGCTCATGTAAAACGCTTCCGCTTCGCCGATTAGTTTTATGTCAAAGCGAAATTGACTTATTTGTGCTAATCCTGCATAAGCAATTCTGTCAATAACGGCATTTGCAAAGACCTCGAGCGACGTTATGATACCCGAAAGAAAATCCGAGGAATGCATGCTGTAAAGCCAAAGAGCAACTCCGCCAAACAGCAGGCATCCGCCACCGAGCGTCGTATAGAAATTGACACTCATAAAAGCAAGCAGGACGGAAAAGATCAAAGCGGGATAAAGTAATGCCGTAAACGGTAGAACTTCACTTACGATCACCATAGCATCGCAGAAAAACAGTGCAATACCGACGACCAGCGCGGCAGCAACAAGACCGCGGCATAAGAGCCCCGCAGCAAAAGAAATCACGTTTCGTTCCTGATTATGCGGCAACGACGCAACGACGCTGTCGGCGTTGCGTTTCTTCATTTTATTCTTTTTTTCGGCAGCTTTGATTTTTTTGTCAGGACGTTTGGTTTTCCTGACATCATTTGTTTTTTTCACTTATGTATTCTCCCGAAAATATGTCATCGGCACTTTGGCGTGACGGTATGATAATCAGTTTTCTATTCTGCACTCACTCAAAATGATATTGTTTTCCGCAAAGCGGCTGCGGCAGTTTTCAACATATTCAGCGCGGAGAGCAGGATCCTTGTACCGTTCCTTGGGATTAAAGAACAGTATCTCAACGGCATCTGCACCCATGCGGTGTCCTGCATCGACGAACTCTGAGACATTTGTCAGATCAGCCTTTGACGTTGCAAAAAGGAACGTGGGGTTTTCTACGTCCTCGATCAGGTCGGGCAGACGCGTAACTTTATATTCCGACTTTGCAAACGGGGCTGTTGCAAACTGAGTAAATATGAGATCAAAATCGGAATAGGAGCTTATCTGATAACCGGAAAAGCCCGAAGCCATGCGTTCGTCAAACCACATCAAGGTAACGGTATTTCCCTCTTCGATTTCATGGAAGACTGCGCCGATTGCTATTTCAGATACGCCGTCTGCACAAAAATAATCCATATCGTGTTGATATTCGGGCAGAATTTTGTTTGCACGCTCCCAATATTCGGCAGCGTTGAAAATCGGAGCTTCCGAAGTTTCGCCTTCTTTAAGAGTTTCAGCCTCGGCTAAAGCTTCCTCTTTTGTGGCTTCGGTTAGTTCATCGCGTGTTTTGGCAAGCGCCGCTACCGCTTCTGCACGTTCGGCGGCAGAAGCGTTCGCAGCATCAACCACCTCGTCGGTGCTCATCATGGACGAAACTGCTTTTCGCTCAAGCTTCAGCTTGACCGTTTTCTTTTTCTTTGCTTTTTTCTTCTTACGTTTTTCTTCGGTGTTCCCTGCACGCTCCTCACTTTCAAGAAGCGAAAAATCGCAGAATACATATACGTTTTTTCCCGTATTCGGATTGTACTCGTTTACTTGCAGATCCTGTACTTTTGAGGAGAGTTTCCAATGAATATGCTTGAGTGAATCGCCTGCTCTGTATTCACGGATACGGTTTGATTCACTCGATTCAATGCCCGAAACGACGGTATTACTGTCAGATGGCAAGTCTGATGCGGCATTGTCGGTTGATCTTTGCAAATATTTCTTCCGAGGCAAAATGAACATCTCATGATATACATCAAGAGTACGCTTCATTACAAAAAAGCGCAAAGGATCTGACACATAGACGTCACCGACGCCGACGCTGTACCGACCGCGGTATTTGAAGACAATATCGTCGGAAAAGCGGTATCTGCCCTTCGGCAAAATCGAAAGAAGCAGCCGTTTTTCAACACAACGCACGCCGTCGTTACTCGGAACATAAATGTATGCTTCAAGATATGAAATCGGCAAAATTGACCCGTTAATTATCTGAAAATCATACGAAATAGCAACGTTTTTTTCGGATGTCGTTTGATCGGCGCTTACAAAAACGGCAATGCCGTTTTTCATTGCGACAGTCAACAGTAAGAGTCCGAACGGCAAAAGTATCATAAACCACAAAAGCACGATCGAAACGGGTGATCTGAGTGCTTCCGTGAATATGAATGAGCCGATAAGCAAAACGATATAAGCGTAAAAGCCGCGTCCGAAAGCAAAGTTTTTGCGCGGTTTATTCGGTTTTCCCTCTGCTTTTTTCATTACGGCGGCAACTCCCTAAATTTATTTTTTAAGTTCTCGTTCGGTTATGTACGGCACCTCGACCGTGCGACGCAGTTCGTTCAGGATATCCGTAGCGGCAACTCTGTTGAGCTTTGCTTCCTGACGCAATATCAGACGGTGTGCAACGGCGTACGAATATACGGCGGCAACGTCATCGGGAATGACGTAGTCGCGTCCGCGTGTGAACGCAAACGCCTGTGAAAGACGCATCATAGCAACGGAGGCACGCGGACTCGCACCGAGCGAGATGGACGGATGAGTTCTTGTTGCACTGACAAGTGTTACTATATATTTATAGATCTTTGGGTCAACGCGCACGTCACTTACAATCTTTCGCATCATGCGGATCTTCTCAACGTCCGCAACTGGCTTGACCTCCGATAAAGGATTGTGCGTTTTTCTCGACTGAATGATTCCGATCTCTTCGTCAAGTGTGGGATATCCCATAGAAAGCTTCATCATGAATCTGTCAAGCTGTGCTTCGGGCAGCGGATATGTGCCAACGTAACCTGACGGGTTCTGCGTTGCGATAACCATAAAAGGATCGGGTATCTTATACGTTACGCCGTCAACGGTGACTCTTCCCTCCTCCATCGCTTCAAGAAGCGATGACTGCGTTTTCGGCGAGGCGCGGTTGATTTCGTCTGCAAGGAGAAGATTACACATGACAAGACCTTCGCGCATTTCAAAAGCTTCGGTCTTTCTGTTGTAAATATTGAAGCCCGTTATGTCGGAGGCAAGAACGTCGGGTGTGAACTGTGCGCGGTTGAATGAGAGTCCCGCCGCACTTGCTATTGCGGCTGCAAGCGTCGTTTTACCGACACCCGGCACGTCCTCGATGAGAACGTGACCGCCCGCAAGCATAGCCGCAGTAAGAAGGACTATCTCGGCATGCTTACCTATGACGACCTTTTCAACTTCGCTGACTATCGCTTTATAAATCTCGTACGCGTCTTTTTCGTTCATAACTTGATTTTCGGATTCGTTTACCGTGACGTTTTCAATATCTGACATTTTCATTTACTCCTTATGTAAACACATTAGTTAATAGCTCAATCAATATAGTATAATAATACAATAAAATAATGTATATACTGTTAACATTAAGAGAAAATTAATGTCAACAGTGAATATTCAGCTTATTTTTTGAATATATTTCCGTTTCTGTATTCGTTATAAACATTCTCAAACCAATTGTTTGTGTTCGGTATGGGGCGGCACGCTTCAAAATACGTTTCAGCGCTCATACCCGACTCGTTTTCGTTTAGACGAACGCATCCCACAAGCTTTGAATGTCCAACATCCGTTTGCGGCTTATCTGACGACAGGATCTCGTCCGCGTCCGCGTCCGTTATAAGATAGGAGCCGCGCGACAAGCCGCCGTCATTTATGTATGCGTTGACGGAATTTAGCATGGCAAATTGCGTTATCAATATATCGTAGTTTATAAAAAGGTCGGTGATTGTTCGTGTATCACTTGCACCGTATTCGCCAAACGACGCGATTTCCGATCTTACACGGTCTATCAAATACTTGATTTTTTCGGGCCTGCGAAGGAATGAGCAAGATTCGGTCATGGCGTGGGCGTACTCATTTCTCTTCTCCATGATCATTTCAAACGTCAGCTTATTATCGCCTTGTCCTATGGGAAGATGAACAGAATAGGTGGTAACGTTATGGTCATTATTTTGTTTTGTATACAGTCTATCCGCAATCTTTTCAGCCGCACGAATACTGCCTACCTGAGTTGAATTAAGGGCAGATCCACCGGGGCGCTGCACGCCGAAGACACCTGCTGCCTCGCCGATTACAAACAGTCCGTCAACGGTGCTCTGATACCATTTGTCAACGTAAACACCGCCGTTACAGTGCTGTGCCGAAACCGCGATCTCAAGCGGTTCTTTATATAGGTCAACGCCGTAAGAAGCATATAATTCGATAGCGGGCTTATTCATTTTTTCAAGTCTGTCTATCGGTGTTTCACCTGTTGATCCGCAGTTACATAAATATGAATATGCCTCATCGCCCGCGAGTGAGAGCTCGGGTTTTCCGTTTGACACGATCTCTTTCGGATTATGAAGAAAATCAAGAAATACGCGTCTGCCTCGGCTTGTTTCCGAAAAAACGGCAAGATCGACGGCTGACGAACCGTAGCCGTCATTCGTTTTAACCCGTTCGGGTGAGAATGGCCATTCGTACCCTTTTTTGAATATAGACGCCGCGACAGCCGTCGGCGAGTCGATGTAGTCGGAGAGAAACTCGCGAGCATCACCGCCGTCTTTATCTGTTGAAAAATACCTAGGCAATACCTGCTGATAGCTGCCTGAAACGTTCCAGCGCGGTGACACGGATGCAAGTCCGTACTGGCTTTCGGAAAGATTCGCTCCCACAGCGCCGACAGAAAACGCAAGCCCGAGCGCACACGTCTGGCTTATAGGATAAACCGTTGACTCGTAAATGGCAGACGGGCCTCCGACCGCAAGGACAATATTTGCGCTTTCAAATATCGCATAGCCGAACTCGTTATCGCCGTTTGATTCAGCCTCACTGACGGCAATAACGCCGCACACGGCATTATTTTCCGTTATCAGCCTGACGGCACGGTAACCGTCATAAAACGGAACTGACCTTGACGTGACTTCTCTTTCAAGCGCTTCCGTCATGAATTTTGACGTGAGCGGTCCACAGGACGTTGCACGTCCTGCCGTATCGTGATCGGTACGGTAGCCCGTATATTCTCCATATTCGTCATGAGGAAACGGAACTCCGATCGTCGTTAATCTGTGAAAGCCGCGAAGCGAATTGACGGCTTCGACAAATGCAAGGTCACCGTGCATCGATCCTGCTCTTGTCATATCCTCTGCCATTTTTACGGCGCTGTCAGCAGCGGCTAACTTATAGTACGTCTGCTTATCACTTCCCGTGTTACGTGAGGTGCCCATGTTTCTGCCCTCGGTAACGATGCATATATTATCGCTGTTGACTCCCGATTCACAAAGAGCATAAGCACAGCCGAAACCCGCAGCGCCCGAGCCGATGATGACGGCATCATATCTGCGCACGGGGACTTTATTGCCGTTAACGATACTGTATTTGTCGGGATTTTTTGTTTTTATATTCATTTTCCCCTCACCATTATTGATCGGATTGTCATTTTTCGATAATTGATTTTAACATAAATCGTCAAATATCACAATATACTCTTTATAAATATTAATTTTTACGCAAATACTTTTATTTAATTTAATTTTATGATATTATATAAGATGTATATTTATTTTTTGGAACAATTTCGATCTTTTTTCGAAAAGATTATCATATTTTCGGAGGACATAATGGAATTACAAGATTTTTCTTTACTTTATCCATCAGGGTTTGCATATTCCGGCAAGACCCCGAATATTTCAAGAGAAACTATTGAACAGCTTGAGCTTGATCTTTTATTTGATCTTAAAAACTCAACGCTTGAAGAATATTTCACGACCGTGCCCGAGGTAATTCGCTACCGCCAGGACGTGTTTTACGATATGCTGCAGTGTCCTGAGGTTGCAGAAACACTTTCTAAGGTAACACCGATCTTACTTGACATCGAAGAGCTTCGCCGTCTTGAGTCGAGTCTCACCTCCGCCGGCAGTACAAACGCACAGTCGTATCTCTTCTCCCTGACAGAGATAGAGCTTTATACGTCATGTCTGACGATCATGAAAAAGGGGTTGACGAATTGCCGCGAAAAGCTCAAGAGCGAGGCGCTTGTTACTCTCGCAGAAAAGATCCATGAGCTCACCGAAAGTGATTATTACCGCGATCTTAACAAAAAGCTCAACGATCTGACACAGCGCGTACGCGACATCAAGAGCATCACCGTCGGCGTCAATCTCGATTCACAGCTTCGTCCCGTATATGCGGGCGTACTTTCAATCAATTCCCGTCCGTTCAAGAGCGGCGAAGTCCTTGATAAAATATTGCGTCTTTCATTCAAAACTGACGAGGAGACCTGCATAGCTCAGCTTTCTCCTTTCCTGAAAGGTCAGTCGGAGAATCAGCAGTATGCAACGACTCACGCATTCTACGGCGCTATCAACGAGGTTTTCAAAAGCTCCATTCATTCCTGGAAACGTGTCGTTTCCGAATATGTGCTTGAGAACACAGATTTTCTGCTTAAGCTTTTGCCCGAAATGGAATTTGTCGTCAAGAGCTCAAAGATCATAGCAAAGCTTAACGAACGCGGTGTGCCGATGTGCCGTCCCGTCGTCATGCCGATGGAAGAAAAGGCAATATCGTTTACCGATTTATATAATCCTGTCGTTGCCCTTCGCATTGATGATGAACTCGTTCCGAACGATCTCATTTTCGACGAAAATGCCATGATTTACATTCTTACGGGTCCTAACCGCGGCGGTAAATCCGTTATCACGTGTGCGCTCGGTCAGGCCGTTGCATTCTGTATGCTCGGCTTACCCGTTACGGCAAGAGAAGCCGTTATCTCCCCCGCCGACGGTATCTTTGCTCACTTCCCCACGGGAAGCGAGGACACTATTGACAAGGGTAGACTTGGCGAAGAATGTGCACGACTCGAAGCCATCTTTGACGTCATCACAGAGCACAGCTTAGTGCTGCTCGATGAATCTCTTTCGTCAACTGGTTCTTATGAAGCATCATATATTGCCGCCGAAGTTCTCACGGGTTTTGCTGTTCTCGGCTGCCGCGCCCTTTTCTCAACTCACCTGCATGAGCTTGCATCGAAAGTGGACGAAATCAACGCCGAGTCAGCCGCAAAAGGCGGCGTGAAGATAGACAATCTCGTTGCCGGAATTTTTGAAGGCAAGCGCAGCTTCAAGATACTTCGCGCACGTCCCGACGGAAAGAGCTATGCACGCGACATCGCGGAAAAATATAACCTCTCCTTTGACCAGATAATGAACAAGGTCAAAAGATCATAACAGGAAAGGAAATCCTCACAATGAAAGAATTACTGACTCTTATTGAAAATAACAGCAGACTTAACAACGAACAAATCGCGCTCATGCTCGGCAAGGAAACGGGCGATATCGCAAAAATGATCGAAGAATGCGAACAGAACGGTGTTATCGTCGGCTATCAGACTGTTATCGACTGGGACAAAACCGACAGAGAATACGTCAGCGCGTTCATCGAGATCAAGATCACACCTCAGCGCGACCGCGGATTTGATAAGATCGCCGAACGCATCTATAACTATCCTGAAGTAACAAACCTCTACCTTATGTCGGGCGGCTTCGATCTTGCCTGCATGATTGAGGGCAGAACGATGAAAGAGGTTGCGTATTTCGTTGCACAGAAGCTTGCTCCTATTGAGGACGTTATCGCTACGTCCACGCACTTCGTGCTACGCAAATATAAGTGCAACGGACTTATTTACGGTCCTGCAGAAGCTGACATCAGAGGTAACGACTTTATATGAGACCCTATAGCGAACTAATTTCTCAGACCGTATCGGATATTGAGCCATCTGGAATACGTAAATTCTTTGATCTGCTCGACGATATGAAAGACGTCGTCGCACTCACGGTCGGTCAGCCTGACTTTGTCACGCCCTGGCACGTCCGTCAAGCAGGTATTGCAAGCCTTGAAGAAGGCAGAACTTATTATACGTCCAACAGCGGACTACTTGAGCTTCGAAGTGAGATTTCGGCTTACCTGCAACGCAGATTCGGTCTACTCTATGATCCGAAGCGAGAGATAACAGTCACCGTCGGCGGAAGCGAAGCGATCGACGCCTCCGTCCGCGCAGTTTGCAATCCGGGCGACGAGGTCATCATCTGCTATCCTTGTTTTGTTTGCTACGAGCCCTTGGTTAGAATGGCAGGAGCAGTTCCCGTTATTCTTGAAACGAAAATGAAGGATAATTTCAAGTTGACGCCCGAAGCGCTGCGCGCCGCCATCACTGATAAAACGAAGATGCTGATTCTTCCATTTCCGAACAACCCCACAGGCGCGATAATGACCGCAGAAGAACTAGATGCTATTGCGGAAGTTCTCCGTGATACGGATATTTTCGTTTTGTCCGATGAGATCTACGCTGAGTTGACGTACGGCAGACGTCACATATCGATAGCTTCACTCCCCGGTATGCATGAGCGTACGATTTTAGTATCAGGATTTTCTAAAGCTTACGCTATGACGGGATGGCGTCTCGGTTATGTTTGTGCTCCGCGTGAGATTTCCGAACAGATATTCAAAATACATCAGTACGCTATCATGTGCGCACCGACGACGTCGCAGTATGCGGCGATCGAAGCACTCCGCAACGGCGACGCTGACATTGATCGTATGATAACCGAATACAACCGACGCCGCCGCTATCTTGTGGGAGGGCTGCAGAGCCTCGGCATCGATTGCTTCATGCCTGAAGGCGCATTCTACGTTTGGCCCGACATAAGTAAATTCGGAATGACAAGCGAGGAATTCTGTGAACGTCTTATGTATGAGGCGCGCGTTGCGATCGTCCCCGGCACCGCTTTCGGTGCCTGCGGCGAAGGATTCGCAAGGATTTCCTACGCATATTCGTTAAAACACATAACAACGGCGCTTGATAAGATCGGCGCATTCATTAATACTCTTTAATTTTTATGGCTAATCAGGTTTACTGTTCAACAGGTGCCGTTGTCGGCAGAAAAACGAATTACGATCATTCTGTCATAATAACAGAGCTTCCTCGCATTTGCCGTGAGGAAGGAATCGACGGTATCGAATACGTTGTAGCCTCAAACGCATACGGCATGCTGCCGACAATAGAGCACGCGCTCACAGTGTCAAAGCTTCCTTGTCCCGTGCTTCATGCAGACAAGAATATCGGTATTCTTTTATCACTTGGAGGTGAGGAATACTTTGCCGAAGCGCGCCGCCTCTGGCGCCTGAACTGCGAGCTTGCACAGAATTTCGGAGCCGAACGCGTCGTACTGCACCTTTGGGGAAACGCGGAATCCGACTGTAATTTTCAAAATAACACTTCCGTGATGCCATACATCATTGAAACGTCGAACGAATTCGGTCTCCGTACACTCATTGAGAACATTCCTTGTGTTTCTCTTAACCCTTTGTCACGGCTTTGTGAGCTTTCAGATTACGACTGTGAGTTCACCTACGACGTGCGTTTCGCACAGCTACACGGACAAAATCATGAAACGGCAACGTCTGATCTCATAAAAAGCGGACGCATCTCGCATATACACATTAGCGACTTCGGCGGCACATACCGTGACTTTTCAAAAATACGTCCAATCCTTCACCCCTATGAGGGAACTGTCGATTTTCAGTTGCTTTTTTCCGACTTAAAAGACGTTGGCTACAAAGGTACGTTCACCCTTGAATCCCCCGTCATGTACGATGACGGACTTGACTTAAATAAACTTTCAAAAACGCTTCGTTGGCTGCGCCGCGAAGTGGACGCTTTATCCAATGGAAACGATTAAACTGCAAAAATTTATTGCCATGTGCGGCATCATGTCCCGTCGAGCCGCAGAAACGGAGATCACTGCGGGTCGTGTCACCGTCAACGGTATAACAGCCACGCTCGGCGACAGGATTGACCCGGAACACGACGTTGTAACTTACAACGGTCGCCGCATCACCCTCTCCGACCGCGGACACACCTACGTTATGCTCAATAAACCCGTCGGCGTTGTAACAACGATGAAAGACGAAGAAGGAAGACGATGCGTAGCTGACCTTGTCAGTGATGTTCCTGCGCGTGTTTATCCCGTTGGACGTCTTGACATGTATTCGCAAGGGCTTCTCATTTTAACAGATGACGGAGAGCTTTGCCGTGCGCTGTCGCACCCAAGCTCAGGCAAAACAAAATTATACCGTGTTACGATTCCCTCTTTCGTTTCAGACGATAAGCTTGCTGAGCTATCGTCGCCTATGACTATCACAGAATCAAACGGTAAGCCTTATATGCTTTCGGCTTGTCCGATTGAACTCATCTTTCGCAGTGGAACGGAAACTACGATAGCGATGACTTTGACCGAAGGACGAAACCGTCAGATCCGCCGTATGTGCGAACAGCTCGGACTCAAGATCAAAAAGCTCGTACGCATAAGCGAGGGCGGCATTTTGCTCGGTGACTTGCCCGTCGGCAAGTGGCGTTATCTGACCGATTATGAAATAGATATACTCAAAAAAATACAGGAATAATGAATATGACAGAAATTGAAGTAATCTTGGTACGAATCAATGAACTTGCCGCAAAAGCGAAGAATGGCGGACTGACCGAAGAGGAAACGGCTGAACGTGACACGCTCCGCAAGCGTTACCTTCAGCTTTTTCGCGCAGGTATGCGTCAACAGCTTGAATCGATCACCGTTGTTGATGCCGAGGGCAACGAAAGAAAACTCAAAAGTAAAGAATAAATTTTCCAAAACGACAACTATTGATTATGAACGATAACAGATATAATCCAAACAGAAACGGACCTTACGGTTCGCAAAATCAACAGCATAACGGCGGATACTATCAAAATCAAAACCGCTCTTATCCTTCACAGAATCAGCAGTATAGCGGCGGATACCGTCCGTCTCAACCGCAAGGACAGCAACCCCGTAAGCAGAGATCGGGGGATATGCAGTACAGACAGCAGTATTCACGTCCGCAGAATCCGCAATATCAGGATCCGCGTCCCGCAGCTCCGCGCAACGCAACACCCTCCCGTCAAAGGACAACCCCCATTCGCAGCGGTTACTCCACGCGACGTCCTACATACTCTTTCAATAACAGCAGTATGCGACAGCGTCGCCGCCGCCCGACACCGTTTCTTTTAATTCTGATCGTTTTTGCTATTATCCTTTTGATAGTGATATTCACAAGCAAAAGCTTCAAAAACATGATCGATTCTTTCGGCAAGGACGATACCGCCGCCGACTCTGACACGACCTATAACGGCGGTTACGTACCGCCCGAAACGGACGCACAAAGCGAAACCGAAACTGAAGCCATAACAGACGCAGATACGGCTTTGCCACCCGAAGACACGAGTTTTCTTATTTGTATCGATCCCGGGCACGGCTTCGGCGACGGCGGTACAACGTCTGAGCTTCTCGGAGACGTCACAGAGCGCGATATTAACATGGCAGTATCGAAAAAGATCTATGACATTTTACATAGCGCAGGCTACAACGTCGTTTTATCTCATGATGGCGTTACTATCCCCGACTGTCCTCTAAACGACGGCGACGCTCTGTTCTATATAGACGAGAGAGTTTCGTATGCGAATCACATTCGCGCCGATCTGTTCGTATCCATTCACTGTGATGCTTATCCTGACAGTGACAGCGTTTACGGTACGCGTATTTATTACTGCTCTGAAAATTCATACAGTGAAAACTCAGCCGCCATCGTTGATTTGCTCAAAACTTCTATCGACAACGAGTTGCCGGATTCCAAGGATGTATTGACATATCCTAAAAAGTCATCCGAGGCTTTTTATGTAACAGAATACACCGAATGTCCTTCTCTTTTGATTGAGCTTGGATTCATCACGAACAAAACGGACGCCGAGAATATGTTGAACGAAGCTTGGCAGGATGATATGGCATTTGCGATTGCAACTGCCATATCGGTTTACGTCAATCAGAATGCTGCCGATGAATAAGAGTTTTAGCTATACTAAAAATTTGCAATTGGAGTTATCATTATGAACAATTTACCCGAATATTTCGGTTGTATGGTGTTCGGAGACACTGTGATGAGATCACGTCTTCCCTCTGACACATATAAATCTTTGAAAAAAACCATCTCAGACGGAACACCGCTTACACTTGAAGTTGCAAACGTCGTTGCTTCGTCCATGAAATCATGGGCAATAGAACACGGCGTAACTCATTTTACGCATTGGTTCCAGCCGATGACAGGCATCACCGCCGAGAAGCACGATTCTTTCATCACTCCCGACGGCGCCGACGGCGCTATCATGAAGTTTTCCGGAAAGAATCTTATTAAAGGTGAGCCCGACGCTTCGAGTTTTCCTTCCGGCGGCTTACGTGCAACGTTTGAAGCACGCGGCTACACCGCATGGGATCCTACGTCATACGCATTCATAAAAGACGGAGTTCTTTGCATACCCACGGCATTCTGCTCGTATTCGGGCGCAGCTCTTGATAAAAAAACGCCTCTGTTGCGCTCAATGGAAGCTATTGAGCGTCAGTCACTGCGTATTCTCCGTCTTTTCGGTGATAATTCTACAAAGCGTGTCACGGCTGAAGTAGGCGCCGAACAGGAATATTTCCTTATTGACCGCGATATGTACCTCCGCCGTCCCGACCTTATGTATACGGGAAGAACCCTTTTCGGCGCACGTCCGCCTAAGGGACAGGAGCTTGAGGATCATTATTTCGGCGCTATCAAACAGCGCGTCAAAGAGTTCATGACCGATCTTGACCGTGAGCTCTGGGCTCTCGGTGTTTACGCAAAAACCGAGCATAACGAAGCCGCTCCCGGTCAGCATGAACTTGCCGTCATTTATAGCTCCGCAAACGTCGCAACCGATGCAAATCAGCTCACAATGGAGCGAATGAAAACTATCGCTTCGCGTCACGGGCTCGTTTGCCTCTTACATGAAAAGCCGTTTTCTTACGTCAACGGTTCAGGAAAACACAACAACTGGTCGCTTTCGACCGACACGGGTGTCAATCTCTTGAAACCTGGTGCAACACCGCGCGAAAACGCACAGTTTTTGCTCTTCCTCTCCGCCGTTATAAAAGCCGTTGACGAGTATCAGGAGCTTTTGCGTGCGTCCGTTGCGTCAGCATCTAACGACCACCGTCTCGGCGGCGGCGAAGCACCGCCTGCGATCATTTCGATCTTCCTCGGAGACGAGTTGATGGACGTTCTCGATTCTATTGAGAACGAGACAAACTACGAAGATCACATTAAGACGCAGATCGACATCGGCGTTTCCGTTCTACCCCACTTCGCAAAGGACACAACCGACAGAAACCGCACGAGTCCGTTCGCTTTCACAGGAAACAAATTTGAGTTCCGTATGCCGGGCTCGTCCATGTCCGTAGCCGAGCCGAATATCGTACTTAACACGATTGCTGCAGAGGCGCTTTCTCAGTTTGCGGACGAGCTTGAAACTTCCGTTGATTTCACCGCAACGCTCAACAAGCTCATAAAGGAAACGATCAAAAATCATCGCCGCATTCTCTTCAACGGAAACGGATACGGAGAAGAATGGACACGCGAAGCCGAAAGACGCGGACTTTCCAATATTCCTGCAACTCCTGATGCTCTTCCTGCTCTTATCTGTGATAAAACAGTTGAGCTTTACGCACGTCACCACGTATTCTCATCTGAGGAGCTTCATTCGCGCTACGACATAATGCTCGAAAACTACTGCAAAACCGTCAACATTGAGGCGCTGACGCTAATCGATATCGTTAACAAGCACATTCTGCCGTCCGTCCTCGATTATGAAAACGTCCTTGCGGAAACGCTCAATAATAAGTCGGGAGCTCTCATTAAATATAAGAACGCAGAAAAAGCAATTCTTGAAAGAATTGCCGAACTTGCCGATTCGCTTTATGAAAAGCTTCTGAAGCTGACAGCCGAAACGGAAGCCGTAAAGGCTCTCTCCTCCAATCACGTAGCTCTCGCCGAGGCGTATAAGAGCCGTGTACTTCCCGCGATGGAGGCTGTACGCGCCGACATCGACGCCCTTGAGCTGATCGTTTCAAAGAAGCATTGGCCGTTTCCCTCTTATGACGATCTTTTACACAGCGTAAAATAATGCAGCAAAAATCCTCCGTTACGGAGGATTTTGCGTTTATTCAAAAATATTTTTTCCAAAATCCAACCTTACCGCACTTTTTATCGTCTTATTGGTGTAATCCCCAAAAGACGAACATTCTACGAAAGGAAAATGAAGTATGACGGAATACAACGACAAGAAAGATGACGTGCTCGTTGAGCTGACACTTTTAGGAAACAGTGAGGCATACGAAGAGCTCGTTATCAGGCACGAACGTGCCGTTAAGGGCACGGCATATAAGGTCACGGGAAACGAATATTCCGCGGAGGACGCTTCGCAGGACGCTTTCGTTTCGGCTTGGATGCACCTCGATTCGTTACACGACTACAGTAAATTCGGTCCGTGGGTGTGCTCCATTGCTAAAAACTGTGCGCGTAATCTTCACAGGCACTATCGGTGTGCCACACCCGACATAAGCCTGAATCTGCTCGAATATTCCGATCTTTCCGACTCGGAAGACGATGAGTTTTCGCTCCTCTGCAACCGATACGCCGAGGAAGAGCAAAAAGCGGCGCTTCACGCCGCCATTGATGAGCTCTCCGAAAAGATACGGCAGGTTATAAAGCTTCATTATTTTGAAGGATATTCCGTCGCGGAAATCGCCGAGCTTCTTTCCCTGCCGGCGGGAACGGTGAAATGGCGGCTTTCCGAGGGGAGACGACAACTACGGAAAGGATACGGAATTATGGAAAAAACATACGACGAAAACGAAGCTCTCGTTCGCCGCGTTATGCGTCAGGTCGAGGAGCTTAAGCTCTGGAGCTTCAAAAACAACAAATCGGGCGTCGAAGAAGTATATCGCGAGGTGCTTGCGAATGTTGAAGCCTTGCCTGAATCGAAGGAAAAGCACTACGCACTCGCGGACGTTTTGCTGCGCGGATATTGGTGGGTCCCCGGTGAAAAGCGCGACGAGGTGCTCGCTCGCATTAAGGAATTTGCCATTTTGAGCCACAACGACGACGTTATGCAGGATCTTGTTTACCGTGAGCACAAAGATATGTCTGGGCAGGAAAAGATCGACTTTATGCTTAACACACAGATCCCGTTTTTGGAGCGTGAAGGCTACGTTAAGTCCCTCGGTTACGTTTGGTTCTGGCTCGGACACGAATATCTCTGTGCAAAGGAAAACAATAAAGCCATCGATGCCTTTGACCGCGTAATGGAGGTCCTCACACCAAGCGACGTTTATTATGCTAACGCTATATCCGCAAAGGAATGTTTAGAGATGGTAATGTCCGTCCCCGACGGTGTTAATTACTTCACCAACGTCACGGGCGAAACATACCGTTACGTTGACGGCAAGCTTTATTTCTGGCAGCAGCCGGGTTACAGACACGATAACGGCATAAACCCCGGATGGGCGGAATATAACGAAAGCTTATTCTGGCAAATTCAGGCTTGCGACAGCTTGATGTACGATCCCGAAATGAAGCCGGGTGATGTGCGCTTGTCGTCCGATAAAAAAGTGACACTTATGTATAAAGAAGCGGGCGTGACGGTCACCGTGCCTGCGGGAACGTTTGAAAACTGCTCGCGTTACGTTATCGAGGGCGACCATTACGATCTTACTTTTGTTGATGCACTTATCTGCCCCGGTGTCGGCATCGTTCGTCAAACGTCTACACGTTTTGGCGAAACGGACACGTGGGAGCTTTCCTCATATAAGCTTTGCGGCGGTTATGGTGCGATTCCCTTTGCCGGTGGCAACCGCTGGGAATACGAGATCGTATATTCCGACTGCGACGTTGCTTTTGACAATCAAATAAATGTATTTGAAGTGACCTATGTAGGAAGCGATCACATCACGCTTTATCATTCTCAGTTTGTAACGGGACTTCGTTACAAAAACGAATGGGTAGGTGCCATCAGCCAAGCTACCGATAAATTTTTCGATTATGAAAACGATAAGATCGTTAACGTGAACGAATACCTTGAACACGCCGCAGAGCTTGCCACTACAAGACGTGAAAAGCTTCACACAGAACTCTTGACCAAGGTTATCAAAAGAATCAGCGACACAGATTTTAACGATCCCGATGCAGCCGAGGCGGGATATTTCAATTCGTTCCACGTATTGAACGTTATCCCCAAAGACGGTGCTCTGACGCTTTACGATCAAGAATTCCAAACGGCGGGGCTATGGCGTATGCAGCATCGCGGCAGCGAGGTTTATAAGATCCTTCACAATTGCCTTTACGACGTATACACGGACGCCGTCGGCTGTTTGTGGCGCGACGAATGGGTTCCCGGATACTCCGAGAAGCGTGATTTTATGTATTGGAGCTATTCGGTTCACCTCGATTTTGACGTACTTGACGATGAAACCGTCACAACGTCGGCAGGAACGTTTGAAAATTGCCGTCACGTTATATCTGACCTTAAAGGACTGCCGTGGGGATGCGGTTACCGCGGCGAGCGAGTCGAATATTGGTTTGCGCCCGGAGTCGGTATCGTGAAAATGTCGCGTCCAATCAATCCCGAAACACCGAACGTTTGGGAGCTGACCGAATACGACGGCGCTGGCGACGGTTACTTCCCTGTCACTGACGGACTCCGCCGCAAGTACGCGCCGACCTACATCGGCGACGGTTTCCACGCCTCTGTCGAATATTTTTTCCTTGAGGACGAGGATGGCATGACGATATATTCCGATCAGCTCGGTACGCAGGATCGCGACAAGTACGAAGAATTTAAGACCGCGATCGACGCCGAGAAAAAGGCAAAAGAAGAAGCCGAAAAAGCGAAAACAAACGAATAAATGCTAAATTCACCTCCGAAGTCACACCTTCGGGGGTGAATTGCGTCTTGACTCTCCTGTAATTTCGGAGTAAAATATCTGCGGAATGATTCTATATTGAAAGCAGAACACTATGGCAAAGGTTAAAACGAATGCTCTGCGGCTTCTTGATGCCGCAGGAATTAAATATGAAACTGTCGAATATGAGGTGAACGAGGACGATCTTTCGGGCACGCACGTCGCCGAGATCGCAGGGATCGATCCCGACATGACGTTCAAAACGCTCGTATGCAAAAACGAGCGCGGTGAGGCGCTCGTATTCTGCATTCCCGTTGCCGAGGAGCTCGATTTGAAAAAATGCGCGCGTGCGTCGGGCTCAAAGAGCGTCGCTATGATCCCCGTTAAAGACATTATGCCTCTGACAGGCTACATTCGCGGCGGGTGCTCACCCGTCGGTATGAAGAAGCGCTTCCCCACCTACATCGACGAGATCGCGGAGCTTTTCGACGAGATCTACTGCAGCGCGGGTGTACGCGGTATGCAGATTAAGATTTCCGTCACCGAGCTATTAAACTTCACAGAAGCAAAACTCGCCGATCTTACGGCGTAAAAAAAGTGTCGATTTTTAATCGACACTTTTTTGATTATGTTTCTCTTTCAATGATGCAGGTGGCTTTGTTTGTGCCCTTATAGTTGCCGTCCGCGTCAAATTCGTCCGCGCTGGAATAAACGAACGCCGTAAGCTCGATGAACGCTATGTCATAGCAACCGTCGCGCAGCGTGACCTTCACCATCACGTTTTTCGTATCTTCGAAATTTGTTTTTTCGGTTATATGGCTGTACCATGAATCATGTGCATGTGCAACACAATCATATAAATAAAGCTCAAAATACTCCTCAAGCGCGAACGTATCCTTGGGACCTAAAACAGTCGCCGATTCCGTCCTGCCGTTATTGAGATACACCGTAAACTGAAAACCGATCTTATAGCTGTCGTCAAGCCCCTCGCCTTCCCAGCGGTCAACCCATGTTTCATCCCAATATGTGAAGTTGATCTCCTCTTCCTGCGAGGTGAAAACGGCAAAATACGCAACATCACAGATCAAATTCGGCGTACTGTACGTCCACGTATCTACATCCCACAACGGATCATCGTCGTTTTCGGGCCACTGGCTTTTGTATTCCGTTATAAGATAGCACTTCTTGCCGTTCTTTTTATAGATACCGAGCGGTATCGTTTGCGTCGGTGTGTCAATAACAGTTTCCGATTCCGTTGAATCTGAAAATTCTGTATCAGGCAAGTCAGATGTACCGTCCGTCGTGACGTCAACATCAATGCCTATCTCTAAATCCGTTTCATTAGTATTTGACGAATCGTTTGCGGTATCCTCTTTTTCACCCGTTGTTTCACCGTCATCCGTCATTTCGGCACCGCCGAAAAGAATCATGGAGATAATGATACCGATCGCAATTACAGCTGCAAAAGTGATCCAGATCGACTCGTTGCCGTAATTTTTAGATTTCTTTTTCTTCATCGCCATCGTGAGCACCTATATTGATCAATACAGATCGACGCCGACGGGCGTTAAAAATCTTTTTGAAAACTCTTCTTCCGTCGAAGTTTCGGTCAGAAGCCACATCACTTTTGCAACGACAGCTTCAGTCGTCATATTGTATGCTTCGGGAATAGCATATTTATGCTTTATCTGCTGACCAACCTGGTATACGGTCATGTCGCTTCCCTCATGCGGAACCTGCGTCGTCATAACGATACGGACACCGCATTTTTTCAAGTGTGCGATCTTTTCCACAAATTCGTCGCTGTCGTAATACGGTATACCGCCGACGCCGAAGCTCTCGATTATAACGGCGCGGTACCGTTCGGCAACGTAATCAAAAATATCAGCACGCATACCCGGTATCAGCTTCACGACCATGACGGATGAATCTATCTTATCGTGAAACTCGACAGGTCCGTCGCAATTCTCACGTATGAAATAGCGCACGACGCCGCCTCTTACAAATCCGATCTCGGGATAGTCAATGCTTGAAAAAGCGTTGAAGCTCTTTGTATGCGTTTTTCTTGCTCTTGTGGCGGCGATAATTTTGCCGTCGAAAACTATATGAACACCGCACGCACCGTCGTCACAGGCGTAAATAAAGGCATCTGTGAGATTTTCGCGCGCGTCCGTGTCGCGCTTCTCGATCGGTATCTGTGCGCCCGTCAAAACGATCGGCTTACGGCTGTTCTGTATCAGATAATAGATCATCGCCGCGGCGTATGCCATAGTGTCGGTACCGTGTGTTATAACAAAGCCGTCGAAAAAGTCGTACATATCTTTTATATAAAGAGCGACACGCAGCCAATATTCGGGCTTCATATTCGTACTGTCAAGATTATATAAGCCGACAGTTGAGATGTTGCAAAAATCTTTGACTTCGGGGACGTGACGCAAAAGCTCATCCGACGCAAGCGTAGGTTCAAGTCCGTTTTCTCCCGAAGCAGACGCGATCGTACCGCCCGTCGTTATCATTAGTATATTTTTCTTTTCGCTTTTCATTTTATCATTCTTTCGTTTATATATGTGTTTTAATCTTACCACATTTATAAAATCTTATCAACCGAAAGAGGCAAAAAAAGCCGCTCACAGCGGCTTTTTTGCAATATATTGTCTTATTCTGCAGCTTCAGACTCTTCGTTTTTATTTTTGCGAACGGCTTTAATTATGAAATAAACGCCGAAAGCAATAATGCCGATCGTTATTGACAGAGCGATGGGATTCATTCCACCTTCGCTACCGAACACCTCGTCCATATCTTCGATAACGATAACAGTAGGTATCTCTGTCTGGTCTGAGAAGCTTTGTAGGGCTGTATTCACAGTCGCTTCGGTGATGGAAAGGCTGCTATAGTTTGTAACGTGCGACTTAAAAGACGCATTTCCCGCACCTGTGCGGAAAGAAGATTCCAGCCCCAAAGAAGCAACTTCGTCACGCATCGTTTCCATGATAGTCGCAAGCGATGACGAAAGCGAATATTCGTAGTAACTATCGTCGATAGACGAGAGTACGGCGCTGCCGAACTCCGTCTGTTCATTGCCGAACATATTTGAGATCTGTGAATCTACGTTGTCGCCGATCCAGGCGATGCAGTAATAACCGTCTGCTTCTTCATTAACGAGGAAAACGAGCAAAAGGTTATTTTCATAATCGGAGAGTGTTCCGAATTCGTTATAATACTGATCGTTTGCGTACTGTTGAAATGCTTGCTCGCTGTAATAATCGTCGCTGTCACTGCTTGTGTTGAAAAGCAACGAGTTAAATAGATTAACGACGACGATCACTATGAAAACAATAATAACAAACGGCGCCAAAGACAGTCCTAGGCATCCGTTAAGACAACCTCCACCGCCACCGCCGTAATGAACGACGGGCGGTCTATGATGAACATGAACGGGCGGTCTGTAAACGGGCGGTCTGTGCCCTGTTCCTCCGGGGCGTGAACCACCGCTGAATCCACCGCGCGAACCTCCTCCGAAGCCGCCGCGTGAGCCTCCTCCAAAGCTTCCGCCGCGTGAACCGCCGCCGAAGCCACCGCCTCTTGATCCTCCTCCGGGTCCTGGCATAATTGTATCCTCACTTTCAGTTATATATCCTGCAGTCGGAGACTGTTCTCTCCGATTGAATTAAGTATATCACACTCGCTTCGATTTGTCACGCGAATTATGTTATTTTATCAGAAGTGATAATAAATGACGTAATCAGTATCACGCCCAATAAGCATCCTTATGATCTGCGCCACCGCGCACCTACAGTCAAAACTGACTGTTAATTCTTCAGATAATTTATTGTAATATTTTTCGAATAATAGCAATAATTTTATATATTTATAAAGAACAGTTGACTATTATCATATATTCTTATATTAATACTATAATAATTTTATTTTCACATAAGGAGTGAAAGATATGAAAAAGCTGCTTATCGCCTTTCTTGCTATTGCTTGTGTGTTCTCTATGTTCGCTATGACCGCGTGCGGAGAAAACTCAGTCGACGAAGAAGGAACCAGCACAAACACTGGTACTGAAACAGAAACAGAAACCGAGACCGAGACCGAAACCGAGACCTAAACCGAGACCGAAACCGAAGAGATCGTTGAAACAAACGAAGTTGTTGACGGAATTGAAATCGTTGACAGTTCTGACCCCAAGATCTTCTATGGCGGCTCCTGGACCGTATTCAACGAAGATGACCACTACGCAAGCACCAACCAGTGCTGCTGGACTCCCGGTTCATTCGCAGAATTCACGTTCATCGGAACCGGTATTGAACTTTATTCCGTAGCAAAGCCGAATTATAACGCTCTGTACATCACCGTAGATGACATCGAAGGCGAAGAATACTATCCTGTATACGCAGAGACCATTACTCCCGATACTCTCGTGTTCTCTATTTATGATCTTCCCCACGGAGTGCACACGATCTGGATCGAAGTTCCTATAGATTATTACACCGTTGCTAACGACAACAGCATCTCCATCGACTATTTCAAAGTCATACACTAATGATTAATTAAAAATCAGCCGCGCCAATAACGCGGCTGATTTTTTGTTCTGAAAATTTTCAGATTCCTAATGTATTAAACCATATTCTCTATTACGCTTTTCTTTGCTTTGAGAACGAAGAAAAGTGTCACAAGAACATTAAGCACAGCGAAAAGAAGGGCGCGCAAGATCATACCTAAAACGGGCGAATTCGTCATCATATAAAAAGCGGCATCCATACTGTAAAACTGTGCTATTTTTAACGTATAGTTCGGGTTATAGCCGAGAATCGAATAATAAATGGCATAAGGTATCTGGAACACAACGTAGATTCCCGCCTTAATGAGCGATTCTTTTAAGAGTCCGCCTTTGAGCTGATCGACGAGCGAAAACTCGCCTGACTTTATCTTTTCTTTCAGCTCTTTTCTGTATTCCGTGTACGACGTTTCGTTTCTTTCCCAAAGAGCGATGAAAAACACGTCAACGGCAATGCCGAAAATAAGCACGAGCAGATTTGCTCGTCCCGCATATCCGTCAAAATACATCTGCGAGACCATATTTGTCAATAAGAATCCGTACAAGAACATTGATATAACATGGGCAAGTGCTAACATACCGAGCCAATTCACAATTTTCTTGAATAATTTGTGATTCATAGCTACTCTCCAATAATCATTTTTATTGATCTTTTGATATCTTGAGCGAATGATGGCACATCTCACACTTGTCTATGCCGAGCTTATTATCATAGCCGCAGACGAAACAGCAAACGGAGTCATCGTCCGACTCGGGAGAAAACTGTAAAAACTTCGTTTCACGAATATGCATCACACGTGAGCCGATCTTATACTGTTCAAGGTAAAAATGCATTTCCGCGCCGTGTTTTGTTTCTTTTCCGAACACGGTCCATTTTTTCTTTTCGCCATCGTCTGTCAAAATGTCAAGAATAACTGTATTCTTGTAATAATAAGCGGTACGGGAAGCCCCGCTTGCACGCGGCTCCATCGTTGTTATGACCTGCACGTCAACAATCTCTCCGCACCAATCGGTGTCGGTAATGCCAAAACGTTTATGCGTCTGATAGACTACCAAAACCGCGATCGCCGCATATACGATCACGGTCCATGCACCTATCGATTCCCAGCATTTAGCGGCGTAATGCACGAGTGTGAACAGTACCGCCGCGTAGATAACGACAGACACGAGTACCTTTTTGATTATCTGCTTACCTACATACCTTTGTATGTCTTCGGGAACATTAATTTTCTGCATAATAATCTCCATTCCGCCGCCAAAGACGGCACAAATTTGAATAGTGTGGCGATATTTTCACGTTGATACTTCTTAATATTGATGCGTATGCTTACTATAGCTGTCGTAAGACAATGATTTTATATATAGTATTTAGCATCGTCGTTTCGCGTTCTGTTTTATCATCATGTGTTAATATTACCACACCGTCACTTGATTGTCAAGTGTTGTTTTTTGATTATTACCAATAATTTTGCGATATTTTTGTGTTTTTCGTGTTTTTTTCCAAAGCTTCAATGACTCATGAAGTCGGGATCGATATAAAAAACGACCGCCATAGCGGTCGTTTTTAGTTTTTATTGAAGTCTGCCGTGTTATGAATATCACAACAAAGCTTAATTATCCTACAGGAAACGATGCTAGCTTTCCGTTGACGTAAGCATATATCATGGCGGCATCACGTGCTGTGATCTCGCCGTCGCCGTTCACATCGGCAGCAAGTGTCTGCGAATCGCTCGGATCATATTTTCCATTCACGATTGCATACGCCATGGTAGCGTCACGTGCCGTGATCTCGCCATCGCCGTTGACGTCACCTGCAACGTACTCTAAGACGTCTGTGTAGCTGTCCTTGTAGCTGTCACCGCAAACGGTGCAAGTGTGGAGCGTGTATCCTTGGTCAGCAATCGTCGGCGGAACAACGGTTGATTCGTAGATATGTCCAAGAGCATTCACGTATTCATCATAGCTGTAGCCGCAAGCTGAGCATGTGTAGGTGGTGCAGCCCTGCTCGGTGCAGGTGGGGGTGGTAGCTTCAGCGGTAAAATAATCGCCCGATCCGCCGTCGATGCCGTTTTCCCAAATGCGAAGGTCGAAATAGTTGGCGGAAAATCCAAAGGAATGACCGTAGTAATCATGTGTGCCATTGCCTATATAATTAATCTTAAAATCCATGCCGGAAACTCCGTCGTTTTCTGTTTCCCGCAATTCATGAACCGTTCCAATGGTGTCTGTAAAATAGAATGTATCCAACGCAACGGTTGGCAAGGAGACTCCATTTGCTTGATTGTAAACAGTCAAATAGATCATGTTTGTGCCGTCATCGAAAATCTTGTTTTCCAAGCATAGTCTGTATGGATACCCTTGAACAAACGAAAAATTCGGTCTTAGCGCGGTTCCGTAGCAATACGTATGGGCAAGAATTGACGTTTCACTTATTTCTATGATCTCGTATTGTCTGACACAGAAATAATTTCTGCTATGGAGCATCAGACTGGGGTAATAATCAAACCTCTCACCGGTCGCATTCAGAAGTATATTTTGTGGGTCAGTCACAACCATTTCCATTGCCCAGGGTTTATCATGCACAAGAGTTACTGTCTGATCCAAGCCATAGTAATACTGAATTTTGTCATTTGATGTTTCTTGTTCAAACTTCGTTGTTTTGTTCTCCGAATAACTGCCTGATGTGTCTGATTCGATCATTCCTGTTTCTGTATTCAGCGTCCAATGATAGTTACTTGTTGTGTGCGTGCAAGTATTTGGAACTTGAATTTGAAACCTGACATTGGATTCCCAATCAAACTCACGGAACAAAAGCGCGCCTAATCCGGAGATGAGATCCTTAAATCCGTCGCCGCTGCTCGTGCTGAAATCAAATCGATCCCAGAATCGAATCTCCACATCATATGTAATCGTATCTGCCGCGACAGCGCTTCGCTTGATTTCCATATCTGCCGCGATACTTCCCGCCATCCAAGTCAAAGAATTATCATAGGCATTTCCGGGTATTCCTTCCACCGGGTGTGTTTTTTTCAACACTTTTTCAGCGGTTTTATTCGGATTTCGATAGATTTCAAAATAATAACTGAAGCGAGCCCAACCGGTATTCAAATCCAAATAAAGCGCCGTTTCTCCTGATGCCTTCATCAGTGTTGTGCTTTGTGTACATGTTGCGATTAGTGTTCTTTGAATAACTTCAGAATTCATCAACGCTGCCGTCAGCGCATGGTTTTCTTCGACGGCCAGCTTCTTTCCCCGCCCCGTCAGCCCGTGCTTGGCAAGTGCCGATGCCGCCGCATCATCTGCGTTATTCTGGTCGATAGAATCTGCAAATGCGCGGATTTGTTCCTCAACGGATTCCTTCATGGACGCGGAAACATCCGTAGCATCTGCAGGAACCGTAACCGTGAACAGCATTGTCAAAAGCAACGCCAGCGTCAGCAATATATTCAAGCCTTGAAACAATCTTTTTTTATGGCAGTTGTTCTCAAGTTTGTAAACTCCTTGTTTTTGAAAATTCATTTTTAATTATTTAATATTTTCAATAATATTATCAATATCAAACAGAGATATTATATTTTTTTGCGTACTCGAGCGTTCTTACTCTCTTATCCACACGTCAATCTCATCATCGGACGGTATTTCATAAAGTGAGGCAAACTTCGCAGCAAGATTTTCATCCACATAATAAGCAAGCGTTTCACCCGCTGATACGGATTCGTTTCTGTTGTTCAGTCTTTTCTGCCACGTTTCATCATCGATATCGATACTGTGTATTTCAAAACATATATTTTTCGATCGGAAGAATTCTTTTACATATTCCCTTGCCGATTTAGTCCAGAATCCCCAGTCGAGTATCACATCAATTCCCGCTCTGACAAGCACAGCCGCTTTTTCATATAAATATCGCTGCGTTCTTTCAGCGTATACGTCGTGCATATCACCGCAGTGCTGTCCGAAAATTGAAAGCATAATCTCATCAACGGACAAAACAACCGCATTGTTTTTGCGGGACAACAGATCCGCATACGTGCTTTTTCCGCAACATATTTTCCCGCATACGAGTATTACTTTCGCCATGACATACCCTCCTTCTTTTGCAGCCACCTTCCGTTTCATTCTTTTAGTATTTTACTTCTTCCCTTTTATTTTGTCAAGCTTGCGAAAAAAAAGGTCCGACATCACGTAGATGTCGGACCCCTCGCCGTTTATTCTTTTTCGTTATAGTGTTTGTATCCCGGGTGTTTACCCGTGACGTGATAGTAATTCTCGCGCAGATATAAAAGCTTATCGATCTCGGGCTTTTCGATTTCTCGAGCGCCGCCGAGAAGGTGGGCAGTGAGCGAAATTTTCGCAAATAGCTCAAGCGTTTCCATTCTGTAGTACGCTGTTATGAGATCGCAGCCGACGGTCAATGCACCGTGATTCTGAAGCAGGAACACGTCATGTTCAGATAAATACGGTGCGATAGCATCGGGTACTTCATTCGTGCTCGGCGTTCCGTACGGTGTGAGCGGAATAGAACCGATAGCAATAACGGTTTCGATCATCGAATACTCGTCAAGACTCTTGCCTGCAACGGCATATCCCGTTGCTGTCGGCGGATGAGCATGAACGACAGCACCTACATCATATCGTTCGGCATAGCAGCGAAGATGCATCTTGATCTCGCTTGACGGCTTATAGCCGTTTATGGCATCGATGACGTTACCTGCTCTGTCGATAACAACGAGTTTATCGGGAGTAATGAAGCTTTTGCTTATACCTGTGGGCGTTGCAAGGATGTTGCCGTCGGGCAAAATTGCGGAAACATTGCCGTCGTTTGCCGCTACCCATCCAAGCTGCCACATCTTGTGGCAGACGTCACACATCTGTTCGCGAAGCTCAGTATAGTTCATCGTTCCACCTCTTATTTATAAAGCGGTCCGTACGTTGCGCAAGCTCGGTAATCGGCGCATTCTTTATCCATACCGAATGCATTCCACGCAGCAGGACGGAAGATCTTTTCTTCGGGTACATTGTGCATGCAAACGGGGATTCTGAGCATTGAACAAAGCGTGATAAGATCCGCGCCGATATGACCGTAGGAGATCGCACCGTGGTTTGCGCCCCAATTGTTCATAACGTCATACGCGGTCTTGAAAGCGCCCTCACCCGTCACACGGGGAACAAACCAAGTGCACGGCCACGTGTAGTCCGTTCTCTTCCAGAGAGTATCGGAAACGTCTTCGGGAAGCTTTACCGTCCAGCCTTCCGCGATCTGAAGCACGGGACCGAGTCCGTCAACGAGATTCAGGCGGATCATTGTTACGGGCATTTCATACTTTGTTTCAAATCTGGAGGAGTATCCGCCGCCGCGGAAGTATCCGAGATCTGCGTAGTTCCAGGTTGTATTCTCCATGACAGCCTTCATGTCGGCTTCCGTCACGTTATACCATTCTTTCATAACGTGTTCGCCGTTTTCGTCAAGCGATTCACCGTTGGCGTCAAGGCAGCATGCACCTGAGTTGATCAAGTGGATAAAGCCGTTTGCTTCTGCGGCTTTACCTTCGATATCATATCCTGTAACTCTCTTTACAGCTTCCCCGCTCCAATAAGTTCTTACGTCTGCGAACATCTGCGCGCGGTTTGTGAGAAGCTTCATAAAGAGCATTCCAAGACCGTTGAGAACGTCGTTTTCCGTTGCAAGAACGTAGGGTTCGCGTGCGCCGTTCCAGTCAAACGACGTATTGAGAAGTGCTTCGGGGAAATCGCAGTTCGGATAAAAATCCGTCCACTGACGCTGTCCCTGGAATCCTGCGGCGATCGCATTGTGACCGACCATTTCTTCCTCGCGTCCAAGAGGAAGATTATCGTTACCGTTCATGAGGTCCTTGATGATGACCATCATTTTAACGACAAATTCCCAATCCTCGTCCTTGCGATCGCGTGTTTTCTGCATACTCTCGGGGTTTTTATCGAAGCCCTCGATGCAGTTTTCCTTCGTCCATGCCAAAGCCTTTTTAAATTCTTCCTCGTCGTAGATGTTTTCGCTCATACGGCGGATGATCTCGACCTCGTCTACGGATTCAACTCTCATACCGAGGTACTTTTCAATGAATTTCGTATCTATGATAGACCCGCCGATACCCATACAGATCGAACCAATTTGCAGGTATGATTTTCCTCTCATCGTGGCAACCGCAACAGCCGCACGTCCGAAGCGAAGAAGCTTTTCTTTTACGTCTTCGGGAATGCTCGTATCGTCCGCTTCCTGAACATCATGACCGTAAATACCGAATGCGGGGAGTCCTTTTTGCGTGTGAGTGGCAAGAACGGACGCAAGATAAACGGCACCCGGACGCTCCGTTCCGTTGAAGCCCCATACGGCTTTGATGGTATTTTTATCCATGTCCATCGTTTCGGCACCGTAACACCAGCAAGGGGTGACTGTCAGCGTTATATCTACGCCCTCACGGCGGAATTTATCAGCGCAAGCCGCCGCTTCCGCTACACGTCCGATCGTCGTGTCTGCGATCACTACCTTCACAGGTTCGCCGTTAGAATATTTAAGATTGCTTCGTAAAAGCTCCGCTGCGCTTTTTGCCATATTCATCGTCTGCTCTTCGAGCGACTCGCGCACCTTAAGCTCACCACGTCTGCCGTCGATCGTCGGTCGGATACCTATTACGGGATACTCTCCGATAAGTCTGTTCTTTGCCATTTTCCGTTCTCCTTTAATTACATATTATATCATTTAAGTATTATCTAATTTAAGTATACCAATTTCTGAGATCATCAGCCATAACGATCATTACACTTATTTTTAGATTTCTATATTTATTTTATTATAGATTGACAAAATTCGCGGTCAGAACACTACAGTGAGCGCTCTGATCGCGAACTTATGCATTCTCTTTGGAGGTTTTTGAAAAATCAGTGCTTCTTAGATACTACGTAGCCTGCAGAAAGAGCTGCGATCACAGCGATAGCGGCATTAGCGAAACCTGTCTGAGGAGCGTCTCCTTCAGGATTTTCGGGAGTTTCAGCAACCTCTTCACCTGTAACGGTGATGTAACTTACCATAATGGTATCGACCTGTCTCGGAGTACCGTCGGGATTCATTTCGCCGCCAACAGCGGTGATAACAACGTCGAGAACACCGTCGGTAACTTCAGCGGTAACGGTAGCAGTCGTGCTGCCGCCCCAATAGCCTTCGGCATCGGCAACCCAAGCGTTTCCGCCGTCAACGGTAACGGTAGCAAGACCTGCGCACCACCACGGGTCAGCAAGACCTACTTCGATATCATACGTGCCGTTCGGAACTTCGAACTTGTATGTAATAACACGGTCAAGTCCGTTTTCTTTCATTTCCTGGCAATATCTCTGGGTATCAGCCTTGGCAGCGCCTTCATCGCCGTTTACGTTTGTCCACGTCGTTCTGAGAGCGTTATCGGTCTCGCCCATTTCTTCGTTGCTTCTGACACCTTCGTCAACGATACCCCAGGTCTTACCCGTAGAGGGGTCTTCGCCGTAGAACTGTTCGGTAACGCTCTGGTAAATACCGAGAGAGTCGCCTTCAGATACGGTTTCGGGAGAACGGTCTCCGCAGTCAACCATGTAGTAGAGTACAGGATCGCCTTCTGCTGCAAATGCGCTTACGGAAAGTGTTGCCACGATCGCAAGAGCGACGATGATCGTAAGTGCTTTTTTCATAATAGATCTCCTAAATTAAGAATTTTTCCGCATCCGATAATGAATGCGTTTTACGATATTATTTTACTTTTTTTCTTTTTTCGCCGCTACAATAATGCTGCATAATTATAACAATATTTTGCACGGACTTACGTTCTCATGGTAATATAATAGACCGACAGTTGAACTTATTCGGACACAAATATCCGTTAATGCAGGATTGTGTTTTTTCTGTGGCTGATAATGATAGAATTATACTTACTTTTGAGGTTATACTTTAGTAAAGTGCTATTTATGAAAGGATATTTTCAATGAAGCTTTCTAAAATGACCAGAATCACCTCGTCGATACTGTGTATAATCATGTCACTTTCGCTTATATGCTGTGATCAGCCGGACGATCCGTCCCCGTCTGACACGGATTTGGATTCGACAGAAAATGATTTTAATATTATGCAGGAATATTACGTTTCCCCCAACGGTGATGACAATAATGACGGTCTTTCCTCGGAAAACGCCTTTGCAAGCCTCCAAAAAGCACGCGACGCTGTTCGTTCGATCAATTCTGACATGACGGGAGATATAGTCGTTTATCTTTCCGACGGCATATGGGAGCTTGACGAAACACTTTCTTTCGGAAAGACAGACTCCGGAACGAACGGTTATAACGTCAGATACGTTGCTATGGACGGCGCAGAACCGATAATTTCGGGCGGCACCGAAATCGAAACATCATGGGAAATTGACACACAACTCAACAACGGAAACACCATATATAAAACCTCCCTCGATCGCGACGTGAAGCTTCGCGCGCTTTACGTCAACGGCGAACGCCGTTACATGGCAAGCACGGAAAAAGCAATCGAAGCTAAGGGCTCTTGGGGTACATACACTGTAGGTACCATGCCGGAGACTGATAGCTTTGAGTGGCAGACCATATATAACGAAAATTTTGACGGCACCACCGATCTGTCCGAGATTGAAGAGATCGTTTCATGGTCAAAGAGCAGAAGCGTTAAAAACGGTATTCTGAAGCTTGCCGACACTGACGGAAATACATCCATCAGCATCTTTCACACAGCAAACGAGGACTGTGGGTTTGAGATACCCGACGTAACATATGAAAATGGGTTGATCTCATTTAAGATTATGCTTTCCTCTGATCACGTTTTCTCACACGGCTGGGAAGCACTTCACATAAACGGCGCTAACAAGATCGTTGACAGAAACGGACGAACATCATGGGCGGGACTTTGCCTCGCACCACACATGAATCAGCTCTATTTCCAACACGGTACGTCGGGCGGCAAGGGATCCGACGAGGTATCCGGTCAGGAAAATTCTTCTCATCTCAAAATGGAAGCGGGCACATGGTACTGCGTAGAGATGATGGTGACCGCTGACGGCTTTTATTATTCAAAAATGTGGGCTTTGGGCGAAGATGAACCCTCCGACTGGACGCGCCGCGAATCGTTCGACAATGATTCGAATGAAAATTTCTTGCGTATTTATGCGTACAAGAATAACAATGACAGCAACATGGACATTCGTGTTGACGATATTATAATTAAATCGGGTGTTAAAAAAGAATCATCCGAGGATACAGAGCTTAACGCATGGGCATGGTCAACCGGCACAAAGTTTGATGGCATCAAGTACAGCAAAAGAGATCTGCCCAAAATTACGCGCAACATTGAAGATATTGAAATAGAAAATCAGCAGACGTGGAACAAAAATATCGTTTGCGTGCGCGAGATTGAAACCTCATCAGACGGCTCGTGGATACTGAAGCTTCAGCAGCCGTACGGCGCTATCGCACAGACTCCCGGTTGGGGCGTCGGTCTTCAGGGTTACGGCTCACACATAATCAGAAACGCTTACGAGCTTTTGGATGAACCGGGCGAATTCTACTTTGACAAAACCGAAAAAACACTCTACTATATCCAAAAAAGCGGCGAAGATATCAATGAAGCAAGCTTCGTTGTGCCGAGGATCGAAACCGTAGTTGAATTCAAGGGTTCGCCCGAAGTATCGGGAGACCTTACAACAGCAGGAGAAAAAACGATCACAGGTCAGGTAGAAAACATCGTTTTTGACGGCATCACGGTTGCATACTCTGACTGGAATCTGCAAAAAGTCGGTGACTCTTACGGCAAATCCACCGTTCAGGCAGGCACCGTTTACACCGCCTTCGCCAGTGATAACTGGCACGGCGATATGTACCGCAATCTTAACACACTCCCCGGTGCTGTTGAGATGGAATATGCGCATAACATCACGTTCAAAAACGGCGCCGTTATCCTCACGGGAGCAGAGGGCATACTTCTTTCCAATGACGTTGACGGTTGCCAGGTCATTGGCAACTACATTTACAGCACGGCAGGCGGCGGTGTCGTTATAGGAAACCCTCAGCATATTTACGAAAACGATTCGCTTGAACCCGACGTATATGCATACCGTGTCGGCAACGGAAACACATACATTATGTCTGACGGAGCGGGAGCGGAGCATGAAAAATATCAGAACGGTACTGAGCGCGTGCCTCGCGATGTGACAGTATCAAACAACATCTTGCTTGAAACCTGCAGGCTCTTCCCTTCACATTGTCCGATAACGTACTTTTATGCCCAGAACACCGAAATAAGCCACAATTTCATCAAAGACGCCGCATACAGCGGAATCTCAGCAGGTTGGGGCTGGTGTAACTTCGACGGAAAGTCGGCTAATTTTACCGATTGGGGAACAGCCAACAACCAAGGCGGAAGCGTGTTGCCGGGATATCCGACAAACACCTGCTTCGGAAACAAGATCACCTATAACAGAATCGAAGATACGATGACGATACTGCACGACGGCGGTCTTATCTACACGCTCGGTTCACAGCCCGACACTTTGATATTCGGCAACTTCGGAAGCGGATCGGAGCACGGTCTGTATCAGGACGAAGGCTCTGCTTCTTTCGCTGACATTGAAAGCAACGTAGTCGCTAACCTGTCGGGTGACGCAATATTCGCTATATCCTACGGAAGAAAACACGATCTGTCTTACATCAGCAATTATTCAAACAAAAACAGCGTCGTAGTTGCACCTGAGGTAAATGTAACGAGCCGAAAATTCAGAAACATAAACGGTGACATGTGGCCCAAAGCTGCAAGCGATATAATTCAAAGCTCAGGCTTAACGACGGAATATCGGGCGATGATGTCCGAAATACTCGCAAAAATTGACGGCAACTATGCTAATGCTCTTCTGATCGAATCGGTTTCGATTCGCAAAGGAGAAGAGCTGACGCTTAACGCATGGCTCGATGCTTCTTACGAGATATGGATCGCACCGGCAGGCACAACAGAGTTTACCGACGGCGATAAAATGACTCGCGCCACAGGTGATGCCGACGTGATCACAGCGCCCTCGTCAACGGGTATATATAAGCTGTACGTCAAGACAGCGGACGGAGAGCTTTCAGTATCAAGTACCCAGGTCAGAGTAAACTGATACGCTCCAACTTGCTATGATACAATGCTATCTTAATTAAATCTTTGTTTACACAACAAAAATGACCGCAAGCCCGAAAGCTTGCGGTTGTTTTATTATATAAAAATTATCGATAATACGAACCCACACGGAATCTGTAATAATGATCGTATCGATAGATATATATTTCTTCGTTATTGTCCTCTGTGACGTATACGGGAGTTCCAACGTCAACATAAGAAGCATTAAGCTCTTCTACGGGTTGATGAAACAGATCGTTATATACTATCTCGCCCGCAAGCGTGAAGCCGTCGGGAAGCGTTTCGTGTTCGCCGCCGTCGTCATAAACGTAAAGCGTACCGTTAACAAACACGAAATCCTGCTGTACATGTCCTGACGGTCTGCCTGTCATAGCTTTTGATTCCTCGATTTCTATGCCGTCGCTTTCTGTTCCCGCGTCAGACGGAGTGTCATTTACCATACAAGAAATAATAACTACAGCGCAAAGCAAAAGCGCAACAATCAGCACAAAACGTTTCATAAGCGACTACTTAAATTATCTGTATTTGCATTATTATGATATCATAATTGTTCAATTTTATCAAGTCTTTTTTTTGATATAAGCGACAGTCTTTGTTGCATTATAGCCCTTGCAAAATATTTCATTATATACTATAATTTTTATGATAATATATTAATAACATTCAGTTTGAAAAGCGATGGATATTTTATGCTTAATAAAGAAACAGAACAGAAATACATAAATATACTTAAAGAGGAGCTCGTTACTGCCATGGGCTGTACCGAGCCGATCGCACTTGCATATACGGCGGCATTGGCTCGAAAAACGCTCGGTGAGCTTCCCGACTTCGTTGAAATTACCGTCAGCGCAAATATAATCAAGAACGTAAAAAGCGTCATAGTCCCTCACACAGGCAGGCTCCGCGGAATCGAAGCTGCCGTTGCCGCAGGAATCGTCGCGGGCGACTCCGACAGAACGCTTGAAGTTCTGTCGGACGTCACAAAAGACAAGATCACCAAAATCAAGGATTATCTCAGCTCCACACCGATAACGGTCAAAACGTCGTCCAGCCGATTCGTTCTTGACATTGAGGTGCGCGTTTCGGCAAACGGACACCGCGCCTACGTCAGAGTCGCGGGGAATCACACAAACGTCGTTCACGTTGAACGTGACGGTGTCGTTTCACTCTCAAAGCCTTGTACCGACACGGGCGAAACTCCGCTCACCGACCACTCGATCCTCAACGTTCACGATATCATAGAATTTGCAAATTCAGTTGATCTGTCAGAATTGGCTCCTATACTTGACCGACAGATCAAATGCAATTCCGCTATCGCAGAAGAAGGGCTTCGCGGCGATTGGGGCGCCTCTATCGGACGCGTACTTTTGAACGCATACGGAAGCACCGTCCAAAGCCGCGCAAAGGCGCTTGCGGCAGCAGGGTCAGACGCTCGCATGAGCGGCTGTGAAATGCCTGTCGTTATCAATTCGGGAAGCGGTAACCAGGGGTTGACGGCTTCCCTTCCTGTGATCGTTTACGCAGAATATCTCGGCTCTGACAAGGAAAAGCTTTACCGTGGGCTTATTATATCAAATCTCATCACGATCCACTTAAAAACGGGCATCGGTTGTCTTTCCGCCTATTGCGGAGCGACGAGCGCAGGCTGCGGCGCGGGCGCCGGCATAACTTATCTTTACGGCGGCGGCGAGAGCGATATCTCGCACACGATCGTCAACGCCGTTGCCATAAATTCGGGAATGATCTGCGACGGCGCAAAGCCGAGCTGTGCTGCAAAGATCGCCTCCGCCGTCGAAGCGGGGCTGCTCGGCATGCAGATGCAGATGCAGGATATGGAGTTTTTCGGCGGTGACGGCATCGTCGTCAAAGGCGTCGAAAACACGATCAACAACGTCGGTCGACTTGCACGAGTCGGTATGGCAGATACCGACAAAGAGATCATTCAGATCATGGTCGGAAATTAACGTTACATAATTACTCAACAATAAAGGATTATTTTATGAACAAAAAAGACAGAGAAAGATTGCGTAGCCTTGCCTCGCACCAGCTTGAAATTGCTCACTCTCCGAAGAATCTTGAAAGGATCGGGCTTTGGAAAAGGCACAATATGTATAAAGGCGAACGACCGCCCATTCACATCGAGGTCGGTACTTTCGCGCACGAGGCTATCAAGCCTCAGCTTCAGTGCACAGACGACGATGCAAGAGCGATCGAATATAAGCTTATAAACAACTTTGTTAACCTTGAGCTGTTTGACGATGACAAGGTCGTTCCGCCTTATTTTCAACTGCCTTACGATACGTATTTCACGCTTTTCGGTCAGCACATAAAGCAAACCGTCGTAAAAAAAGCGGACGGCACCGAAATGGGACACCGTTTTGAACATATTATTGGCGACCTGGCTGATGATTTTCACATAATCGAAACTCCCTCCGTCTTTGGCGTGAACAAAGAAAGCACAAAGAAAAAATTCGAGCTTTACTCTGATATTTTCGGTGATATTCTTCCCGTGCGGCTTATAAGCGAAGGTCTTTACTCCACGCCCACACAGCACGTCGTGCACATGATGGGAATGGAAAACATGCTTTACGCCATGTACGATTATCCCGACGAATTCAGTAAGATGATGGACCGCATAGCGGACGATTATATCGCATATTTCAAGCATCTTGAGAGCGAAAACGTCCTTTTGCAGAATCATGCGTTTGAATGGGTATGTCAGGGCTCTATGGCTTTCTATGACGAAAAAGAAAAGTCCGGGCAGATAAAAACGACTGACCTTTGGGGCTTCATGGACAGCCAAGAAACAGTCGGCATCTCGCCCGATATGTTCCGCGAGTTCATATTCCCTTGCTATTATAAGGTCGCATCGATCTTCGGAAGACTCAATTACGGCTGCTGTGAGCCGGTAAACACCTTCTGGGACGACATCAAGACCTTGCCTAACCTTAAAAAGGTTTCGATCTCGCCTTGGTGCGACGAAGATTATATGTCAGAACAGCTTCGCGGTTCGGGTATAATCTATCACAGAAAACCGAGCCCCAATTATCTCGGTATCGGTACGACTCTTGACGAGGATGCGTTCCGTGCTCACATCGAAAAGACTATCAAAACAGCACGCGGCTGTAAGCTTGAGATCTGTCAGCGCGACGTTTACACGGTGAACAACGACATGAACAAAGTCAAGCGTTACGTTGAAATTATCAGAGAAAGCATCGATAAATACTGGGAATAAAGGAGAATTATAATGTCAGTTATTTTGGAGATTTCGCAATTCGTTCAGAAAGGCAGAATGAAAAACGTCAAGGAGCTTGTGGCACAGGCGCTTGACGACGGCATTTCTGCCAAAGAGATACTGAATGACGGTCTGATTGCGGGCATGATGGCGATCGGAGAAAAATTCAAGAATAATCAGGTATACGTTCCCGAAGTGCTTATTGCGGCAAGAGCCATGAATCAGGGTGTTTCCGTTCTGAAGCCGTATCTGACAAAGGAAGGCGTTGAGCCCGTCGGTAAAGCCGTTATCTGCACCGTCAAAGGCGATATGCACGATATAGGAAAAAATCTTGTTAAAATGATGCTTGAGGGTGTTGGCATCGAATGCATCGATCTTGGTGTTGACATTTCAGCAGAACAGATCATCTCCGCCATTATCGAAAGCGGTGTGAAGGTCGTTTGTCTTTCTTCCCTTTTGACAACGACAATGACGTATCAGAAGGACATTATCGACGCCATCACCGCTGCGGGGTTACGTGACAAAGTGAAGATCATGGTCGGCGGTGCTCCGCTGACACAGAAATTTGCCGATACGATCGGTGCTGACGCATACACAAAAGATGCCGCCGAGGCGGCAGAGGTTGCACTGAGCTTCTTCAAATAATAAAGGTTGTCTTTGCATTATGAAAGCAAAAGTAAAGAAGATTTACGAACAGAAAAACAAGACCGTTCCCATTCTCTCTTTTCCGTCAACAAAGCTTTTGGGCATCTCGGTCAATGAGCTGATCGGCTCGTCCGATATGCAGGTCAGGGGCATGGAAGAGATCGCAAAAAGATGCTGTATCGGTGCGTCCCTTAACATGATGGATCTCTCCGTTGAAGCGGAGGCGTTCGGCGCAAAAATACGCTTCACTGACGGTGAGATACCAACTGTTACGGAAGGTATCATCTCCAACATATCGGAAGCGGTTGACATCACCGTCCCGAAAGTTGGCGACGGCAGAACCGCTATATATATAGACGGCGTGAGAAAAGCTAAGGAAGCTATAAAAGATATTCCCGTATTTTGCGGCGTTATCGGTCCTTATTCGCTTGCGGGAAGACTTTTTGACATGACAGAGCTGATGATGGAATGCTTCGACAATCCTGACGAAGTGAAGCTGCTTGTGTCTAAAGCAGCGGATTTTATTACTCAATATATCAAAGCTTTCAAAGCCGTCGGTGCCGACGGCGTCATCATAGCTGAGCCTGCGGCGGGACTTCTCTCCCCTGCACTTAACGAAGAGTTTTCCGCACCTTTCGTCAAGGCGATCATTGATGAAATAAACGATGATGATTTCGTCGTTTGCTACCATAACTGCGGCGGTGCCGTCGTTGATATGGCAGACTCTATCGCCGACCTCGGAGCCGACGTTTATCACTTCGGAAACGCAATTGATCTATATCGTATAATTCCTCTTATGCCGAAGGATGCTATCGTTATGGGTAACGTTGATCCTGTGATATTCCGAACGGGCACCCCTCTCGACATCAGGCGTGCTGTCGGGAAAGTATATAGCGAATGCTCATGCTACGACAATTTCATGATTTCATCGGGGTGTGATATTCCCGCAGAGGCAAAATGGGAAAACATTGACGCATACTTTGATGCGGTAAATGAGCTTTATTAATAAAGTTTGATAGTACACAAAACAGCCGCAGACATGATCTGCGGCTGTTTTTGTCAAGAAAAAAATCCAACTCTTTCGAGTTGGATTTTTATGCGGGAAACGGGACTTGAACCCGTACAGTGTGAACTACACGCCCCTCAAACGTGCGCGTCTGCCAGTTCCGCCACTCCCGCATATTTTGTTTTTTACCCGGGATTTTTGTTTCCTCACCTGAGCGCTTAATCATTATACAGAAACATGTATGGTTTGTCAAGGGGTATTTTGAAAAAAATTAAATTTATTTTTCTACATTGAAAACTTCCGCTTTCTGCCATAAAATAAACGCTCGGACAGCGTCGGGGGCTTGATTTGTTGGGAAAATGATGGTATAATTTTTTATTATGATCAAGATCGATCGGTCATATCTCGGCAAATTCCGACAGGTATGATTTGTTATAATTCCTAAGGAGTCTACAATGCAGTACAATTATTCCGATAAAATGAAAAATCTGAAGCCCTCCGCCATCCGCGAGATCTTCAAGAGTCTTTCCGATCCTACGATCATCTCTTTTTCGGGCGGCAATCCGAATCCCGAATCCTTCCCCACCGAAGAAATGGCGAAGATCTCCGCCGAGCTTTACAAAAACAGCGCGAACGTCGCACTTCAGTACAGCGTGACCGAAGGCTATCCTCCGCTTCGCGCAGAGCTAACAAAAAGACTTCACGATAAATTCGGCATTGGCGGCGAGGGTGATTCCACCATCGTCGTTTCGGGCGGCACGCAAGGAATCGAACTTGCCTGCAAGATCCTTTGCAACGAAGGCGACGCTGTTATTTGCGAAGACCCCACCTTTATCGGTGCACTCAACGCTTTCCGCTCCAACGGAGCGAAAACGATCGGCGTTCCCGCCGAAAACGGCGGAATCGACACGGACGCGCTCGAGCGCGTAATAGTCGAGCATCCGGAAGCGAAAATGCTCTATATCATTCCCACGTTCCACAATCCCATGGGAACGACGATGTCATACGAAAAGCGCCGCGCCGTTTACGACATCTGCGTACGTCACCGTATCGTCATTCTTGAGGATAACCCCTACGGCGAGCTTCGTTTCGCGGGCGAAGATATCCCGACGATCAAGAGCTTTGACACTGAGGGTATCGTTATTTATTGCTCAACGTTTTCAAAGATCCTTTCTGCCGGAATGCGCGTAGGATACGTCACCGCAAACGAAGAGCTTATCACAAAGATGGTCGTTGCAAAGCAGGTCGAAGACGTTCACACGAACATCTTCTTCCAAATGGTTTGCCACAAATATATGACCGAGTGCGATCTTGACGGTCACATCAAGGATATATGTGCCCTTTACGAGCACAAGGCGAACCTTATGCTCTCTATGCTTGACAGACACATGCCCGATTGTGTCAAATACACTCGCCCCGAGGGCGGACTTTTCATTTGGTGCACACTTCCCGTATCCATCAGCTGCCCTGCGCTCGTGAAAGCAGCGCTTGAACGCAAGGTTGCCGTCGTTCCCGGAACGGCGTTCAACTGTGATACGGAAGCACCGTCACAGTCGTTCCGACTCAACTATTCAATGCCTACTGACGAACAGATCGAAGATGGTGTCATTCGCCTGGCTGAAGCAGTCAAGAGCCTTATGTGACATCAACGAAAGGATATAAAAGCTATGACAGAACAGAATATGACTCCCAAAAAGACGGTTTTTTCGGGTATACAACCCAGCGGAAACCTTACTATCGGTAACTATCTCGGCGCGCTTTCCAACTTCGGCGAGTTCACCGACCTTTATAACTGCTTTTACTGCGTCGTTGACCTGCACGCAATAACAGTGCGTCAGGTGCCGGCAGAGCTTCGCCGCCGTACTTACGAGGTACTCGCGCTTTACATCGCCTGCGGCCTTGATCCTGAAAAATGCACGTTATTCGTGCAGAGCCACGTTCGTGAACACACGGAACTTGCCTGGATGCTTGACTGCTTCACCATGTTCGGTGAGCTTTCCCGCATGACACAGTTCAAAGACAAGAGCTCAAAGAATGCCGACAACATAAACGCAGGTCTGTTTACATATCCTGTTCTTATGGCGGCGGATATTCTTCTTTACGGTACCGACCTCGTTCCGATCGGAGCCGACCAAAAGCAGCATCTTGAGCTTGCCCGTGACGTTGCCGAGCGTTTTAACGGCGTCTTCTCGCCCACGTTCACCGTGCCGGATCCTTACATTCCGAAGGAAGGCGCGAAGATCATGTCGCTTGCAGAGCCGACAAAGAAGATGAGCAAGTCCGACGCAAACGAAAACGCCACCGTACGTATTCTTGACGATCGAGACACCATTATCCGCAAATTCAAGCGCGCCGTCACCGATTCGGAGACCTGTGTCAAGGTCGGCGAAGGAAAAGACGGCATAAACAATCTTATCACAATCTATTCCTGCTTCACGGGCAAGACCGCCGAAGAAATCGAAGCGGAATTTGACGGTCGCGGCTACGGCGACTTCAAGCTCGCCGTCGGCGAGGCTTGCGCCGATGCGCTCGCCCCCGTTCAGAAGCGTTTTGCCGAGCTTATGGCTGATAAGGCATACCTTGAATCCGTTATGAAGGACGGTGCTGAGAAGGCTTCCCGCAGCGCCGCTCGGATGATGTCCAAGGTAAGACGCAAGCTTGGCTTCGTTCAGCTTTAACTCTTTATAGAGAAAGGATGTCCCGACTCCGCGCGGCGTCGGGACTATCTTAATAATATGAATACTACACAGCTTATTTCTGTTGTCGCCGCCGCAATTGCCGCGTTCTTGCTTTCTTTGCTCTTCACCCCTGCGGTGCGCGTACTCGCTATAAACATCGGTGCTGTCGACGTTCCCAAGGACGACAGACGTATGCACAATACTCCGATGCCGTTGATCGGCGGACTTGCGATATTTGTGAGCTTTACTGCGGTTTCACTGATCTTCGTTGAGCCGTCACCCATGCTGTCGACGATCCTTATCGGCGGAACCGCCCTGATCGTAATCGGCATCATTGACGATATTTTCGCAATCAACGCCCTCGTTAAGCTTTTAGTTCACGTTGCCGTTTCCCTTCTCGCCGTTTACGAGGGAGTTATCATCGAAAATATCAATATTTTCGGGCGCACGATCGAATTCGGCGTTATGTCTTACCCCGTGACGATCCTTTGGATCGTTGCACTCGTTAACGCTTTTAACCTGATTGACGGGCTTGACGGACTTTCCTGCGGCATTTGTTCGATCTCGTGCTTCTCGCTGTTTATCATATCGACGATGATGAACGATCCCGTATGTGCTATGCTTGCTGTTATTCTGTTCGGTGCTTGCGTCGGATTTCTGCCGTATAATTTCCACCCGGCTAAGATCTTTATGGGTGATACGGGCGCATATTTTCTCGGATTCGTGCTTGCCGTTATTTCTATTGAGGGACTATTCAAGATAAGCACGATCATCTCGTTTGTTTTGCCGGTAACGATATTCGCACTACCTTTGTTTGATACGGCTTTTGCTTTTTGGCGCCGTCTTTTCGGCGGTAAAAACCCGTTTTCCCCCGATAAGCGTCATCTGCATCACAGACTGATCGCCATGGGACTGTCACAAAAGGAAACGGTGCTGATCCTCTATGCAATCAGCGCTGTTTTCGGTGTGATCGCCATCATTCATACAGACGTTTTGTTTGCCGAAAACAAGCTTTACAAAGTAACGATACTCATAACAGTTGCAATTGCCGTCTGCATCATCAACTATGCCCTGCTTCGTAGCGGATTCGGCAACAAAAACAACGACAGCAGCAACGACAGCGACAAAAAAAGCGATAACGACGACACCATTGATTCTCAATAAAGAAAGGATGCGCCATGTTCAAATTCATCAAGGTATGGACCAAAAGCAAAAACGTTAACAGTCCTCGTTACAGACGCGATTTCGCCCGTGAGCTGAACGGACTGCACATCAAATACGTCACCGAGCGCATCAACGATAACGACGACGTTATCGGAAAGGACGGTGCTCTCATCGTTAAAGAAGCAGAGGACGAATTTCTCGTCTACGCAAGCTCAGACGTTATATTCCGCTGTAAAGTGCCCGAGCTTGCTGCATGGCAGCTTTTGTCGGGTGACGGCGTCGTGCTGACGGCTCCCGACATGGAGCACGGCGGCATCGAACGAACGATCATTGCGTATTACACATACCATAGAAAATGAAAAGATCCCCGAAACGCCGTGCTTTGCGTTTCGGGGACGTTTTTTTAGTTAAAACCAATATCTTTACTTTTAGTTGAGGCTTGATTTTCCGAAGCCGAGCGGTAAAATCTCGGCGAGCGTGTAGCTTTGATAATTTTCAGGTGAGCCGAGTATAATGCGGAAGGAGTCTTTGTCGCAAAATTCCATCATAACCTGTCGGCAAACGCCGCAAGGAGGACACGGTTCGGGGATAATTCCGCGCTCCAGATCCGTCTTTTTACCGCCAACGACTGCGATCGCTTCAAATTCAAGCTTTCCTTCGCTCACAGCTTTGAAAATCGCAGTTCGCTCCGCGCAATTAGTCGGAGAATATGCGGCATTTTCAATGTTACAGCCCGTGTATATCTCGCCGTCTTTTGTCAAGAGAGCCGCACCGACGGCAAAGCCCGAATACGGCACGTATGAATTTTTAGTGGCATCAAGTGCTTTTTGGAGCAGAAGCTCTTCCGTTGACTTCACGATTCTGTCAGCATAGCTTTCGCCCGCGCCCGTATATTCTATTCCAAATATCTCCGCTACAGTTGCGGCTGTGTCCGCAAAGGTTCTGCGAACACCGAGATTCTGCGCCTTTATGCGATCTCCGTAAACGAGAAGCGGCGTATATTCACGTGTGTGGTCCGTACTGACGTCACCGGGATCACAGCCGTGATCGGCTGTGATGATGAGAATATCATCTGTTTTCAGCTCTTTTACGAACTCACCGAGCCAACGGTCAAACTCCGAAAGCGCCGCGGCATAGCCGTCAGTATCGTTTCTGTGACCGTAATGCGAGTCAAACTCAACGAGATTGACAAAGCACAAACCGTTAAAGTCACGCTCCAGAAGCTCACTTGTCACTTCCATGCCGTGACGGTTCGACTTTGTGTGTATCGCCTCCGTCACTCCGCGTCCTGCGAAAATATCCTCGATCTTGCCGACGGCGATAACGTCGAGTCCCGACGCTTTGAGCTCGTCAAGGAGGGTCACGCCCGTCGGTTCAAGCGAAAAGTCGTGGCGGTTAGCCGTTCTGACGAAATTCGGATACTCGCCTTTGTACGGACGTGCGATAATCCGTCCCACGCCGTGCTCTCCATGCATTATGGTACGGGCTTTTCTGCATATACCGTAAAGCTCTTCTATCGGAATGTGATCTTCGTGCGCCGCTATCTGAAGCACGCTGTCAGCTGACGTATAAACGATGAGCGCACCCGTTTCCGTTTGCTCGCGTCCGTAGTCGCGAATGACGTCCGTTCCCGAATAGGGCTTATTGCAGAGGATTTCCCTGCCCGTTGCCTCGCGGAGCTTGTCGAGTACATCCTGCGGAAAACCGTCAGGATACGTCGGCAGCGGACGGGTTGAAATATGACCTGCGATCTCCCAATGACCGACGGTCGTATCTTTTCCGCGGGACTGCTCCGCCATTTTTCCGCAAGCCGCCGTCGGTGAGGCGACACCGCCGACGTCATCAACGCCGTCGATGTTTCCAAGCCCCATACCAATCATATTCGGTATCGACAGCTTATCAGATTTTGACACGCTTCTGACGGTCGATGCGCCCGCATCGCCGAAATCGGCAGCATCGGGAAGCTCCCCGACACCGAAGCTGTCAAGAACGATCAAAAATACACGTTTCATTTTAATTATTTATCGAATTTTGCCGCGATGTTAAGCGCGATCTTCATCATATCGGTGAATGAGTTCTGACGCTCCTCGGGTGTTGTGATCTCGCCTGTGATAATATGGTCGGAGATGGTGCAGACAGCGAGTGCATTTTTGCCTGCGCGAGCCGCCGTCATATAAAGCGCCGCCGCTTCCATTTCGACAGCCATAACACCCATCTTCGCCCAATCGAGCGTGTTGACGGCATCGTTATAGAATCTGTCGGAGGAAATGATGTTGCCAACGTGCCAATTTACGCCGAGCGCTCTTGCCTCTTGGACAGCCGCTTCAACGAGCTTATACGAAGCGATTGGTGCAAACGTACCGGGAAGCGCGTATTGACTTGCGAAATTGGAGTCGGTGCAAGCGCCCTGACCGATAACGACATCACGCACCTTTACGTCGGTGTTTATACTGCCCGCCGTGCCGACGCGAATAATGTTGTCAACATCGTAATAATTAAATAGCTCATAGCTGTAGATGCCGATTGAGGGCATACCCATTCCGCTTGCCATAACGCTTACGCGCGCGCCGTTATACGTGCCTGTGTAACCGTGAATACCGCGGATGTTGTTTATGAGTTTGGCATCGGTAAGAAACGTTTCCGCAATCATTTTTGCGCGAAGCGGATCGCCCGGCATGAGTACCGTTTTCGCAAAATCGCCGACGTTAGCTGCGATGTGTGGTGTAGGTGTTTTAGACATAAATCAATTCTCCTTTATCAGAATCAATAATCTTCATTGTTTGCATCTGCTTCAGCGGATTTAACAGCCGCAACGATACGGCTTGTACCGAGTCTTGATGCACCAAGGGTAATAAAGTCGCGTGCATCGTCAAGGTTTTTGATTCCGCCTGCGGCTTTGATCTTCAGGTGAGGCGCGGAATACTTTGCCATAAGTGCAACGTCCTCGCGTGTGGCACCGCCGCCGCCAAAGCCGGTCGAAGTCTTGATGTAATCGGCGCCCGATTCGGAAACGACGCGACAGAGCTCGATTTTTTCGTTTTCCGTGAGTTTACAGCACTCGATTATCACCTTAAGGATCTTATCGCCGCAAGCCGCCTTGACGCGTTTTATTTCGTCAAGAACGAGGTCGTAAAGTCCGTCCTTTACCCAGCCAATATTGACGACCATATCGATTTCGTCAGCTCCCTTGGAAACGGCGTCGGCAGCCATGAAAACCTTTGCTTCTGCGGTATCGTATCCGTTCGGGAAACCGATAACGGTGCAGATCGCAACCTTGCCGGCTGCATATTGCGACGCGCGTTCAACGTAAGCTGCAGGAATGCACACGGACGCGGTCTGATATTTTACTCCGTCGTCTATGATGGCGCGGATGTCTTCCCACGTTGCCGTAACGGACAGGAGCGTATGATCGACTTTTGCGAGTATATCCTTGATTTGCATATAGTTTTATCCTTTCGGTTTATATTATTTCAATTATTTCACGTACCAAGCCTGCTCTTTTATGCGGTGTTTATAGCAGCTATGACACATCGCTATGTAGCTGTCGTTGCCGCCGAGCATGACCTGCTCACCTTCGGTGATAACTCTGCCCTCCGAGTCAACGCGGGCGTTGACTATTGCTTTTCTGCCGCAATCGCATATAGTTTTGATCTCGGTTATCGAATCAGCAACTTCAAACAGACGAAGCGATCCCGGGAAGACCTTCGTCTGAAAATCCGTACGGAGTCCGAAGCACATGACGGGGATGTCTATCTCATCTACGATCGAACGCAACTGATCGATATGATCGGTGGTGAAAAACTGGCACTCGTCGGCTATGATAACGTCAACATCGCTGTAACCGCACGAAAATACGAGTCTTATATCTTCATTCTGCAAAATAACCGTTGCAGGCTCCTGCAGTCCGATACGTGATCTTACGATATCTGCGCCATCGCGCACATCAACGGACGGTTTTATGAGCCACACCTTCATTCCGCGTTCTTCGTAATTGAATTTTGTTATAAGTGCCTGCGCCGTTTTAGACGAACCCATAGCACCGTATTTAAAATATAATTTCGCCATGTTTGCCTCCGATATTCTGTCTATATACAGTATACCATTTTTTTCGCGTGAATACAATCACAAAAACAAAAATCCTCCCCAAATGGGGAGGATTTCTTATTGACAGATTATTCAGCGTATACGCTTACAACCTTCTTGCCTGCATTTGTGCGTTCGAACTTAACCTTACCCTCGATGAGAGCGAAAAGTGTATCGTCGCTTCCGCGTCCTACGTTTGCGCCGGGATGGAAGTGTGTTCCTCTCTGACGAACGAGGATGTTGCCTGCAAGCACGTGCTGACCGTCCGCACGCTTCGGTCCGAGACGTTTAGATTCGCTGTCGCGTCCGTTCTTGGTGGAACCAACGCCCTTCTTGTGTGCGAAATACTGCAAACTGAGCTTTAACATCTTAATAATACTCCTTTCACTAAAGTGCCTATTCAGGCGTCTTCGGGATCCAGATCGACTTCGTTGACTTCGAGATAATCGTAGTATTCCTCTGTCAGATCCATTAACTGATAATAATACGCTTTGATAAGCCCCGATATCGCATATTGGTTGTTTTCGCTGTCCGAATATCTCGGAACAGCACATCTTGCGATGAGCTTAATGTCTGCTGTTTTGTCGTCGATGATATAATCGACTTCGGAGCCGTATACGACTTCGATAGCATTGATAATCAACATCGTCATCGAGGAAAGCGCCGCGCAAAGAACATCGTCTCCCGCTTCGCCGTAACCGGTATGTCCCTTCTCCTCAAAGCCGTAATAATTATCGCCCGACTTGTAAAATGTAATCTTTGTCACGATAAAATTGATTAGCCGTTGATCTTATTGATCTGAACCTTTGTGTAAGGCTGTCTGTGACCGATCTTCTTCTTCTCGTTCTTCTTGGACTTGTATCTCATAACGTAGATCTTCTTGCCCTTAACGTCGCCGAGGATATCAGCTTCAACGCTTGCGCCTTCTACATAAGGAGCGCCAACTTTAAGTCCGTCGTTGCCGGAAACAGCAAGAACATTTGTGAAGGTGTATTTGTCGCCCTCGTTTGCGCCGAGAAGCTCAACGTAGATAACTTCTCCTTCGCTTACTTTGTACTGCTTTCCGCCTGTTTCGATAATCGCGTACACGAAAAGCACCTCTCTTTCTCATAGACTCGCTGCCGGAAGGCGCTGTAATTTTTCAAAAAAATTACAGACTTAAAAAAGCCCGCTCGCAAGCGGCGATTAATTATATCACAACAAATTGCCCGTGTCAATAGGTATTTTCAGAAAAAACTCTTTATTTTTCAAGGATTTTTTGCGTTTCGTGGCTGAATCTTTGGCGGCACACATCGCTCTTTCATAACATATAATTTTACTGCGGGGTACTCGTTCCCCCGTGACATTTTAACCATAACAAAAATAAAGGGGTGTTGCGTTTGATAACAAACAGAACGGTAACTTTTTCCGCCACCGTTTTTGGTCAGGACGTGTGCTCCGCGGCACAATCACAAAGAAAGGATAGATTAAATATGGCACGATTCACAAATCAGGCACAGCTATCGTATAATGACACGGTCGTTAATTCAAATATCACCGTCGGTGAGATAATCGAATCTCTAACAGTCACGAAAACTTCAATCGGTACAACTTATGAGAACGGTTCTGAACCCGTTTATATCATCAGCATCATAAACACGGACGACGAAGCTGTAACAGGCGTCACCGTCAGCGACGATCTTGGCGCATACACGCCCGGGACCGTAACATTTTATCCGCTCGAATATGAGGCAGGCTCGGTAAGATTATTCACAAACGGCGTGCTCGGTCCTGCACCTGCCGTTGCGGTAGGTCCTCCGCTCGTTTTCTCCGGTATTACAATCCCTGCCAACGGCAACGTAATAATTATTTACAGATCCACGTTGACCGATGCGGCACCGCTCGGTCTTGACGGTGAGATCACAAACACCGTAACCGTCACAGCCGATGAGCTCACGTTCCCCGTAACGGCAAGTACAACGATAACAACGTCGAACTCTCCCCGCCTTGCGATCACAAAGAGCATGGATCCGACGAGAGTTTCAGATGGTGACAGACTCACCTACACTTTCACGATCGAAAATTTCGGCAACAGCCCCGCAACGATAGACTATAACGTCACCGTTCGTGACACGTTTTTGCCGATCTTATATGACATCACCGTAACGTATAACGGTACAACATGGACAACGCCCGCAAACTACAGATACTCCGAAACAACGGGTGTATTTGCAACAGTTCCGGGGCAGATAACGGTTCCCGCGGCAACATTTACGCAGGATCCCGCAACAGGTATCGTTGCCGTCACCCCCGGCGTATCAACGCTCGTTGTTACGGGCACGGTAAGAGTTTGAACTATAAAAGGATGCAGAAACCTCTGCATCCTTTTTGTTTATAAATGGTATAGATACGTCAAAAACTCCGCCAAATGGCGGAGTTTTTGCGTTTTTTGTTTATTGTGTCATCATCCGCAACCGCATCCGCGGCCGCCATGACCTATTGACTGTCCGCTATCCTGAGAAGCGAACGAGGGCGGATAAAATTCGTTCACGGGGAACGACATTGAACGGAAGAGTGCGCAAGGATCGTCTTCCTCGGGGCTTACACATTCTTTATCGGGAACGGTGTATTCCGTTGCGTTGATCAGGTACTGAGCAGGACGCTCGATCCTTACAACGGAGAAGAATCCGAGCGACACTACAAGGAAGCGCTCGCCGTCCGTATCAGCAAGATTTCCGTTGAAGTCTGACGCAACCTCGCCGGGAATATCGTCGAGCGAGCAACAGCAACAGCAGCACGTTGTAGGTTCAACGATCTTTGAACTGAGTATGACGGGGTCGACAGTTTCAAGCACTGCAACGGGCAAATTCGTATTCACGCGGTTGCCCGAAAGGTTCGGGCGGCGGCAAAGATTATCTTCAAAAGGATCGCTCTTGAATATGCTCACGTTTCCTTCGGAAGCAAAGAGTATGACGCGCTTTTCAACGACAGCGATACCGACAAGCTCTTGGGGCATACCGTTGCAGCATACCTCAACGGTTACCTTCACGTACATTCTTATATTGATCTGATAAAAGCCACGGTTGAACGGCACGGCGTTGACATCAAGTGTTGCCCATACGATCTCTGCTTTTTTCGTACGGACAGACTGCGTTCGGGAAATGAGCTCCTGTCCGAAATCGGTCAGGTAGACTTTTACATCTTCAAAGCAGTCTTTATCTCTGCATGAATCAAGCACTCTATAGGTGTCTATGCATACAGTCTCGCGGCCGCAAGACTGATTTGCAGAATTATTTCTGTTCTCAGGCATGGAGAAGCATTCCTCCTTATAAAATAAAGCGACGTTGTTTGTTTCGCTTTCAATTTCATAATATGCCATAGCGTAATATATCGACACAAAAAAGAAAAGAGGCTTTTGCCTCTTTCCTTTTCGCACTTGAAATTATATGTACTTTTTCATTGTATCGGTTGCATCAGCTGCATCGATGGTCGATGTGATGATAAAATTGATACCGTGAGTATTCGAAAAAGCGTAAAGCTCGTCAAGCAGCATATCGAACGCTGCTTTATCCTCTCTGCAGATCTTGAGCGCGGAATCTATAAAGAGATCCGTTACGTCGTGATTGCTTGCATAAATACCTGCGACGAAGCCGAAAAGGGACTGCGCATCGTATATAGAATAATCGTCAGCGGCGATAAGTCTGCACTGATACTTTATATCATAGCGAAGCTTATCGGACTTTTCAATGCAAACTACCGAGCCTTTTGACGTGTCGGTTGCCTTGTTTACCATTTCGATGAGCTGCTTAGTTTTTCCGGTCCCCTTAAGACCGATAATCAATTTTAACATTAAATTCCTCCGTTTTGACTGCTGTTATGCTTTACTATATCATGTTTAATTCATTATAACATGAAACAGCTCCGACTTTCAACAGTCATTTTATATTTGATACAATATTTTCGGTAAATTATACTTAAAGTGATGCAATTCTGTCCTCGAGAGCCGATTTCATGTCCTCATAACCGGGTTTCCCGAGAAGAGCAAACATATTCTTCTTATAGCTTTCAACACCGGGCTGATCGAAGGGGTTAACGCCAAGAATATAACCGGAAACGGCACAGGCAAGCTCAAAGAAGTATATCAGCTCACCAAGGCTCGCCTCGCTTCTGTCGGGTGTTTCAAGGACGATATTAGGCACGCCGCCGTCAACGTGAGCAAGGAGCGTTCCGAGCATAGCGGTATGGTTGATCTCGTCTATCTGACGTTCTGCGATAAAGTTGAGTCCGTCGATATTTTCAGGATCGAACGGTACGGCGTAAGTATCGCTCGGATTCTTGATATCGAGAACAGTTTCAAAGAGGTTACGGTTTCCGTCCTGAACGAACTGACCGAGAGAATGAAGGTCAGTGGAAAAGATAACGGAGGAAGGATAAATGCCCTTTCCGTCCTTGCCTTCGCTTTCGCCGTAAAGCTGCTTCCACCATTCGGAAAGCATGGCGGTAGCGGGCTCATAGCTTACGAGGATCTCTGTATCCTTGCCGCGGCGGTTGAGAATATTGCGCAGAGCCGCATACTGCAGGCATGCGTTTTCTTCGTAGGGTTTGTTCGTGTATTCTTCTCTTGCGGAGGCGGCACCTGCCATAAGAGCGTCGATGTCGATCCCCGCAACGGCGATGGGCAAAAGACCGACGGCTGTGAGAACGGAGAAACGTCCGCCGATATCATCAGGCACAACGAAAGTTTCGTATCCCGTTTTGTCTGCAAAGCTCTTGAGAGTTCCGCGAGCGCGGTCAGTCGTTGCGAAGATTCTCTTCTTCGCTTCTTCCTCGCCGTACTTTTTGTTCATCATATCACGGAAGATACGGAACGCGATAGCGGGCTCCGTTGTCGTTCCAGATTTTGATACGACGTTCACGCAAACGTCTTTTCCCTCGCAGATACGAAGGAGCTCTACGATAGCGGAGGAGCTGATGTTATTGCCCGCAAAGTAGATTTCGGGCGTATCCTTCGGAAGTGCGTTATAGTTATTTGACTTAACGTATTCGATAACGGCGCGTGCTCCGAGGTATGAGCCACCGATACCGATAACGATAAAGACGTCGCACATATCCTTGATGCGCTCCGCTGCCGCTTTGATGCGTGCAAATTCTTCCTTATCATAGTTAACGGGCAGGTCTACCCAGCCGAGAAAATCGTTGCCGGGGCCGTTTTTTGCTTTTACGGTCGCAAGCGCCGCTTCGGCTGTATTCTTCATATAACCGATCTCGTGCTGCGAGACGAACTGACTTACAAATTTTTTGTTGAGATTGATGCTCATTTTATATGCCTTTCATTTTTGCCGCAGTTGCGGCTTCTATTATTTATAAATACAGTATAAATATCAACTGATACTTACCTATTAGTATACAATACTTTTTTGTTTTTTTCAATAAGAGTTTTATTTATTTACGAAAGAAGTCCCAAAAGAATTTTATAAACGACGCCGAAGTATCCTATTTTCTGAACGTCAGCTGCAGCTGTTACCGTAATCTCGCCTATCACCTCGCCGTCGATCGTGTACGTGACCGTGCCAACTGAATCTCCCGCTTTGACGGGGGCTGCAACGCTTGGCAACAGCGTGATATTTTCTGTGACGTTTTTCTCCTGTCCTTTTTTCAGCACAGCGGAGAACGGTCCGTACTCCGCTGTAACGGAGTCCTCCACACCGCCCGTTACGGGAATGCTTCCCGCCTCACCGCCTTCGCTTGTGTAGACAGAAAAATTGGCAAAGCCATAATCAAGCAACGTTTTTGCGGCTTCATTGCGAACATCGCGCGTCGGTGATCCCATGATAACGGCGATCAGCGACATTCCGTCGCGGTTTGCCGTTGCGGAGATGCAGAAACCTGCTTTTGACGTTGAGCCCGTTTTCAGTCCCGTAGCTCCTCTGTAAAAGCGGACGAGTCTGTTCGTGTTCGTCAGCCCGAACGCGCCGCCGCGGATTGAATCCATCCACGTCGTTGTAAATTTGAAGATCTCGGGGTGATTTGTAATCAGCTCTTTTGACATGATTGCAATATCTCTTGCGCTGGTCAGATGCGTTTCTGCATCGGGCGCATCGTCAAGTCCGTTTGTGTTGACGAAATGCGTGTTTTTCATGCCAAGCTCGGCGGCGCGCGCGTTCATTTGTCCGACAAAAGCTTCCTCGCTCCCTGCAACGTGCTCCGCGAGAGCCACTGTTGCATCGTTTGCAGACGCAATAATAACACATTTGAGCATCTCCTCAACGCTCATTTGCTCGCCCGGTTCAAGATATACCTGCGAGCCGCCCATTGATGCCGCATATTCACTGACGCACACCGTATCCGTCATCGACAGTTTACCTGACTTTATCGCCTCCATAACGAGCAGAATAGACATTATTTTTGTCACGGATGCCGGCGCTAACGCTTCATCGGCATTCGACTCGTAAAGCACTTGACCTGTCGATGCTTCCATCAGAATACAGCTTTTCGCGTCAAGCGACAGCGACACGGTAACAGCCCCGTCAAGCGATGTTACAACGCCTTCCTCGTCAATCGGTGTAACGGTATCTTCCCCGTCCTCCGCAGATACGGCAAGCGTGGAAAAAAGCGTAAAAACCGCGATCATAACTGCAACTATCCTACATTTGATCTTACTCATATAAAGCTCCCCGAAATAAATAATTCCGTTAAATTATATGAGAACAAACATACGAATATAACAAAAAAAAGACGGAACTGTTCGTTCCGTCTTTTTTGTTAATGATTATTCTTCAGGTGCTTCGTAGTCGTCTTCGCTTGCGCTTGTGAGCGTAAATACGATCTTGTCGCCGTCATTTACGTAGTTTGTTGCAGCTCTGCCGGAGGTAGGTTCAACACCGTTGATAGTATATGTCCAGAAGAATACGAGAGTCTTGCCCTCTTCATCCTTGCCTGTGAATCCACCGTAATTGTTAACGGACGTTACGGATGCTTCATTGGAATCAAGGGTGTAGTCAAGAGCATACTCAACAGCGGCATTCTTGAATACGTCAAGAACGCTTACCTGTGCGCCTTCTTCATAGGCGATCTCAACACCGACATCATTTAGGAACGTACGGTCTTCAGCAGGAATGATAAAGTCAGGATCATCGGCATGTGCATTGTACTGATATGTAACGTAATCGTCGCCAAGCTTAACACCGATTGTAACGTTCATTTTGCTCTTGCCGCAAGCGCAGAACATACTGCAGAGCATAACTGCGAGCATAACGAGCGTCAAAACTTTGATTGTTGTCTTTTTCATAAAAACCTCCACGGATTTCTATTATATGATACGATTATTATAATATAATCATCAGCACGTGTCAAGCGGTTTTCACAAAATGAATGGCCGATCGAATTAATTTTTATGCAATCATACCACAGTGCTGTTTTCTCTTATTAATGAAATATCCTCATGCGCGAGCGCATGAGGATATTTTACGCATATTTTTATTCTGTCGGCTCTGTTGGCAAAACGGGCGCATCCACTGCTGCCGTTGATTCCTCGGGAGGAACTGTTGTTTCGGGCGGTGCCGTCGTTGTTTCGGGCGGTGCCGTCGTTTCGGGCGGTGCCGTTGTTTCGGGCGGTGCCGTTGTATCATTCACACCGAACTGTGAAGTATCAAGTCCCGTAGCATTATCGTAATCATAATGCTCGTAACAGAATTTATTATACGGTTCTTCAACATCCGAAGCGCCGCAAAATTCTCCTTCTTTCAACAAATTTGCAAAGAAGGAAACACCCCACCAACCCGAAGGCTGTATTCCCATCGGCAGATCACGGTAAACGTACTGAGCGTCAGTTACGGTGACCTCGATCGGGAAACTGCGTGAGTTAACCTTGATCAGCGATCTTTGTTCAATGTTGGCGGCACTGCAGTATTGGCTTGCCACACCGCCCGTCGTTACGTCATAGTTTACCAAAACGTGAACGTCGCAGGCTTCCGTGGGAGCCGTATCAATTGTGAAGTATCCCGTTTGCGCGCGGTTTCCTCGGGGGTCAAGCGCACACGCTTCTGTCATAAGCTTGCCTGAATCGGCACAGTACGTGCATTCGATAAGACCCGTCGCGTCTTCAAATTCACGCAAAACCGAATTGCCCGCCTTAGCATCAGAAATGATCTCGTCATGCACGATCGTCATAACGCTGTCCCAAATCGTCATTGCAGGGTTGACGGAGAATCCCGACAAAGTCTGGTTTAGGTCGTAACCAAACCAAACACCGCACAGGTAGTAGGGCGTGTAGCCAATAAACCAGCGGTCATAGTCTGCGTTCGTTGTACCCGTTTTGCCTGCGATGTCGATATCTTCTTTAAGCGTGATCTTACGTCCCGTACCCGTGTCAACGACTGCTTCCATGAGCTTTGTCATGATACTTGCGGTCTGCTCGGAGAGAACGACCTCAGAGGGCTTATCCGTTGAGAGAACGACGTTTCCGTCTGCATCTGTAACGGAGATATATGTGCGGGAATAATTGTATACGCCGTCATTGGCAAAGATCTGATACGCTGCCGTCATTTCGCGTACGGTAACACCGTATGAAAGCTGACCCAATGCAAGCGGCGCTGCCGCTTTATCGGAAAATACTACGCCTGCTTCATTTTCATAGCTTTCAATAAGGCTGTCAATGTGGCATTTTTCTTTCAGGAATGTGAAGGACTCGTCAAGTCCAAGAAGCTGAAGCACCCGAACAGCAATCGTGTTTCTTGACTGACGAAGAGCTTCGTATACCGTTGTAAGTCCTGCGTATTTGCTGTTGGAGTTTCTCGGCCATGCTACCGCATCTTCAACGTTTTCGTAAACACCGAAGTTGACGGGAACGTCATCAAATACCGATCCCCAGGTTATAAGTCCCTTTTCTATTGCGGGAGCATATACGGACAAGGGCTTGATCGACGAACCGCACGGACGCGTTGACTGTGTTGCGCGGTTAAGCGTACGGCTCTGTGTTTTTTCGCCGCGTCCACCGACAAGCGCAAGCAAGTCACCCGTTGTCGGGTCAATGATCACGGCAGCAGACTGCGGCTGAATACCCGTTTCTCCTTTGGGGAAATAATCGTCATTAAGATAAACCGCCTCAAGCTTTTCCTGAATCACGGGATCCATAACGGTGTATATGTTCCAGCCTGCCGTATAAAGCTGCAGACTTGCAACCGTCGTTGTGACACCGTACTGCTCGGAATAATCCTCGATTATATCATTGATAACGGCGTCCGTATACCATGACGTAGTACCTGTCGAAGCAGTTGATGAATTCTCCGTCAGGACGAGCTCTTCATAGAAAGCTTCGTCAAACTCTTGCTGTGTGATTCTTCCCTGTTTAAGCATCGCCGTCAAAACGATTCTGCGTCTATCGGTATTTTCATCGGGATTGCGCTTCGGATCGTATTTATACGGGGATTTGGGGATCGCCGCAAGTGCCGCACATTCGTTAAGAGTCAGCTCGCTGATGTCTTTACCGAAATATGTCTGCGCCGCACTCTGAACACCGATACAGTTCTGCGAAAAACTGATAATGTTCAGGTACATCGTTATAATCTCTTCTTTACTGTACGATTTTTCAAGGTTGATGGCTCGAAGGACCTCCTGGACCTTACGTTGGATCGTAAAATCATCGTCCTTTGTTGCGTTCTTTACGAGCTGCTGAGTGATGGTCGATCCTCCGAAGGTATCCTTCAGGTGAAGCACCTCGTTCACCGCCGCAGCCGCAGTGCGGTACCAGTCAACTCCGTTGTGCGTCCAGAAACGTTCGTCTTCAATGGAAATAAACGCATCAACGAGATGGTTCGGGAAGTCGGTGTAATCTGCCCAAATCGAATACTCTTCTCCTGCGAGCACCTGGTCATCAATAGCAACAGCCGTACCGACACGATTCTCGCGGTCGGTATAGTCCATGTAATAAAGCTGTGACGTTTTGTCGGTTGACGTTACGATAAGATTATGATCAAAGGTCGGGTCGATATTGTTGTTTATATATACGGCAAAAGCCGTGACAACGATAATTCCCGTTACGGCAATAATCAGCAAAAGCGTGATAACAACGTCAAGTATGATCGCAAATATCGAATAGATAACCTTGAGAACAATGCCGAGCGCATAGATGAGCTCTCTGCCCCAACTTACGTTACCGTACTGCTTTTCGAGATATGCGAGCAGACGTTTCATAAAAACGGGTAATTTGGAATCATGTTTGTTTTCTCCTGTCATGCCCGTACCTCCTTTTCGTTTTAATTAGTGTTAGTATAACCTAAACTTTTGAATAATTTATTAATGGATGAGGATAATAGTGTATAGGAATAAAAAATATTTATATTTTGATAAGGTTTTACATTATGATAAACACAACTTACAACGTTTTTTCACGCGGTGGCGTTAAAAAATGCGTAATGATGTCCGCTGTGCTCGCCTTATTTTTACTGAGCTTAGGGTTGATCCGCATATTATGCCTGTCCGACGTAAGCGTGCCGACGGAAAACGAGGCGAGTTCTTCTCTCCACGGCGCAAACGGCGGCACAACGGCTGACGGCAGCATCGATACCGACGATGCTAAGGAAGTTTTTTCACCGACCGCATCTCAAAAATATTACACCGTGCGTGAGCATTACGGGATGATCGGCATTTTCCCCGAAGGCGAGAGCACGCCTGAACGTGTGCTCCCTGTTTATGTTTTTACGCTTCCCAAAGAAACTGCGGAAAAGCTGACGGCTGGGATATATTGCGATGAGGAAATGCTTCACGCTCTGATCGAAGCTTTCACAAGCTGACGTTTACCGTAAAACGACGTTATCCTCGCCGAGCGTCCGCCGCAGCTCATCGATCAGTCGGCGAGATGCGGTGTCAGCGCCGCAATTTTCAAAACGTTTATATTCGCCCGACGATTTATCGTAGACGAACACGGGCAAATTACCGCAGAAGATCTCGATCAACGCGGACGCACGCTTATATTCCGCCGTATCCATGCTGTCAACGCGTATATAAAGGCGTGACGGTGCTTTCGCCTGCGTCGGCTTTTGTGTCGATTCAGAACTTACGTTGCTTTTCGGAACAGGCTCATTTTCCGTCGCTATCGCTGTCTTTGCCGCTTCGGTCAGCGGCGCGCAATAGCTGCATAGAATCTTCGGCGCTTGCTCGTCCTCTATGGAAAGCTCGCCTTTTATAACGATCGGATCTTCGATATAGAAGTATTCGCCGTAGCGGGACAACTGCTTCGGGAATATGACGACTTCGATATCGCCTGTTTTATCTTCAAGGGTGACAAACATCATTTTGTCGCCCTTTCTTGTTTCTTTCGGGGTGCGTCGCGTTATCAAGCCTGCGACAGTTACCTTGTCGCGGTCGGAATATTGACACCTTTCCTCGTCGGAGTCTGTTTCGGAGTCATCCGCGTCCGCCGATTTTATATCGGCGACCTGCGTCGGCTTGATGACCGATAGCTCGCGCTCGTAGTCGTCAAGGATATGTCCCGAAAAATACATTCCCGACACCTGACGTTCAAGCTCAAGCAGTCGCTTACGCGAAAGCTCGGGAATGTCGGGATATACGTATTCGGGGGATACTGCCGTTTCATCGTCATCTTTGACGGCAAACATATCGAGCTGACCTGCCACGCTGCGCTTCTTTTTTTCGTGCAATCCGTCAACGATCTCTTCAAAAGAGGCGATAAGCTGACTTCGGCGCGTACCGAGCTTATCAAAAGCTCCGCTTTTGATAAGTGACTCAATCTGTCGTTTATTGAAATCATACTCGCTCATACGTGTGGCAAAGTCATAAAACGAGCGAAAATCTCCTCCGCGGGATCTTTCGTCCGCGATCGTTTCAATGAACTGACGGCCAAGCCCTTTAAGTGCGGCAAGCCCATATCGTATGCCGTCGTTGCCGACGGTATAGTCCGCAAGACTTTTGTTGATGTCGGGCGGTAAAACCTTGATTCCGTATTCACCGCATTCGGCAATATATTCGGCGGTCTTACCCTCCGAACCGAGAACGGAGTCAAGCAGTGATGCCATGTATTCTTTCGTATAATGGCGCTTCAGATATGCCGTGCGGTAGGATATGACGGCATAAGCGGCGGCATGGCTTTTGTTGAAGGCATAGCTTGAAAACGACGCCATTTCATCAAAAAGCTCCGTTGCTTCCGATTCGCTCATTCCTCGCTCAACGGAACCGCGGACAAAATCTCCGCGTTCCGCTTCGAGCACGTCCGCTTTTTTCTTCGCCATAGCGCGGCGCACAACGTCGGCTCTGCCGTATGAATATCCCGCAACGGCGCGGAACACCTGCATTACCTGCTCCTGATAAACGATGCATCCGTACGTTTCCGCAAGGATCGGGACGAGCTCGGGTGAAGTATATCTGATCTCGCCGCCCTCTCGCTTACGTTTGATATACGTCGGGATCGAATCCATCGGTCCCGGACGATAAAGTGCGATCGCGGCGATGATGTCGGCGAAGCAGTTCGGGCAAAGCTGTTGAAGCATACGCCGCATTCCCGCACTTTCAAGCTGGAATACGCCATTTGTCGCGCCCGTACTTATCATATCGAACGTTGCCGCATCGTCCGCAGGAATGAGCGCGATATCAAAATCGGGCTCACGCTCACGTATACGGCGGACCGTGTTTGAAATTATCGTAATATATCGCAGTGCAAGAAAGTCGAACTTGACAAGTCCCACCTTCGCGACGGTGTCCATATCAAACTGCGTCACGACGGTGCCGCCGTTGACGGCGAGCGGCACGATGTCCGAAAGCGGCTCGCTTGTGATAACGACGCCTGCGGCATGCGTTGATGCGTGACGCGGCATTCCCTCGAGCGCTTTAGCCGTGTCTATGAGTTTGGCAACCTCACGGGAGCTTTGGTAAAGCTCCGTCAGCTCCTCGTTTTTCATAGCGTCGTCGAGGGTGACGCCGAGAGCTTGCGGAATAAGCTTTGCGATCCTGTCCGTGTCGGCATAGGACATACCGAGCGCACGTCCGACGTCGCGGACGGCGGCGCGTGCCGCCATCGTGCCGAACGTGATTATCTGCGAAACGTGTTCGCGTCCGTATTTATCGGCTACATATTCGATAACCTCGTCGCGTCTGTCGTAGCAGAAGTCAATATCAAAGTCGGGCAGACTGACGCGCTCGGGATTAAGAAAGCGTTCAAACAGCAGTCCGTAATGAAGCGGATCTATGTCTGTGATGCCCAGAAGATACGCAACAAGGCTTCCCGCGCCCGAGCCGCGCCCCGGACCTACGGGGATACCGTTTTTCTTTGCATATGAAATAAAGTCAGAAACGATCAGATAGTATTCTGCATATCCCATGCCCGTAATGACGGAAAGCTCGTATTCGACACGTTCACGATACATTTTTTCAGGATATTCTTCGTCGTAAACGATATGTCCGCGTCGGAGACGCTCCGAAAGTCCGCGTTCGGTTTCCCTTTTGAGATATTCTTCCGGGTCGATGCCGTTCGTGAACGGATAGCGCGGCATATAAATTTTGTCAAAATCAAGCGTCAAGTTGCACATCTCGGCGATCTTTACCGTGTTTGCGATAGGCTCGCCGCCTTTGACTGCACCGAAAAGTCGCTCCATTTCAGCGGTCGATTTATAGTAAAACTCGTCTGTTTCAAAGCCGATGGGTCTGCCGTCGGAGATGACGTTGTTCGTTTGTATGCAGAGCAGGATCGCTTGCGTGTCGGCGTCGGCACGGTATAGATAATGGACGTCGTTCGTTGCAACGAGGCCGATACCGCATTCGTTGCTGATGCGGATGAGTGACTCGTTGACAGTATCCTGCTCGTCGAGTCCGTGATTTTGAAGCTCGAGATAAAAATTATCCTCTCCGAAAATGTCGCGGAGCGTCAAAGCGTAATCGCGTGCGCCCGCGAAATTTCCCGCGATAATTGCTCTCGGAATGTAGCCGGCAAGGCAGGCTGACAGCGCGATGAGTCCGTCGCTGTACGTCCGCAAAAGCTCCATGTCGACACGGGGCTTTGAGTAGAAGCCCTCTGTCCAGCCGCGAGAAACGATCCTTATGAGATTTTTATATCCCACATCATTTTTCGCAAGCAGAACGAGATGCGTCGGTGACGCGCCTCTGCCGTCGCGCTTATCAAAGCGCGAGCCGGGCGCAACGTATACCTCACAGCCGATAATCGGCTTTATTCCCTCGGAAACACAAGCGTTATAAAACTCAATAGCGCCGTACATCGCGCCGTGGTCCGTGAGAGCGACGGCGGTGTGCCCCATTTCCTTGGCGATCCGCGGAATATCCTTGATACGGCATGCGCCGTCAAGCAGACTGTATTCGGAATGCAGATGTAAGTGACAGAATTCCGCCATCGGGCGCACCTCCTTGCCGTTTATTTTCTGTATTTGTCGGCTATCGCGATAATTCGCGCAAGCCGCGCATTGAGAGTCGATTTTGAAACGCCTTCGCTTGACGCGGCTGCGAGCTGAAAGAGCGACAGCTCGGGATTTTCGATGCGCAGCATTGCCGTTTTATAAAGCGTATCATCAAGCAGATGCATACGCTCCGTCGTCATAAGAAAGCGGACGGCGTCGCACGCACGCTCCGACGCGGCTGTGGACTTGCTGATATTTGAGATATCCGTGTTGTTTGCACGGTTGAGGTCGCCCGTTATGTCCGCTTCCATTCTTGCATTAATAATGTCAAACATAACACGGTTATTCCCTGCTGCGGCGAAAAATTCGCCTATTTTTTCGCTCGATTTGATATACAGGACGTATGCACCTCGGCGAATTCGCCGCTTCGGCTCAAAGCCGCACAACACCAAAAGCTTCTCCGCGCCGTCGGCGCTCGCCTCTGTGCGGAAGGTAAAATCAAGGTTATATTCGTGCGCTTCGGGATCGTTTACGCTTCCGACAGCGATGAAGAGCCCGCGTAAGAGCGCGCCGCGGCAGTTGGCACATTTATAGTGCGATACGTCGTCAAGCTCGCCCTGATCAGCTTTATCGGGTGAGGAACCTGGATAAAACTCTTCCGTGAGCGAATAAAAATAATCCTTGACGGTTTTATTTCTGAAATCGGGTACGTTTGGCAAAGAAAGGAGCATTGCGCGAAGAATATTTCTTCGGCAACAGCCGTTTTTTACTCTTGCCGAAATCAATTCCGACTTAATATCCGATGAATATGACATAGTTTTTATAGATATATTATCTCGCGTTCAATTTCGATGCCGTTTTTTTCCTTGATCTTTTCTGTAATGAGGCAAACCAAGGATTTCACGTCGGCGGCGGTGGCACCGCCGCGATTAACGATAAATCCCGCGTGTTTTTCCGAAACTTCGGCTCCTCCGATACGGCAGCCCTTCAGCCCGGCTTCATCTATAAGCTGTGCTGTGAAGTATCCGGGATAGCGCTTGAAAACACTTCCCGCGCTCGGATATTCAAGCGGCTGCTTTGAGCGTCTGCGGCTCATATAATCGGTCATTTTGGCGAGTATTTCCTCGCCGTCGCCTGCGGTCAGCCCAAACGTCGCCGAGATCACCGTGAGCGGACGGCGGCGGACGACGCTGTCGCGGTATCCGAGTAAGAGTGCCTCGCGGTCGAGCTTCACGACTGTATCGGCGTCGGCATCGTAGCATTCGGCGCATAGAATCACGTCATTGACTTCACCGCCGTATGCTCCCGCATTCATCGTGACTGCGCCGCCGACTGTTCCGGGAATTCCGTATGCAAATTCAAGTCCGGCAAGCCCTGCACGTTGTGCGGCAGAAGCGGTGGCGGTAAAGCTTTTTCCCGCACCGACTGTCACGGTCGTACCGTTGATGCTGAGCTCATCAAGCTTTGATGTGAGAACGAGCACGCCGTCGTATCCATCGTCTGCAACGAGGATGTTCGTACCGTTTCCGAGCACCGTATGCTTCGTTTCGGTCTTTATTAAATACCGCAAAAGGGCGCAAAGCGCCCCCTTTGTTTTCGGATATACCGTAACGGCGACAGCGCCTCCTATGCGAAAGGAAGAAAGCTCCGCTCCGGATTTTTCGAGACTGTATTCGTATTCACCCGCATTGCGGGACAAAAATTCGATTATGTCTTTATATTTCAATTCAATTACTCCGAATAAATGATTGGATATAGCTCATATAGCGACGTTACCGTATACGTAGGCTTAACGTCACACGAGCTTTTGCGATTGGGATTATACCAACAGGTATCGAGCCCCGCGTTGATGCCTCCCATAATGTCGCTTGAGATCGAATCTCCAATAACGACTGCTCTTTTTCTCGCTTCGTCATAGCTGATACCGATGTCCGAGATGACCGCATCAAAAAATTCACGTGCGGGCTTTGCACATCCTATTTCCTCGGAAATATACGTTTTCGTTATATATTCGTTCAGGGGTGAATCCGCAAAACGTGATTTCTGCACCCATGCCGTTCCGTTCGTCACAATGTAAAGCGTACATTTTTCGGACAGCTTGCGGCACACCTCGACGGCTTTGGGGATAAGTATACACTGATGCGACAGCTTTTCGATATAAGAATCCGCCATCATAACGGCGGTTTTATCCGAGGCGTAACCGTTTTTCTCCATTTCAGCCATGAATTTCAGGAAACGCTCGGTGCGAAGTCTCTCACGCGTCGTTTCTCCGCGTTCGAGCGCTTCCCATTCTCGTGCGTTTATCTCATGATAAAGCATCATCGTGTCCTCGTCCGCGGGCAGCCCTGCCCACACGAGAGTTTCGCTGAGAGCCTTTCGCTCCGAGGCGTCAAAATCGTAAAGAGTTCCGTCGGCGTCGAAGAGGATTATATCGTACTTCATGCCTTTGTGAACTTATGGAACGTCTTTTTGCCTTTCTTAACGACAACACCTTCAGCGAAAGCCGCAGCATCAAGCGCCATGTTCGGATCAGTCACCTTTTCGCCGTCAACGAGAACTCCGCCTTGCATAACGAGCGTTCTTCCCTCTCTGCGCGAGGGAGCGAGCTTTGCTTTGATCATCATGTCAAGTATACCGATCTTACCGTCGGTGAAATCTTCATCGGTCAGCTCCGTTGTAGGCATATTCTCGGAGTTGCCGCCACCGCCGAATACGGCTTTGGCTGCAGCGTCGGCTTTGTCTGCCTCTTCCTTACCGTGAACGAGCTGTGTGATCTCGTATGCGAGGATCTCCTTTGCACGGTTGAGCTGTGCGCCCTCCCAGCTTGCCATCTTATCGATCTCTTCAAGCGGCAGGAACGTGAGCATACGGATGCACTTCATAACGTCGTCGTCCGCAACGTTGCGCCAATACTGATAGAAATCGATCGGACTCGTCTTGTTCGGATCGAGCCATACGGCATTGCCTGCCGTTTTACCCATCTTCTTGCCCTGCGAGTCGGTGAGAAGCGTTATCGTCATCGCGTGAGCGTCAGCGCCGAGCTTACGTCGGATGAGCTCTGTGCCGCCGAGCATATTCGACCACTGGTCGTCGCCGCCGAACTGCATATTACAGCCGTACTTTTTGTACAGGTAGTAAAAGTCGTAGCTCTGCATGATCATGTAGTTGAACTCAAGGAAAGAAAGCCCCTTTTCCATTCTTTGTTTATAACATTCTGCGCGAAGCATATTGTTGACGGAAAAGCATGAACCGACCTCGCGGAGAAGCTCAACGTAGTTGAGATCAAGCAGCCATTCGGCGTTATTGATCATCATCGCTTTTCCTTCGGAAAAGTCGATGAAGCGTTCCATCTGACGCTTGAAGCAAGCTGCATTATGGTCGATGTCCTCTTTTGTGAGCATCTTTCTCATATCGGTGCGTCCCGACGGGTCGCCGATCATGGTCGTGCCTCCGCCGATCAGGGCGATAGGCTTATTTCCCGCCATCTGCAGTCTCTTCATGAGCGTCAGCGCCATGAAGTGTCCTGCCGTCAGGCTGTCTGCCGTGCAGTCAAATCCGATATAAAACGTAGCCTTGCCGGCGTTGATCATTGTTCTGATCTCTTCTTCGTTCGTTACCTGTGCCAAGAGTCCTCTTGCTTGCAGTTCTTCATAGATTCCCATAAGTTGTAGTCACCTTTCAGTATATATATGTCTGTTTTTTCTGATTGATCACGAATCAGCCGTCCGTTTTTATGCCTTCGGCGATAAGCTCGCGTGCGGCACGCTTTTGAGTTTGTGTTACGTTGATACCGCCGATTATGCGTGCGATCTCGTTGATCCTGTCTTCTCCGTCGAGCGTTCGGACAAAGGATTCCGTTCGTCCGTCGATCTCGCGCTTATAAGTGAGGTAATGCGTATCGGCAAGCGCCGCTATCTGCGGCGAATGCGTTACACAGATTATCTGACGGTATTCGGCGCTTTCTTTCAGGCGCAGACCGATCTTACCCGACGTCGAGCCCGACACGCCCGTGTCGATCTCGTCGTAGATAACGGTTGCCTCTCCGCTTTTCACGTTGCCGACGCTCTTTATCGCAAGCATGACACGGGATAATTCACCGCCCGATGCCGCAAGCGACAACGGACGCGCGTCCTCGCCCGCGTTTGCGGAAATATAAAACGATATCGTTTCGGCTCCGTCGGCATAAAGCTCTGACGGAGCAAAGTCAACGAAAAACGTGACCTTCGGCATATCAAGCCCCACCAATACGTCGCAGATCTGCGACGTCATCGAAGCCGCCGCGAGCTTTCGCTTTTCCGTAAGCGCTTCGGCAAGACGCGCCGCTTCGTTCGTTTTTTCGGCGAGCACTTTTTCAAGCTCAGCAATTCTGTCGTCGTTATTTTCGATCGCGTCGAGCTTGCGTGCCGCATCCTCGCGGTGCGACAGCACCGCCGCAAGCGTGCCGCCGTATTTACGCTTCAGCCTGAAAATTACGTCAAGTCTGTCTTCGATCTTTTCGATGCGTTCGGACGGATCTTCGTCCTCGGCACCGCCAAGCTCAAACGTATCGTAAGTCCGTCTTGCTATGTCCTCCAGCTCCGCAGAAATTGAGCGAAGCTTTTCGGCATCCTCCACCGCGTCCTTTGAAAACTCGGAAAGCTGTTCCATGGCAGAGGCGGCACGTTCGGCAAGATATGCCGCCGATGCGCCCTTTTCGTTGCCGTAAGCGGCACGGTAAACGAAGCTTGCAAGCTTGATTATCCTTTCTCCAGCCTTCAGACGCGCCAGCTCAAGGTTCAGCTCGTCATCTTCATCGGGCTTCAGCTTTGCAGCGTCGATCTCCTTGATCTGATATTTGAGCAGATCCGCGGCAAGCGCGCCTTCACCCGCGAGCCGCTTGACCTTGGCATATTCAGCGCGTACCGCCGTCAGCTCCTCGTATGCGGCGCGGTAGAGCGTAAGCTCACGTTCGTCCTCGGCGTATTCGTCAAGCAGCGCCATCTGCGCCTCCGACGTTTTGAGCGAGAGGCTCTCGCTTTGTCCGTTGATCGTTATCATCGGAGTCATAACACGGCGCAGATTCAAGAGCGACACGGCTCTGCCGTTCATCTTCGCGGTGCTTTTTCCGTCCGAGCTGACGGTGCGTTCGACCGTCAGCTCGCCGTCGTCGGCATCAATGCCGAGCTCCGACAAAGCCAACGCGACATCGTTCGGCACATCGGTGAAGAGCGCCGACACATACGCACGCGACTCTCCAGTTCTCACAAGGGCGGATTGCGCTTTCGCTCCGAGCAAAAGTGAGATCGAATCAAGTATTATTGATTTACCTGCACCCGTTTCACCTGTTATGACGGTAAAACCGCCTTCAAAATCTACATCAAGCGATTTTATAACAGCAACGTTTTCAATGTGAAGTGATGAAATCATAGTGATCCTGTGTTCAACCGCTTACACGGTCTTTATGAGTCCTCTGATCTTTTCGCTGATGTCTGCGGCGTCGTCCTCCGTACGGGTGACGATGATGATGCAGTCATCACCCGCAACACATCCGAGAATGTCCGGCGAAGCAATACCGTCGATGGAGGACGCTATTGCAGGAGCCATTGAGGGAAATGTCTTGATAACGACATTATTGAGAGCATAATCAACGCTGATGATCGATTCGGCAAGCGCAAGATTGAACTTCGCCATATTGACACCTGAAGTATGCTGTGGCTGGATATATTTATACATACCGCGCTCTGTCGTAATCTTTGAAAGCTTCAGCTCGCGTATATCACGCGAAACTGTCGCCTGTGTTACGGCAAAGCCTTCAAGACGGAGCTTTTCTATAAGATCCTCCTGTGTTTCAACGTCGTATCTCGAAATGAGCTCAAGGATTTTGTTCTGTCTTTTGTTTTTCATGTAGATTTATACCTCACGAATTATTTATGCATTTTTTGCGTCTTGTTAACCTTTTTCAACGGCCGACCATCTTTGCTCTGAAAACACCCGTAAATCCTTTTTCGGAAACGCGGACAAACTGCGTTTTCATCTCGCTTTTTCTGATAATCACATCGGCACCGTCAGGAATACGGACAGCCTCACCGCCGTCTGCGATAAGATCAAGCTCTCCGCGGCGCCAATCACCTGCACGGCAGACGAAAACGCTCCCCGCCGAATAAACGGCAGGACGTGCAAGCACCGAATGCGGACAGATCGGCGTGACGCAGATACAGTCCATGGTCGGATCGATAAGCGGTCCTCCTGCCGAAAGTGAATACGCCGTTGAGCCTGTTGGCGTTGCAAATATAACGCCATCCGCGTCGTATCGTCCGGCTTCTTCGCCGTGGCAGTATATCTCGATCGGCGCGATAACAGACGCTGCCGCCTTTGATATAACAATATCGTTAAGACACGGCTGTGCTCTGTAATAAACTTTGCCGCCGAGCACGATTTCCGCTGTCAGCATCATACGCTCGTCGATCCTGTATTCACCGCGGAATATCTTTTTAAGTAAATGCATCTCATTGATGCCGAGCTCCGCCATGTAACCTACGTTTCCCGTATTGATACCGACGATCGGTATATCTTCTTCGAGCACTTCGTGCGCAGCATAAAGCATCGATCCGTCACCGCCAACGGAAACCACAAGGTCAAGTTTTGAGGTATCGCCTTTGTAAAGCTCAACCTCCTCTGCTATAATATCGGGAATGGGAAGCTCGCGCTTCATATAAACCGTCACGCCCGACTCCTTGCAAAAACGGTGTAGATCAATGAGCCGTGCGTCGTTATTATCTTTTATACCGAGTGGCAGTATCAGTACTGTTTTCATTTTTAACGTACTCCTTGATCTCTCTTTCGGTTACGGTCAGTTTCATTTCGTTTGTTTTCAAAAATAATGCAACGTATTCACGATTCCCTCGCTTTGCGGCGCGATCGTCATTGATACCGCCGCCCGAAACGGGCGAAAGCGTGATCGCACGGAATGAAAGTCCATTCTCCGCAGCCGACTTTATGACGGAATATATTGCATCTGCGCGGTGTGACGGTTCGCTGACAATGCCTCTTCCAATTCTGGCGCGGTCAAGCTCAAACTGCGGTTTTATAAGCGTTACGAACTGTCCGCCAAAAGCCAATATATCAGTGATCGCGGGCAAAATGAGTCTTTGCGAGATGAATGACACGTCGCACACGGCAATACTGACCTCTTCGCCTATATCGTCACGGGTGATGTCGCGCGCATTCGTATTTTCCATTGAAATAACGCGGCTGTCGGCGCGAAGCTTTTCGTGAAGCTGTGACGTTCCAGAGTCGATTGCATAAACTCGTGCCGCACCGTGCTGCAAGAGGCAATCCGTAAAACCGCCTGTTGACGCACCGATATCGGCGCATACGGCGTCTACTGCAGATATGCCGAATCTGTCAAACGCAGCTTCGAGCTTCATTCCGCCGACGCTGACGTACGGGCACGCTTCTTTTATCTCTACGATATGCTCGGCTGTCTCGTCGACATCTACCGACGGCTTCAACTTCGTTTTGCCGTCAAAGGTGACAGCCCCCTCCATCAAAAGGAACTTTGCTTTGGCGCGGCTGTCCGCATAACCGTATTCAAATAAATATACATCAAGTCTCATGTTAATTATAACATTTGTGAAAAATTAAATCAACCGAATATATTCATAAAATATTCATCAGAACCGTAAATCATATGCTTCTTCTGACGAGCCAAACCGCCAGCTCGCACAGATCATCAGAGCCCGGATAATTTCTGATGGCATCAACCGCATTCTGCGTCAACGTAACGGCAAGTGACTTAGCCTCATCGGCGCTCATGAAGGAAAGAATCGTCGTTTTTCCGTCATCCCCTGCACCGCCGTCCTCGATATCGTCAAGAATATCGTCTATTATCTGGAAAGCAAGTCCGATGTTATAGGCATATCTGCGTGCGTCGGCATAAACGGACTCGGAAAGCTCGCCGTTTATATCGGCGGCGGCAACACCCAAAAGCGCCGACGCGGCGATAAGATCGCCCGTCTTTTTGCGATGCATATCGGCAAGCTCCTCAAAGCTTACGTCGCTGTTTTCGTACATCATGTCGCATATCTGACCGCCAATCATGCCGTCATGCCCTGCTGAGGATGCGAGCACGGATGTGGCGCGGCAGTTACGGGCTGCGTCCGCAAACGGATTATCCGCGATAAGCGAGAACGCATACGTCAGAAGTGCGTCGCCCGCCAAAAGTGCGTTAGCTTCGCCGAAAACGCGGTGCGATGTGGGCTTGCCTCTGCGCTCGTCGTCGTTATCCATACACGGCAGGTCGTCGTGAATGAGCGAATACGTGTGCACGCATTCAACAGCGGCGGCATACGGCAGAGCCGCCATCACGTCTCCGCCGAAAAGGCGGCAGAATTCTATCGTCAGGCAAGGGCGCACGCGCTTGCCGCCCGACATTGCCGAGTAGCGCATGGCTTCGTAAATAAGCGAATGGGGGGATTCTCCCTGCGGAAGCAGACTGTCAAGTGCAGACGACACAAGACGAGCGTTTTCTGTGATTTTTTCTTCTATGTTCTTCAAAGCTGTCGATTCCTTTTATAATAACTGTGCTTTTACGCTTTAGGCGCAAAATTCGTTTCCGTGGGAGTTCCGTCGGGTGCAAAAGTGAGCATTTTAACGCGCTGTTCGGCGCCATCAAGCTTTTCGTTACAGAATTTGACGAGTGCGACACCCTCTTCGAAGAGCGAAAGCGATTCGTCGAGCGGTGCGTTTCCGCTCTCAAGCGCACGAACGATCACCTCAAGGCGAGCGATCGCAGATTCAAAAGTCATGTTTTCTATAGACATATTTTATTCTCCGTTAGACTATATTTATCAGTTCTCTGTTTCGATTTTTTCAACTTTTGCGGTGATCTTACCGTCGGATGCACGCATATATACCGTCTGTCCTACGCTTGTGTCACCAACGCTTTTTATGACCTTACCGTCGCCGTCAAACATAGCAAAGTATCCGCGCGACAGTATTGCAAGAGGATTCAGTGCATCGAGCTTTACAGCGGACGCAAGGAACTTCATCCGCGATGCGTCGAGCATACTGCGCGACGCAGAATAGAGCTTATCGGCAAGCGACACGGTGAGCATCCGCTTTTCATCCGTTATCATGCGCGGATCGCGGAGCGCGCGGCGCGACGAAAGATTTTCAAGCGCGCGGCGGCGTGATTCAAAGCCGCGCGACAGGATGAGGTTATTATGCGTTGTGATATTGTTGAGCTTGCGGCGAAGCTCCGTTACCTCGGGCAGTGCGATCTCCGCTGCCGCAGAGGGTGTGGGAGCGCGCTTATCTGCGACAAAGTCGCAGATCGTGAAGTCGGTTTCATGACCGACAGCGGAGATAACGGGCACCGTGCACGCGGCAACGGCGCGGGCAACGCCCTCGTCGTTGAACGCCCATAAGTCCTCGATAGAGCCGCCGCCGCGTCCGATGATTATAACGTCAACGGACTGCGTTTTTGAAAAGTAATTGAGCCCTGCGATAAGCTGCGGCGGTGCGTCCGGTCCCTGCACAAGCGCCGGATAAAGCACAAGCTCCGCCATCGGGAAGCGTCTGCCCGACACGTTTATCATATCGCGGATCGCGGCGCCCGTAGGCGCTGTGATGATTCCGATACGTGACGGTATCTTCGGCAGCGGACGTTTGCGTTCCGAGGCGAAAAGTCCCTCCGCTTCAAGCTTTGCTTTCAGCTGTTCATACGCGATATAAAGCGCGCCGACGCCGTCGGGCTGCATCGAATCTGCGTAAAGCTGATACTGGCCGTCACGGACGAACGCGGCAACTCTGCCGTGAACGATGACCTTCATTCCGTTTTCGGGACGGAACTGCAGCTTTAACGCGGACGAACGGAACATAACGGCTTTCAGATTCGACGTTTCGTCCTTCACCGTGAAGTAAAGGTGCCCTGTTTTATAGTGATTTGTGAAATTTGATATCTCGCCCTTGATGAAGATGTCGCCGAGAACGGGATTTGCCTCCAAGGACATTTTGACGTATTCGTTAAGCTCGGTGACGGTCATCGTCATCGGTATCTTTGAAAAATCGACCACTTTTCCGTCACTCCTTTGTGTTTTTATGTTGCTCAAGATATTTTCTGAGCTGCTCATCACGTTTCTTTTGCGCGTAATACGCCAAACGCGCCACGCCCGCGGCGTTATCGGCGGAAAACTCGGGATCGGAAAAATAAACGTCACGCCTTCTGCCGAGCTTCGCTCTCATACGCATACAGCTCATAACGCCACCTGCGTAAATTATGGGTATATCTTTATATTCGCGGCGCAGATTCTTTGTCAGCGCGTCAAGCGTATCGGTAACGAAATCGAGCGTATACGCCGCGGTAGCGGCAGCATCGCCCGTCTTTTCGTAAAGCGCACGCGCCTTGTTTTCCGCGCCCGAAAGGTTACAGTTGAGTCCGTTCACAGACACGGATACGGGATATACCTCACCCTCGTATTGCGCCGCCGTGCGTTCAAGCTCCGCACCGCATGGGAATTTCATTCCCATCATAACGCCGACGCGGTCGATGAGCTGACCTGCGTTTAAGTCGTTCGTGCCGCCGATGCATTCGATCGTCGGCGCTACGTCCGTCGGGATGTTTCCCGTCGGCGTTATAAACGCGAGCTCAGCCGTGTTCGGCGACGGTGTGACGAGAGTCAGTTCCGTCGTGCCGCCCGAAACATGGAAAGCCGCAAAAGGTTTATCTCCGAATAATAAATCGATCTTCCCTGCCGAATAGAGCGCCGCCGTTATGTGTCCCGCCTGATGCGAAAACTCATACAACGGTGAAAATGAGCCTGCGGCAAGTGCGTGCGCCGCAACCTCGCCAGCCAAAAAGCACGGCATATACGAGCCTTCGACATCACGCGGCGAGCGCGAAACGCCGACGGCGTCGGGACGCTTTTCGTAATTTATAAGAAGCTCCCCTATCTTATCCATTACCCCGGGAAGATTTTTCACGTGAGAAAAGACGGCGTCGGACTGACGCAGTCCGCGCTCTCCCTCCTTTACAAAAAGCGGATAGGTACCGTTATACACGATCTTACCGCCGATAACGATGGCGGCTGACGTTTTATAGTTACTCGTATCTATTCCAACTGTGATAATGTCGGTCATTTTTTGTTCTTTCTCGGAACGGGATCCTTTTTGATCTCGGGATCCTTGGCGATCTTATTGAGTATGCCGTTAACGAACGCGGGAGCTGAGTCGATATCGTATTTCTTTGCAAGCTCAACAGCCTCGTTAATCGTAACGGACACGGGTATCGTGCGTTCAAAATAAAGCTCGTACGTCGCAAGACGCAAAATGGAAAGCGTTACTCGCGACATGCGGTCAACGGACCAGTCGTGTGCCGATTCTTTGATGTGTTCGTCAATTTCGTCACAATGCTCGGTCACACCGTAATAGACGTTTTTTATGTATTCATTGTCAGAAACCTCGCGCACTGCAAGGGAATTTTCATAAACTTCCCTCTCGTCCTCGTCAGGTCTTGAATTCTTTTCGTATAAAAGTGTAAGGACTGCTTCTCTTGCCTCTCGTCTTGTCATAATCGACCTCATGATCTTTTGAGTTTTTAATTTCGGTTTTCATCGAAACCGCATAATAATACAATTTATATTATATACCCGATCAACACAAAAAGTCAACGATATGACGCCAACTATTCTTAATTTCGGTAATATTTTTATCGTATTCAACTCTTTTTCAAAGAGAAAATAAGAACATGAATAAATATTTGAATTTTCTGTTTTTTGCTTTCCTGTTCGCATTTTTGGGTTTTGCGTCGATACGTGTATTTGCTCAGGAAAGCGATAGCAATAACGACCATGACTATATAAAGTGGATCGACTTTGACGTGACGTCAGCAGCGCTCGCCGACGCTGCCGAGATCGACGTTAAATCATACAGCACAGAACGTCATATTGATTGGATCGAGCTATTGTCGCTATATTCCGCACGCACGGGTGGCGATTATTCGCACTATAAAAAATCCGACATCGAGGCAATCGCCGAGCGGCTCCGCGTCGGCGAGACCGCGTCGGAGATAACATCAAACGAGAAGCTATACGCCTACTATACCGAAGCATACGGCGCGATCCTTTCGGGCATGCTCGGCGAGTACACCGCATTTTCCGACGGCGGAAAAGAAATTACAGCAGGATACGGCATACGCGCATTTTCGCCCGTTGGTGGCGGTTTTTGGTATTCCGATTTTGATGACTTTGGTGCGGCTCGCTCTTTCGGATATGCGCGTCCTCATCTCGGTCACGACATGATGGGAAGCGTCGGCACTCCTATTATCTGCATCGAAAGCGGTTACGTTGAAGCGCTCGGATGGAACACATACGGCGGCTGGCGTGTCGGTATACGCAGTTTCGACGGCAAACGCTACTTCTATTACGCTCATCTGCGACGCGGACATCCCTACGCAGACTTATACGATGGCAAGATCGTTAATGCAGGCGAGGTGATAGGCTACCTCGGAATGACAGGCTACAGCTCAACACCCGATAAAAATAACATCAACACGCCGCATCTACACGTAGGATTGCAGATCATATTTGACGAGTCACAAAAAGAGGGCTACAATCAGATCTGGATCGATATGTATGAGCTGTCGAAATTTCTTTTGAAAAAACGCGCCCCAACGTATATTGACGAGGCGGCAAACGAGCGCGTGTCACGCCTTTATTATTTGTATCCCGATACTCCGGACTGATATTTTGTGATTATTTTTTGAAATTTTGCCTACGGTTATTGAAACTGTTCACACTCTTATGGTATATTAATATATACTTCTTATGTTTGTATGGAATTAATATAAATCGGAGATATTCATGAAAAACAGCAAAGCATCAAAAACCACCGAAAAAACCAGCGTACTTCATACGCTTCTGCACCGTATAATATATCCCGGTTCCCTTATTTACACCGTTCTTTGCACGGTGTTTTACATAGCGGGTGCCGCATTCGATTACAACACACAGCAAATGGTTCTGTCGCGTAAGTCAGGATTTTTGCTCCTCGCATTTTCGTTTATTCTCGCTTCGGCAAACAATTTGTTTAAGTCCAAAAACCTTCACATCTCGCTTAAAATATTCCTTCACTACGTCATCACATCGCTTTCCTTCTACGTACTCTTTATAAGCGTTTCCGGTTACGATCCCGGAAGAAGCTCAACGATGATACTTCTGCTCGTTTATACTGTTATTTACTTCAGCGTATGTGCTACCGTTCTCATCATACGCGGACACAACAAGAACAAAAAGATCGCATCTTCGGATTATAAATCCATCTATAACTAAAAATGAGCATAAATCCGAACAAAAAGGACTCGCCGATCAGCTATAGAACCATTGTTGCGACCGTCATTTTCCTACTTGTCGTTTTCGTTGTTTCTTTTCTGTTTTCCCGTGCCTGCGAAGCTATCAAAAATCACAGCGGCAAGGATGAAGAAACCGATGAAGCGAACGAACAGGCCTCTGACGGTGCTAATGACAAGGAAAACAATTTTTCCGATGCTGACAGCGACGGAGACGGAATCATCTATATTCCTATCTCCCCCTCCGACACAAACGACGGCGGCGGTAACGACGATGATCTTGACTCATACTCTCCGCCTATATCGGTCACCGAAAAGGAACTTCTTGATTCTTTAATGGTCTATACTCAGGATCAGGGAACAGACTATATCAACAAGTTTTTCTTTTTAACCGACTCTTCCCTCTATGGCTTAAAATCTCATTCAATGCTTGCCGACAGCAAAGAAACAGACAGGGTACTCACCGGTGTGTCTTCTTCCCTTTCGATTTTGCTCGGAGAGGAAGCTTTGGTGTATATGACCGACTCAGACTCGATGCTCTCTGTCCCCGATGCTGTAGCAAAGCTTCAGCCTCTGTATCTGCTCGTTTCCGTCGGTGCCGACGACGTCAAAAACTATGCAAATCTTACTTTCGGACGTTTTTACAGCGCATATTCCGACTTCATCAAAGCAATAATTAAGGCTTCGCCCGACACGGTCGTGATCTGTATGCCAATACTTCCCGGTTCCTCGGGAAAGGGCCCGAACATTTACAAAGCTGATCAATATAACGAATACATCCACATGGCTGCAGCGGAAAATGGAGCATATTATATCGAGATCTCCTCCGCTTTCGCAAGCTCATCGGGAAGCCTGCGGGTCGACTGCGATGCGGGAAACTCAAGCTTGAACACAACGGGACTGAAGCGTGTTTTGGATCTGGTTCGTTCATATAAGGTACCAACACCCGACACCGAAAGCGACAACACTGCTGATGATTAATAAGCTACATAAAAAAATGACATCTGCGCAGCAGATGTCATTTTTTATTATTCACTTGGTTTTAATTTGTGAAATCCGTTATGAATACTATCTCCTCGGGAAGCCGCATATTGAGTTTTTCTCTTGCGACGCGGATTATGTATTCATCATCATACGGTTTTGACAGATCGTTTTCCATTGAGAGAATATTTTCGCGGCAACGATCGATCTCTTCTTGCAGAGCTTCGCGCTGCGCCATAAGCTCTTCACGTTCCGCATTTGCGGAAATGAGCATAATGATGCAGAATGCCGCCATTATTATTACTGCTATTTTAAGAAATATGTTTTCTGTTATATTCTCAAACATTTTTTATCCTCTCCGCCGCCCTTTGCGGCATTTTTTACGCTTCTTTTCTTTCTATTGCAAGATCTATTTCTTTTTTCATCTGCTCCGATGCTTCTATGATGTATCTGTCAAGGAGTTTTGAGGAGCGTGTTTTTATTATTTCCGATACCGTCTTTCCGACCGTTATCTTATATAAGTGACAGATCGCTTTTGCGAGCCTTTTTGATATAAAAACGATCGGTGTAAGTGTAAAATACTTTATATACCTGATAGCCACCCGTAATACGAACAGTATGGCTCCTGCAGCTTTTTTTGTGATTTTACCTATCGTTATCAGGTATATGACGAACGCCGCCGTCATTGAAATTAGTGAAAACGACCTCACTATTCCGTCATACATCGCATATAGGAACAATATCACCGTTAGTGAAGCTGTTATCATATACAGTATGTCAAACGCGAACACCGTCAAAGTCGCCATCCACTCGCTTTTTTTTCGCCGTAATCTTTCATTTACGGCTCCGATTATCGGCAGCTTGATTCCGTTCCAATTTTCACTGTAATGAAGCCCGCAACCGAGAAAAGTTCTCAACAGTCTGACGGCATCGTATATGAGGGCAAGCAGGATTCCGAGCAAAAAAGAATAGCAGATGAGAGCCGCTTGCTCTTCGATATAAACGTAAAGATCATTTTTCACGTGCGATGCGATGCTTCTTGTCGGTTCGCTTTTTAAGATCGTAGTACACGATCGCATCGAGTATGCCGCTGCAAATCATTTCTTTTGTGTCGGCATCGAATTTATCAACGTGAAGCCCGTGTCCCTGGATCGAAAGCCCGTCCGATACCGTTTTCATAACGATATTCTCTTCATCGAAGCCTTCGATGCTTTCAATGCCTGTCAGAATCATTGAAGTTCGGTCGCTTATTTTTACCGTGTGATTCATTTTCATATCTTCCATCAGAAACGTACCGTCCCATACTGTAGTATTTCTGACTTCAATATATGCAAGAAGTGCTTATTCTATAACTTCGTACATGGAAGAAGCATCTGCTTTTCCGACGTTGTCGCGTACCTCAAGTACGCGTATGCGCAGCGTTTTTTCTCCGAACGTGATTTCAAGCACGTCACCGACCTTTACGTCGTACGACGCTTTTGCGCGTCTGCCGTTTACGTTAACGTGTTCTGCGTCGCAAGCGTTGTTCGCAACGGTTCGACGCTTGATGATTCGGGAAACTTTAAGAAATTTGTCAAGTCTCATCGTCTACAATTGGTGCCACAATCCGATTTCGAATTCCGTTTTTTCATGTCGGATTATGGGATATCCCCCTAAAATGCATCGAGGGCGGTATTCCGTTTGGAATACCGCCTTCGCAGTTATAATTATTATATTTTCGATTAATTACTTAATTTCTTCTTTAAGTGCTTTACCTGCAGTAAATACGGGGCTCTTGGATGCCTCGATTGTGATCTTTTCGCCTGTCTTGGGGTTTCTGCCCTCACGAGCTTCCTTTGCCTTTACCTTGAATGTACCAAAGCCGACAACCTGTACTTTATCGTCTGCTGCGAGTGTTTCGGTAATGGTCTGGAATACAGCGTTTACAGCTGCTTCAGCTTCCTTCTTTTTAAGACCGGTTTTATTAGCTACTGCGCTGATAAGTTCAACCTTATTCATAATATTCTGATTTCCTTTCAAAAACATATTGCACTACGGGCAATTTATCCGTAAAATATTTTGTACGTTTCATTATACCACGATATAGAATTCAATGCAATAGATTTTTCAAATTTTCGCCTTTATTTGTTATATTTTTTTGAATATTTTACAGAGTCACTTATGTTTAATTTCGTCCCATACGGCATCAAGCTCCGTCATTGATAAGGACGAGGGATCTTTGCCTTTTGCTATCACAGCTGCTTCAAGACGTTCATAACGTGAGCAGTACTTATCGCAGGCGCGCCCCAGCGCTTCCTCGGCATTAACACCTGCGAGTCTTGCCGTATTGACGACAGACAAAAGCAGGTCTCCAATCTCTTCGGTGAGCTTTTCGGAATTGTCTGCGTTAAGTTCAGCTTCGACCTCCGCGGTCTCTTCCTTAACTTTTGCAAACGCATCATCAACAGACAGAAAATCAAATCCTGCTTTTTTTGAAACGGAGCCAAGCTTATCTGCACGCATCAGCGCGGGCAGGCTTGCGGGGATAGAACGAAGCTTTGCGGACGTTGTTTTACGCTGTTTTTCTTCAGCTTTGATCTTATCCCAATTTGTAATAACGTCATCCGAGCCTGAAACGGCAGTATCCGCAAAAATGTGCGGGTGACGCATAATGAGCTTTCGGCAGATGTCCGTTGTGACGTCATCAATATCGAAGCTTCCCGCTTCACGCTCGATCTCCGCGTGGAAAACGACCTGAAGCAAGACGTCGCCGAGCTCTTCGCGCAGAAGCTTTACGTCGTCGTTGTCGATCGCTTCAATCGCTTCGTACGTTTCCTCGATAAAGTCACGGCGTATCGATTTGTGCGTCTGTTCTCTGTCCCAAGGACAGCCGCCCTCTCCGCGAAGCACCGTCATAATACCGCACAGATCCTCGAAGCTGTAGCTGTCACGTCCTATATATTTTTTTGCATTTTCGTTCATTTTGATTCTCCGAAGCTTAAACGAGTTTAATTTTATGAAGTATGCGTATCAGTTTATCAGCCTTTGGGATAACTTCAAGGTCTTCTTTTGCGATCGCTTTCGTTTTGAAAATAAACACAAGATAAACGAGTGCCGCGCATCCGATACCGAGAAGCGTTGACAAACGGACCGCAGAGAGCGTGGACAGTCCCACACTCACAAGCAAATATTCAAACAAGGTATAAAATCCGTACGCCGAAGCGGCACAGACAACACCCGAAACGAGCGGTCGAAGGAACATTCTTGAAAAATCAAGTTTAACTTTGACATATTTGACGAGGAAATACGTGTTGAACACCGTTACCGTCAGATAGCAAAGGAATGTTCCGATAGGAGTGCCGTAAATATTGATCGAGGGAAATCCGACGAGTACATACGTTGAAATGAGCTTGACGGCAGCACCCGCAAGCATTGAAATGATCGGTTTACGCTCGTGTCCGCTTGCCTGCAGCAGTGCGTTTGAGATAGAGAGCATACAAACGAAGAAGACAGCGGGAGCGAGGATCGTCAATAAAGGTGCGCCCATTTCAGCTCCCTCGGCAGAAAATATCGTGCGCAGGATAGGCTTTGCCATGACAGCCATTCCGAGCGCGCAGGGGAACGACATAATCGCGCAGATTCGTATCGACATATTCATGTACGTATGCGCTCTGTCGTGCTCGCCGCGGGTCAGCGTTGCCTTTATCATTGGAACGAGTGAATACGAGATCGGATAAATGAGCACGGGCGGCAGATTGAACAGCGGAACGACGCACGTTTTCCAGTTGCCGTAAAGCGCATTTGCCGCTTCTTCTGTCATGTATGCCTGCAGACGGCGCATCAGGATCGCAAGGTCGATGAACTCCGTCATGCTGAGCATGGAGGCGCTGACCGTGATCGGTATTGCTATTACTATAAGACGCTTCAGTATCGTTTTGACAGGCGAGGACACCATCTTGACGGCACCGCCGTCTAGGAGGTATTCTTCGTTATATTTCTCTTCGCGGAAAAACCACTTTGACAGCAAGAGATAGAACATACCGAGTCCTGCGCCAACGGTAATGCCGAGTATCGCGTATGCCGCTACGATATGTATCTCGTATCCCTGATCTATCGCCCAGAATGCCATGATCATACCGATGGCAAACTTGCAAAGCGATTCTATCAGCTGTGATACAGCGGTGGGGACCATGACCTGATAGCCCTGAAAATAACCGCGGAGAGCGCTTGATATGCAGATAAAGAACAGTGTCGGTCCGATAAAGATGATACACATTTCCGCCTTCGGCGACTGCGTCAAGGCGGAAAAAAGTCCCGAGCCAACCATCATAAGAGTTGTTCCGAATAGTCCGATCGCAAGGAAAAGTGCCATCGTTACGCGATAGACTTTTTTCGTTTCGACAACATTTCCCTTTGCGCGGGATTCAGAGATCATCATTGACACAGCCGTGGGAAGTCCCGTCGTTGAAACCATGTATAGCCACGTATAGATCGTATACGCTTGATTAAAGTAACCCATGCCCTCGCTTCCGACTATGCTCTCAAGCGGAATCTTGAAGCACAAGCCGAGAACTTTATTGATTATATTTGCTACAGTTAACACCAAAACGCCCGAAATGAATAATTTCGTACTGCGTTTTATGGGTTTCTGTACGCCGCCGTTTTCCGACATATATGATCTCCCTTACAAAAATTAAGTATGTTTCCAATAGAATTCAATGATCTTTTCGTGATCCTCGGCGATCAATGCCGCACGCTTATCCATATCGGTCTCTTCTAAATATTCATACGGATATTTAGGGTTAAATATGCGCTCAATGACGGGCGAATAGTCATTTTCTTCACGCAAGCCCGGAGGGGATACAAGCCGTGTGACAGCGCCCGCGCCTGCGGCGAAGACGGTATGTATCTCTTCCATCATAAATATGTTATAAAGCCCCTCGTAGCCGCCGAGCGAGAAACCGACGTTTTCATAGTTGCCGACGGTGTTCTTCTGTCGGTAAAGGTAATACGGACGGTATCCGGACGCCTTTGCTTTGATCTGCGAATAATCGACGCTTTTGCCTGCGTCCTTGTTTACTCTTGCGTAAACTGAAGCACCGTGTTTCAAAAAATCGGATGCTTTTTTAACGGCGAACGTGTGGACCGTGACGTTTTCCGGGTGCAGTTCAAGCACACGGTCAAACGACTGCGAAAAGCTGTTGAAGCTTTCGCCGGGCAACCCTGCGATCAGGTCTGTATTGATGCAGTCGATGTCGGAATTTACCGCCAGCTCAAATGCGCGGTAAAAGTCGTCGGACGTATGAGCACGTCCGATGCTTTCAAGCACCGTATCATTAAGCGTTTGTGTATTTACGCTGATGCGTGTAACACCGAGACGCTTGGCAATATGCAGTTTTTCTCTTGAAATAGTATCGGGACGCCCTGCCTCAAGCGTAAATTCCGCCAAAGTATCAACATCAACGCCGCGTCCGACGTGCGAAAGGACACGCTCAAGCTGACGCTCGTTGAGTATCGTCGGCGTACCGCCGCCGATATAAACGGAAGCGACTTTCAAGCCAAGCTCATTTATCAGGCGGAATCGCTGATCTATCTCGTCGCAAAGCATATCAACGTATGTGGGTATCAGCGACAAAAGCTTCTTTGACGTATAAGACACAAACGAGCAGTACGCACAGCGCGACGGGCAAAACGGTATCGAAATATAAACGCTGCACCAGCCGTTATAATAAGGCTTTGCAAGCTTTGATTCAAGCTGTGCCACCTCTGTGACGAGCGCCGCCTTTTTCGGAAAGAGGTAATAATTCTGGCGAAGCGCCGCCTTCGTTTTTGACGCGGTGTATCCGCGGCGAAGATAGTCGCTTGCAACCTTAGCCGGACGAACACCCGTCATAACTCCCCAAGAGGGCGAATAATGCATGAATTCCTCGCCTGCGGCAAGAATCGCGGCGCCTGCGGCGAGCTTTGCCGTCATAATATCGCTGTTTTCCTCAGAAAAGTCAACGTGACGTTCAACAGATGTCATTCGCGATTTTTCTGCGATCGTAACGCGAACGTATACCGCCGACTCCGTCGTTCTGATACGGAAGCTTACAGCCGGAGCGTCCTCGTCATCGGAATGCTCGCCGAATTTGACACCCGGCCAGAATATCATGCACAGCGTTTGAAAATAATATTGATTTAACGAAATTTTGCCGTCCGATTCAACAGTCAGTTTCATTTTAATCTCCATTCCGCCGCCCGTGGCGGCATAAATAAATGTCAGAAATCCTCGGGACCGCACTTGTGCGGCAAAACGGGTCGGGTCCCGTTTTGCGAGGATTTTAGGCGTGAAACAGTGCAGTTAGGCATAGGATATCGAAACTTTCACTCTACGATCACTTAATAGTCTTTTTCTGTCGTTTTCTTTGTTGCCGGATATATCACTTTCGACGCGAAAAGCCCGCGAAGGCGCGAGCTTTCGTCGTTTATTTACGCGGCAGATCGTTAGAATCGAGTGTTATTATAACCGGCCCGTCCATTTCCATATCTATCGACATACGGGCACCAAACTTGCCATGCTCAGCGTGAATACCGCGGTTTCGTATTTCCTCAATAAACTGAAGATAAAGCGGCTCCGATATTTCGCGCGGTGCCGCACGTGAATAGTCCGGGCGCGTGCCTCTGTAGCAGTTTGCCATAAGTGTGAAATTCGAAATAACGAGTACCTCACCCGAAACGTCGCGCACCGAAAGGTTAAGCTTCCCCTCTCCGTCACGGAAAATACGAAGCTTCAGTATTTTATCAACGAGCGTGCGAACGTCGGAATCAGTGTCGGTATGCGTTATACCGACAGCGATCATAAGTCCTTTGCCGCAACGCCCGACAAGTTCTCCGTCCGCTGAGACGGCGGCGCGGTGCACGCGCTCAACAACTGCAATCATATTAATCTCCATTCCGCCGCCAACAGCGGCACAAATACATGTCGAAATCCTCGGAACCGCACTTGTGCGGCAAAACGGGTCGGGTCCCGTTTTGCGAGGATTTTAAGCGTGAAACAGTGCAGTTAGGCATAGGATATCGAAACTTTCACGCTAATCTCCATTCCGCCGCCAGCGGCGGCGTCAAAAAATAAGTATCGAAATCTTAGTAAGTGTGCAAACACGAAGATTGTTGAGTAATACAGCGCACTTTGGAATAGTGTCGCAAGATTTTCATGCTTACCTTCATCAGTTGAAGCCGCGGGATATGCTCATAACGTCGCGCAGATTACGCAGACGTGACACTATGGATTCATAATGCTGCATATTTTTGCAGGCAATCTTCAGACTGATAGCCATTTCGTATTCTGTTTTCTTTTTTGTTGTGATGCCAAGTATAGACACCTTCATATCCGCCAAAATCGCCGTAATATCGGCAATTATCGTAAACGTGTTCACAGCATAGATCTGCAAATTTGCTTCATAGAGATCGTTCGGCGTCTGTTCGGCAACGTTCCAATGCGCCGAAACCCATCTTGATGCATCGGCATCGGGACGGTTGAGCGCATTCAGGAAATTCGGGCAGTCGCGTTTGTGAATAGAGATGCCGAAGCCTTTTGTAATAAATCCGATGACAGGGTCACCGGGCAAAGGATTACAGCATTTTGCGAATTTAACGGAGCAGCCAACCTCGCCGTCAACAACGATGCCGCTCGACGATTTGACGCTCTTGTGCGTCGTTTGAACCTGATCTGCCGTCAGCGGTTCTGCGGGCACCTCGGGCTTCACGACACGGTCAAATTCGTCCTTCAGCTTCGGCAGGATCTTCGACATGGAGATTCCGCCGTAGCCGAGCGTGTTATAAAGGTCGTCTGATGTTTGTATCCCTATACGTCGCGCGATGTTCGTGACGATCTCCTGCTTTTGCGCTTCTGTGTAGCTTCGGTTGAACTTCGTAAGCTCACGGTCGACGTCAGCCTTACCGACGAGAATATTCTCAGGCCGCTTTTCCTTTTTGAACCAGGCTCGGATCTTTCCGCGAGCTTCGCTCGTCGTTGCGATCTTCAGCCAGTCGCGGCTCGGTCCCTTCGTCGCGGACGAAGTCAGAATCTCAACGATCTCGCCGTTATTGGGAACGCGGTCGATCGGCGCAATAACGCCGTTGATCTTTGCTCCGATCATACGGTTACCGACCGCGGAATGTATCGCGTATGCGAAGTCGATAACGGTCGCTCCCTGAGGCAGCGATATAATATCGCCTTTGGGCGTGAATACAAAAGTTTCGTCGTGATAAACGTCGATTTTGAATGCATCAAGAAATTCGTCGGGATCGCGTGTTTCGTCTTCGATCTCGATAAGCTTTGATATCCATTGAAGCTTCTGATCGATCTCCGCCTGTGACTGAACGCCTGATTTATATTTCCAATGCGCCGCGATACCGTATTCCGCGATCTGATGCATCTCACGGGTACGTATCTGCACTTCAAACGGTATACCGTCGCGTCCGATAACAGTTGTATGAAGCGACTGATAAAGGTTCGGCTTTGGCGTTGAGATGTAGTCCTTGAATCTGCCGGGGATAGACTTATAAAGCTCGTGTATGATACCGAGCACGGTATAACACTCAAGCTCTGTTCCGACAACTATACGGAGTGCGTAGAAGTCGTATATCTCATCAAAGCTCTTTTTCTGATCATACATTTTGTGATATATGCTGAAAACGGTTTTTACACGTCCGTGAAGCGAAAAATCGATATCATACATAGAAAGCTTTTCGGAGATATACTGCTGAATATTCTCAATGAAGTCACGGGTCATGCCGTACTTCTTTTTTATGTGTTCGCTGATTTCGGCATATCCGATCGGATCAAGATATGATAGCGCAAGATTTTCAAGCTCCTGCTTGATCTTCTGGATACCGAGACGGTGTGCCAAAGGAGCGTAGACGTACATCGTTTCAAGCGCCGTTGAACGCCGCTTGTTTTCGGGGCGTGCGCCTAAAGTACGCATATTATGGAGTCTGTCGCAAAGCTTTAAGAATATTACGCGGATATCCTTTGACATTGCCAAAAGCATTTTTCTGATGTTTTCGACCTGACGTGCTTCCCTGTCCTCGATCTCGATGGAAATAAGCTTCGTCAGTCCGTCAACAAGCTTGGCAACAGTGGGGCCGAAACGCTCCGACACATCTTCAATGCTTGTTTTGTCGCCGCAATCTTCAACCGTATCGTGCAAAAGCGCCGTGATAATAGAATCGGTGTCAAGACCAAGCGATGCCGCAATTTCCGCAACGGCAACAGGATGTACTATATACGGTTCTCCGCTTTGACGTACCTGACCGTCGTGCAGATCGTAGGCATAGTTAAATGCCTCTGTTATCTTATCATAATTATATGATTTGCCGTATGACTTAAGGTTATCTATCAGTGTCAGAAGCAGACGATCGCGTCCGTACATTTCAAGTTGTTCTTCTGTCATTATTCGGATCGTCTCCTTTCTTTTTAATGATTATTTGCGTCTGTATTTTGCGCGCAGTCGTTTCAGTATACCGGATTTTTCAAGCTGAATCTTCTCCGTAACCGAAAAAATATCTATGTCGTATACATCTGTTTCCTTTTCAAGAACGTAGAGCACGTTCATTTCCGAGAAAATATCGAGTATCAGCTTAAGCTTAACGTAGCTTACTTCGGAAATACCGGTAAAAAGCGACATCATTCCGCGTGTAGTCAGGGTTTTCCGTCCCATGTGGATCTCGTGACGCAAAACACGGTATGCGACTGTGAAATCCTCTCTTGCGGGGATATATTTTTCGCAATCGAAATCGAGCGCTTCTCCGCGACGCATCGCTGAATAAAGCTCATAGTCAGCCGCCTCACGTTTTTCTTCTTCCGAGTTTTTGCGAACGGCACGGACTATCATTTGCGGCGAACGCTCGCCGCGGAATTCATTGACGTCAAGGTTATACATCACGTCAACGCATTGACCGGCATATATATCAAGCTCTTCGGGGGACACGGAAAAACACATCGCCATTACGGACGAGATGCCATCCGAGAGTGTGAGTCTTGTGTGTTTTCCGCCGCCAACGCCCATAATGTTTTCAACAAATATTGAATTCGTTATATAAACGGGTGTAGGATTGCCAACACCAAATGGCTCAAGGAGCAATAGCTCCTCGGCAAGACGGAGATTTATCTCTCTAAAATGCAGTTCATCGTCAGCTGTGATCGTAGGTTCTTCGGACATTATTGCCAGCTTTGAGCGAGCAGAATCATTTATCGCGCGGCGAAACTCGTCAAGCATATCACGGCGCACCGTAAGTCCCGCCGCAAGCTCATGTCCGCCGTATTTTTGTAAATATTCTGCACATTCGGAAAGCGATTCAACGAGATTGAGTCCCTTAACGCTGCGGCCCGAGCCTTTTCCGAAATCGTCGGATTTTCCATCGCATCCTTCAAATGAAATGAGTATAGACGGACAGCCGTACTTCTCCGTTACTCTTGATGCAACGATACCAATGATACCGTTATGCCACTTTTCATCATCAAGAACGATTACGGGATCACGCGAAAAATCATGCGTCTTCGCAACCTTTGCGTATGCTTCCTCCGCTATCACGTTTTCGAGCGATTGACGCTCACGGTTAACGCAACAAAGAGTTTCCGCCAGCTTACGCGCACGTTCACGGTCATCGGTTAAAAACAGCTCAACGGCAACTGACGCGTCGCTGATGCGTCCTGCGGCGTTTATTCTCGGTGCTATTGTATAGCTTATGTAGCCGGAGGTAATACGCTGCTTTTTCGGATACTTTGAAGCGCCTGCGTTCTGCGATGCGGCTGCTTCCATCAATGCGATAAGTCCGATCCTGTCTGTATTTTCGATCTGTCGAAGTCCGTAACTGACGATCAGTCTGTTTTCGTCGCGTACGGGCATAACGTCCGCAACCGTGCCGATAGCGACAAGGTCGATATATTTTTTGCTGACAGCCATAACGGCACGTTCCATGTCTCCGTCGGCTCGGAGCTCGCATTCAAGCGCGCAAACGAGCTTATATACGACACCGACACCTGCAAGCTCGCAGAAAGGATACTCACTGTCGTGACGTTGCGGATTGACGACAGCCGCAGCCTCAGGAAGCTCTTCCCTGCACTCATGATGATCCGTTACGACAACGTCACAGCCAAGCTCGGTTGCGAGCTTGACTTCATCAATGGCGGTGATTCCCGTATCAACGGTTATGATGAGTCCTGCTCCGTCCTCAACCATCCGTCGGATAACGCCTGCGGACATACCATAGCCTTCCTTACTGCGGAGCGGGATATAATATCCCACATTGGCACCAAGTTCCGACAGATAAAGATACAGCACGCTCACCGACGTTACGCCGTCAACGTCATAGTCACCGTAAATGATTATTTTTTTCTTTTTGTTTATTGCTTCTGCTATCTTCGCCGTTGCTTTTTTTATATCGGGCAGAAGATACGGATCGTGCAGGCACCCCGTTTCGCGTCTGACAAATGCCAGAGCTTCGTCTGCGGTGCTGCATCCGCGCAGATTTAGCAGTCTGCCTATTGCGGGAGAAACGCCGAGCTTATCGGATATCTCGGCTGAAACGGCAGGGTTGGGCGTGCCCAACAAGGTCCACCGTCTTTTTGTTCTGTATCGTGATTCAGTTGCCATATAGCCTTCTGAAACCTCTTTTTTAGCTGATTTTATGTGTTGGGTGTGCCAAGCTCGACTTCAACGGAATATTCGCCCAGCTCGTATATACCGCCCTGCGAAGAGGCGATCTCGATCTTCACGGGAACCGTGAAGATTCCGGATTGCTCCTCTGTATACGACGTCAGATCAATGTGCGGTACAACGCTCAGGTATGCAAGAGAATAAAGCGCCGCATTTTCACCGCGGAGCGTGACAGCGATATACTTATCCTTTACGACGTAATCGACGTTGTTCGGATTATTGATCACAAGGTAATCGACGGGAAGCATCATCATGCGCGTCGTCGTTCCGATGTGTGTTACGGTTACGTCAACAAAATCCGTGCCCGAAAGATTCTCTATACCGTCCGGCATAAGAACCGCGACGGAAAAGCTTTCATTGTCGTCAACCTTTTTTTCATCAATAGTCGTAACGACTATTGATTCAAGCGCATCGACGATAGCGGCGTCCCCTTTTACATATACCGATTGTTCGGAAAGTGAAACAGCAACGTTTTCATCGTTGAAATACCCGTATTTATATGCAACGCTGAGCGGAACGTCTTTATATGCGTAAACGGGAATCGTAACACTGATCTCCGTTTGCGACATCGAAACGAACGGACTCGTTACGACGGCGCCGTCGCTGTCAATGAGGTTTACGTTCGCGTAAACCGTAAGCGAGCCGGACACACGTCCAAGATCAGGGATCGTAACTTCAGCATACTCTATATCGGTCAGATAACGTGACGGTCCCGTTACGGTGATCGTGCTTACGGAGACGGTCGGTTCACCGAGCGAATACGACGAACCGATAATAAGGTCGGTAAATTTTGTCTTTACCGGAACCGGAACAGATTCTTTTTTATCAGCGAAAACGTCAACCTCCGTTACGGATTGAGCGATCAGTTCAAGTTCGCCGGGAACGTCCACTGTTATAGGCAGTAAATATTCTTTTGCCTCTGTGATGCTGATAACGTCGGCTGTGACAATAAAGTCATTAGCGGAATATTTTTCAATCTCGGTTTTTCTTCCGCGCACTGTGATATCTACCGTATTTGAATATCCTTTGTATATAGTCAGTCCGCTGTCGATCTCTATTTCTTCGGTGTTGATAAGAGTTATCGGTACATCCTCAAAAGTTTCTTCCCAATCAGGATTTACGGTATCCATAACGTACAGCCACAAAATGAGCGCCAACAAAACGCACACCGCCTTGGGAATGATGGCAGGCACACGCCGCTTTTTTATATTTTTTGTTTCGTTACTGTTCATTTGTATCTCCATTCTGTCACACAATAACATTGTTTCCGTCCGCACATCTCAGCAGCAGTGCGTATATACCGCTGTTTTTTTGCGGGAAGCAATCGGTATTACTGCGGTTTTTCGGTTTTACTGTGAAGATCTTTGCCGGCACGTTTAACACGTCTGATAACACGTTTCTTTGCCGTTTCCGAATCGCCGATGAAAAGCTCTGTCAGCTCTGATTTCAGTTTGGAAGGAGTATAATTCCGTGCTATCTCGCCATCGATAACGAGCGAAATAGTTCCCGTTTCCTCACTGACTACGATAATAACGGCGTCGCTGTTTTCGGAAAGTCCGATCGCGGCGCGGTGACGCATACCGAGCGCCTTGATCAGGTCGGTGCGTGCCGACAACGGCAACAAACAACCTGCAGCATGGATACGTCCCGATCTGATTATCATAGCACCGTCATGAAGCGGCGCTTTATTATAAAATATATTCTTCACAAGCTCACTTTGAACGTCCGCATTGATCACGGTTCCCGTGATGATCTGGTCGCCGAGCATCGTGGTACGCTCCATAACGACAAGTGCGCCCGTTTTTTCCTCTGACATAGACGATATAGCATCAACAAGCTCGTCAATAACCGTGACCATATCATCGCTTCTCGCTTCGCCCAGAGCTTTTACGCCTTTCATAGATTCTCCGCCAAGCATTTCAAGTGCGGAACGGAGCTCCGGCTGGAACACGACTATGACCGTAACAAGTCCGATCTGGAATACGTTCGTTAATATGAACTGTGCCGCCTGCATTTCGAGCACACGCGTCAAAAGCAAAAAGCCTATGAAGACCGCAACACCGAGCGCAAGCTTTCCCGCACGGCGGGTACGGATGAATTTATAAATGAAATAAAAAAGGAAAGAAACAAAAATAATATCAAAAATATCGACCAACGACATAAGCTTGATCGTATCCCATATATCGAGTGCAAAATCTTTTAACCAGTCAATAATAATCTGCATTCAGATGTTCCCTCCCAAACAAATTATATAAAAATAATAATGCGTATTATATTATATCACGAATTACACCGAAGTTCAAATATATTTCTTATAAAAAAATCATCAGTTTTTGTAAAGTCACTGTACAATTCGGTTATTATTCGCGTGTAACCGCAAAGTATGCAAATTACACATATAAAAATTGAAGAATTTTCCCTATTTTGACGAAATAACCTCTTTTAATAAATATACTGTTGTGGTATAATTACTTTTATATTATCAATGGAATGAAAAGCGAGAATCTTATATACTATGTCCGAAAAAAGGATCATAATCGTAGCGGGGCACTACGGATCGGGTAAAACGAATGTTGCTGTAAATCTCGCGTTCAGGCTGAAATCCGATTTCCCCGAAAAAAGCGTCACGCTTATCGATCTTGACACCGTTAATCCGTACTTTCGTGCTGCAGACTCGGCAGTTTTTCTGAAGGATGCGGGAATCCGCGTGATAATTCCCGAATACGCGAACACAAACGTTGATCTGCCAACGCTGCCCGCTGAGATCGCATCCGTGTTTTTGTCAGACGAAACGGTGATTTTCGACGTCGGCGGAGATGACGGAGCTGCGGCGCTTGGCGTTTATGAGCGCGATATCAAAGCTGCGGGATACGAAATGTACTGCGTTATAAATATGTACCGTCCTCTGACCGAATCCCCTGAGGATACAGTTTACGATCTATATGAGATCGAGGAATATTCCCGTCTTCGTTTCACGGGGATCATAAACAATTCAAACCTCGGCGACGAAACGGTAAAGCAAACCGTTACTGAATCCGTGAAGTACGCGGAGCGTGTATCGGAGCTTACAAAGCTTCCCGTCGTTTACACATCCGTTATCGGAGAAGATAACGTGCCCGAATGTATAAACGATCCGTTTGTCATGAATAAATACACAAAAATGCTATTTTAATCCTGCGAGATCACATACGTGATCTGCAGTTTAAGATATATGAAACTTACAAATTTCACTGAGCAAAGAAAGGTTTGGTCAAAAAGATATGAATAGAGTCTCAATCAAAGTTGACCGTTGCCGCGGTTGCGGTCTTTGCGCTGACGTATGCCCCAAAGGGATCATTACCCTTTCGGGCGATAAGCTTAACGCACAGGGCTACCACCCCGCAGAAGTAACGGATATGTCAAAATGCATCGCTTGCGCTATGTGCGCAACAATGTGTCCTCACGTTGTTATCAAAGTTGAGCGCAACGTGGAAAAAGACTGATACAGGAGGACAGTACATAATGTCAAAAGTATTAATGAAAGGCAACGAAGCGATCGCCGAAGCCGCTATCGGTGCCGGATGTCTTTATTATTTCGGTTATCCTATCACCCCTCAGACGGAAATCGCTGAATACATGGCAAAACGTATGCCCAAGGTTGGTGGACTTTGCCTTCAGGCCGAGTCCGAGGTTGCGGCTGTAAATATGCTTCTCGGCGCATCCGCTTCGGGAACGCGCGCGATGACTTCGTCCTCTTCCCCCGGAATCAGCCTCAAAAGCGAGGGTATTTCATATCTCGTAGGCTCCGATCTTCCCGCCGTTATCATCAACGTTCAGCGCGGCGGCCCCGGTCTCGGCGGTATTCAGCCCTCTCAGGCAGACTATTATCAGGCAACAAAAGCATACGGTCACGGTGATATGCACCTGATCGTGCTTGCTCCCTCCACCGTTCAGGAAATGGCGTCGCTCACCGCTGACGCATTTGATCTTGCCGATATTTACCGCACGCCCGTTATCGTGCTTGCGGACGGTGCTATCGGACAGATGATGGAACCCGTTGATTTTTCCGCACGTACCCCCCGTAAGCTTCCCGAAAAAACCTGGGCAACGAACGGTCACGGCGGAAAACGCGCTCACAATATTGTAAATTCCCTTCTCATGAATCCCGAAGACCTTGAACTCTCCGTCATCGACCGTTTTGAGCGTTACCGTCAGATCGAAGAAAATGAAGTTTTGTGTGAGCATTACATGACCGACGACGCCGACATCGTTTGCGTTGCTTTCGGCATCACTGCACGTATTTGCAAGTCCGCGATCGCGATCGCCCGCGAAGTAGGCGTTAAGGTCGGGCTTCTCCGTCCGATCACGCTCTGGCCTTTCCCGAACAAAGAAATCGCCGCACTTGCCGACACCTGCAAGGCGTTCTTATCCGTTGAGCTTTCCATGGGTCAGATGGTAACGGACGTTAAGCTCGCATGCGGCTGCCGACGTCCCGTTGATTTTTACGGACGCACAGGCGGTGTTCTCCCGAGCCCCAAGGATGTAGCCGACAAGCTCATCGCTATGGCGAAGGAATTAAACTAAGGAGGTATTCACAATGTCAGTAGTATTCGATAAACCGAAGGCTCTTGCAGACGTGCTCATGCACTATTGCCCCGGCTGCACGCACGGTATCGTTCACCGTCTCGTTGCCGAAGTTATTGATGAGCTCGATATCGAAGGCAAAACTGTCGGTATTGCACCGGTCGGCTGCTCCGTTTTTGCCTACAATTATTTCAATTGCGATATGATCGAAGCACCTCACGGCCGCGCTCCCGCCGTTGCAACGGGTGTCAAGCGCACACATCCCGACTCTGTCGTTTTCACGTATCAGGGCGACGGTGACCTTGCCGCTATCGGTACGGCAGAAACCGTTCACTCCGCTACCCGTGGCGAAAACATCACCATCATCTTCATCAATAACTGTATTTACGGTATGACGGGCGGTCAGATGGCTCCGACGACGCTTCCCGGTCAGATAACGACGACGACTCCTTACGGACGCACTCCCAAGATACAGGGCAACCCCGTCCGCGTTTGTGAAATGCTCTCCACCCTTGACGGCGTTGCACTTGCCGAGCGTGTTTCCGTTGACACTCCTGCGAACGTACGTCGTGCGAAAGCCGCTATCAAAAAAGGCTTCAAAAATCAGCTCGACAAGAAGGGCTTTTCAATTATCGAGGTCCTTTCGACCTGCCCGACCAACTGGGGACTTTCCCCCAAGGACGCACTGCAGTGGCTCCGTGACAACATGATGCCGTACTATCCGCTTGGCACATACAAGGACATTGACGCAAAGGAGGCTGACGAAAAATGACAAAAAACATATTGATCGCAGGCTTCGGCGGACAGGGCGTTCTTTTCGCAGGTAAAGCACTTGCAAAAATGGGAATGCACTCCGATCTTCACGTAACGTGGCTTCCCTCTTACGGTCCCGAAATGCGTGGCGGCGCCGCTAACTGCTCAGTCATCATTTCCAATGAAGAGATCGGTTCTCCGCTCGTTCCGAATCCCGACATTCTCATCGCGTTCAACATTCCTTCTTTTGACAAGTTCGAGCCCCTCGTTAAAGCAGGCGGCACGATCTTCGTTGACTCAACGATGGTCAGCAAAAAGTCCGAACGCACAGACATTGACGCTTATTACATTCCCGCATCCAAGATTGCCGACGAAAGCGGACTGAAAGGGCTTTCCAACGTTATCGTTCTCGGTCATTTGATCAAGAAAACGGGCATTTTCGAATACGATGCGTTCCTTACGGACATTATTTCCGCTATCCCTGCAACAAAAGCTGCTTTGATCGAAGGCAATAAAAAGGCGCTTAAGCTTGGATATGATTTTGAGTAAAACTCTGCTAACAACAAAAAATCCCGACACTTTGTCGGGATTTTTTATATTCGATTGGATTATTGGTTGTTCTGAAGCTTCTGAATCTCCGCAAGCTCTTCTGCGCGGTGTGTGCAAGCCGCCATTGCGTCGATGATCGCATTGTGAAAATCACGCGATTCTAAGACTGATACAGCCTGCTCCGTAGTACCGCCCTTTGTGGCAACCATTGAAACGAGCTCGGACGGAGATTTTTTGGAATGTATGAGCATCTGAGCCGCACCGATCACGGTTCGGCAAATGGGCTCAAGCATAACTCTCGGATCAAGACCGAGTTCTTCAGCACCATCCACCATAGATTTAATAAAAAGATAAACGTATGCGGGAGCTGAGGACGTTGCCGAAATAACGGCGTTCATTCCCGATTCGGGAAGCTCGAATGCATGTCCGCAAGCAGCAAATATAGCGCAGACGGAGTAATACTGCGATTCGCCGACAAATTCGTTTCTGCAAAGTGCAGTCACGCCGTAACCGATACGAAGCGGCATATTTGGCATTATTCTGATAACGGCAACGTCACCAAGTACGTCCGTCACCGCTGACATTTCAACACCAGCGGCAGGAAGAACGAAGGTTTTTTTGTAGATTTGCGCCGTTTCTTTGATCTCTTCAAGCACCTCTGCCAGATTCTGAGGCTTAACCGAAAGCACAATATAATCGCTGGCATTTACAGCCTGCGCACAAGAATCTGCGGCAATAAACTTTTTGCCGAAAAACTTCTTGTATTGTTCGGGGTATTTATCGTAAAGATAAAACTCCACATTATCAGGTCCGCCGTAATAAACGGTCAGACATTCAACCATAGCCGTCGTGAGAGCGCCTGCTCCGATAAACGCAAATTTGCCGTTCATAATTATGACCGCACCTTTCTTTTAATTCATACGATCTGCACCCTGTCAGATCAAAAATTATTATTTGCCTTTATTAATATGCATTTTCGTTTTCTTCAACGATAATCGTACCGAGTCCTGCATAATTCAAGTCTGCGCCTGTGATCCAATGCTCCAGAACAGACATGGGGTCGTCGTAGTATGCCGTAGCCGTTGAAACGATCATATCGTACGGTGATATCATCTGTTCGTAATCGAAGACACTCTCATCCACGATCTGAACTTTCACGGTAATTCCGATCTCTGCCAGATCCTGCTGTATGGATTGTGATATCAGAATATCTCTTTTGTTCTTTTTCGTCATATATCGCAGCGTAAAGCGGTGTTCCGGATCAATTACACCATCTTCATCAGCATCAAATCCGAGCTCAAAGAGGATCTTTTTTGCTTCGCGGCGATTTGCCGACGTCGTTTCATCATAATATCCGAACGTGTTCATATTCAAATATTTATGATATCTATCGTTTTGACGGAATTTTCCTCCGTCTCCGTCGGATATTTCCGCAGGCAAGATCGACACCGCCGGATCTTCTTTATTTCCGAGCACGTTTGATACGATCGCTTCCCTGTCAATAAACAGAGTGATGGCGCGACGCAAGTCCGCTGCCTCTTGTGCCGTCAAGCCGCTGTATATATCGCTGTTATAGTCATAGCAAATGAAATATACACTGTTTATATCGTCAACGTGGTAGTCATCGGGAGTTATTACAGCGTTGCGAACTGCTTCGGGCACCGTGTCTACAAAATCGAGCTCGCCCGATTCATATAAAGCGTACGCAGCATCCGCGTCGGTAGAAAAACTTGCTATTATCGTGTTGACACCGACCGATTGATTATCCCAATAACGTGAGTTTTTGGAATATACGCCCTGACCGCTCTCTGTTGTCGTATTGGCAACGAAGGCACCCGACGTCGGATAATACTGTTGTTTCGTCCATGCGTCAGGATCAAGAATATTGCCGTATGAATCGGCATATCCTTCCGCATATTCAACAGCCGATTCTTTTACAGGATAAAGCGCCGGGAATGCGCAAAGCTCGATGAAGTAATCGCACGGAACGGAAAGAGTTACGGTTAAAACTCTGTCTTGCTCGTCAGCCATAACGCAAAGCTTGCCTTCTTCGTCGCGAGCTACGACGGATAAAATATGCGAGTACGGGCTGCCCGTTCTGCTGTCAACGATCCTGCGCCAGGCATATACGAAGTCCGATGCAGTAAGAGGCGCACCGTTAGACCAGAGCGTGCCGCTTCTGAGTGTGAACGTGTAGGTAAGCCCATCCTCCGATACGGTATACCCTTCCGCAAGATCGGGGACGACTCCGCCGTCGGCACTGTATTTATAAAGTCCCGAAAAAGTGTTTACCACTATCGTCAGCTCGGAGGATGACTCCGCAAATGCAGGGTCAACGGATTTCGGACGGTCGACAAAATTCAAACGAATATCACCGTCCTCCGACGTTGCGTGCATGAAATATTTTGCTCCGAAGGGATTGCTGTAAACACCGTTAATTGAAGGCTTGATTAGGTATGCGTCGCGGCAAACGTAAATCGGCGCGATGCATTCCGTTGCCATGAGCATATCCTCCGCCAGATGAAGCAAGGTTTCGCGGCGAAGCGGATCTGTTTCCGTTTTTGCTTCCGCTATAAGCGCATCATATTTTTCCCATGCAAGCCCGTCGCCGTTATCACTTGTAGAGCAAGCGGAAAATGACAGTGCCGCCATTACGACTGCGAGCACAAAAGCAGCAATTTTCCTACCTCGGATCACTTTATAACGCCTCCTTCCGCGGACATTGATTTATTATAAACCTGTAGATACTATTTTAACACATTTTTCCCACAAGTCAAGTCCATAATCTTTCGTTCAGGACCTAAACCGCTTTGTTTTCATTACGGTAAAAACTACTGCTGCCCGTTACTCAGTTTTTGTGTTTTTTCGTTTTTGCTATGTTTTCATATATCTTTTTCGTATTGCTTTTTTCATACGTTCGTGCTAAAATATAGTATAAGCACCAATTATCACTATAATCGGGAGTTTGACATGAAAAAGCTATTAGTATTTGCTATTATCGCTATACTTCTTTTCGCGCTCGTTTCCTGTGAATATATCTCTGCGCCGATCGAAACTGACACAGACGACAGCGGAGTCGACGGCGGCATCGATTGGATGTACGATATCGAAGCATATCCCACGTACGGCGTTGACCGCCAGCGTCAGAAGCATTACTATACATACGACATAACAACAGAACAGATCGACGAATATATCGGCGCGCTGTTCACTGCAGGCTATACACTTACCGATGCATACGGAACAGCTCAGGGCTCGGGAGTGCGTTATCCCGTCGGTCATTTTCCGGGTGACGAAGCTTATTACGTCTTCACAAAAGACGATCATTCTATAATTTTGACTTATATTTATCAGGATAACGATACCTGGATCTCCGAGGTCGATTCATAACTATAGTCCGTACCAATAGCGCGCCGTAAAGGTGCGCTATATTATTTATAAAATGATTATTTTCGGAGGTATTTTTCATGTTGAGAGTTGTAAGAACAGAATACGGTCTTGTTCGCGGAGCTTGCGCCGCAGATCCGCGCATCACAGCATTTCGCGGTATTCCCTTTGCCGCACCGCCTACAGGAAAGCTTCGTTGGCACGCACCGATACCTCACGAAGGATGGGACGGCGTGCGTGACTGTCTTGAATTTGCACCGATCTCGATGCAGGGCACGCCCGGTGTTAATCCCAATGACCGCTATTCACGTGAATGGCACGTTGATCCCGAGATACCAATGTCCGAGGATTGCCTTTATTTGAACGTATGGACGCCTGCCAAAAGCGAAGACGATAAGCTGCCCGTTTACGTCTGGTACTTCGGCGGCGGACTTCAGTGCGGATACACGTCCGAGATGGAATTTGACGGCGAGCGCATCGCACGCCGCGGCATCGTCGTTGTAACTGTAAACTACCGCGTCAACGCGTTCGGTTTTCTCGCTCATCCGGAGCTTACGCGCGTAGCTCCCGAAGCACCGGCCAACTTCGGTCACCTCGATCAGCGTGAGGGGCTTTTGTGGACGTACCGAAACATCAAAGCTTTCGGCGGCGATCCCGACAACATCACGATCGGCGGTCAGTCTGCAGGCGGCATGAGCGTTATGGCACAGCTTAATTTCCCGGGTAATGCGCCCTACATCAAACGTGCTATCGTACAGAGCGGTATTTTCCTCTCCCCGATCGGCCGTCAAGGCTTACGCACCTCCGCACTTGCCGATGCAGAGGCGGCAGGCGAGCGTTTCTTCGATTATCTCGGCGTGAAAACGCTTGAGGAAGCACGCGCAATTCCCGAACGCGAGCTGATGGACAACATAAACCGTTATCGCGGACATTTCGGCACGGTCGCAGACGGCGTCTTCCAGTCGGATTCTTATTGGGCAAATATCGAACGCGGAGAGATACTCGACGTACCGATGATGGTTGGACATACGAATAATGAGTTTTCATCATCAATTCGTGTAAACAGTATCAACGAGCTTTTCGATTTTGCTCGCGAGCATTACGGTGACGACGCAGACGAGCTTATTTCGCTGCTTAAAATAACGGACGGTGACAATATCGCTGAGAAAACGAATGTCGGCATGATCGAATTTGCGTTCCGTCACATGAACCGCAAGCTTCGCGCCGCAGGATTCTCCTCGCCGCATTATTATTACGATTTCGGCGCGGAGATCCCCGGATTTGATGATCCCGGCGCGTTCCATTCCATTGATATCTGGTTCTTCTTTGAAACGCTTGCAAAGTGCTGGCGTCCGTTCAAGGGGCATCACTACGATCTGGCACGTCAGATGTGCAACTATTGGTGTAATTTCATCAGCAACGGCGATCCGAACGGGCTCGACGCTGACGGACGGCCACAAGAGGCATGGATGCCTTTCACCGAAGAAAACGATGCATGTATGGAGTTTTACACCTCACCGAAGCTGACGGAGCGCCGTCCCGACGCACTGATGCAATTTTTGCTCGAACATAAGTAATCAATAAGAAAACAGACCGCTACGGCGGTCTGTTTTCGTTTTATTCATTCCATTTTTTATATGAAATTTGTGCATCAGCTTCAAAACATTGAAAGCTGATTCGACTCGTCAATGCCGTCAAGCACTCCGTTGGCGCGGAGCGTTTCGATCACGGCTTTGGTCACGCCAGAACGCTGACGAAGCTCCTCGATCGAGAATATCTCGTCGCCAAAGCTGTCACGTGCCGCGGCGAGCTTTTCGGCGGCACCGCCGCCGAGTCCCGACAGACACATGAACGGCAGCCGTATCTTTCCGTTCTCGGGCAAAAACGCCGTCGCATCCGATTTATACATATTAACGGGCAAAAATTTCAGTCCGCGCATATAGTATTCGTTCACGATCTGCATCGCAGCAAGCTGCGTTGCTTCCTTTTGTGACGCTCCCGTTCCCTTTGCGGAATATTCTTTGATAAGATCACGGACAGCGGCAGGCCCCGCAAGCACGATCTCACCGTCGAATCCGTCGGGTGCCGCCGTGAAGTACGCGGCGTAAAATTCAACTGGATAATTGATCTTATACCACCCAAGACGTATCGCGGACATAACGTATGCCGCGGCGTGCGCCTTCGGGAACATATATTTGATTCGCTTACACGATTCGATGTACCATTCAGGCACGCCGACGGCGAGCATCGCCTCCTCGTATTCAGGAGAAACTCCCTTGCCCTTACGTACCTTTTCCATGATCTGGAACGACATTGATGAGTCAAGTCCGTAACGGATCAGGCGAAGCATGATATCGTCGCGGCATCCGATAACAGATGAAATATCGCACGTTCCCTCTTTGATAAGCTCCTGAGCGTTGCCGAGCCATACGTTCGTTCCGTGGGAAAGCCCCGATATCTGCAGTAGATCACCGAAGTTTTTGGGCTTACAGTCAACGAGCATCTGCATAACGAAGCGTGTACCGAATTCGGGAAGTCCGTACGTGCCGGGTTCGTCCTCTTCTTTATTTATTCCAAGAGGTTTACACGAGCCAAACAGCTTATATACGGCAGGATCATTCATCGGCACATCCATAACGCTTGTACCTGTGTAGCGTTCGAGCATTTTATATTTTGTCGGAATATCGTGTCCGAGCTCGTCGAGCTTCAGTATCGTGTCGTGCAAATACGAGAACGCGAAGTGCGTTGTGATGATGTTGGAATCGGGGTCATCGGCAGGATGCTGAACGGGCGTAAAGTCGTATACCTCATATTCACTCGGAACAACGATGATGCCGCCCGGATGCTGTCCCGTCGAGCGCTTAACGCCCGTACAGCGGACGCAGTAGCGGCCGATGTCGGCGCGTGTCAGCACCTTTCCTTTGTCTTCAAGATACTTCATTACAAATCCGTACGCCGTTTTCGAGGCGATCGTGCCGAGTGTTCCTGCGCGGAAGACGTTTTCAGCGCCGAAAAGTTCTTCGGTGTACTTATGTACCTTGCCTTGAATGTCACCTGAAAAGTTAAGGTCAATATCAGGAGATTTGTCGCCGTAGAAGCCGAGGAATGTTTCAAACGGGATATCGTGTCCGTCAACAATCATCTTCTTGTGGCAGTTCGGACAGTCCTTGTCCTCCATATCGAATCCGGAGTTGAATTCGTCCTTGTGGAACTCGCTGTATCGACAGATCGGACAGCGGTAGTGCGGCGGAAGAGGATTGACCTCGGAAATGCCGGCAAACGACGCAACGATGGACGATCCGACAGAACCGCGCGAGCCGACAAGATAGCCTTGACTTTCCGAATACGAAACGAGCTTCTGCGCGATGATGTAAAGAACGGCATAGCCGTTTTTGATGATTGACGTAAGCTCGCGTTCAAGACGCGCCGTTACGACGTCAGGCACCTTGCCCTCGTAGCAGTACCAATCGTTTGCGCGCTTATAGCAGAGCTCGCGGAGCTCTTCGTCCGCACCCTCGATGTTTGGCGTATACGTTCCCTTCGGGATCGGACGAACCTCCCCGATCATATCCGCGATCTTGTTTGTGTTGGTAACGACGACCTCGTATGCTTTTTCCTCGCCGAGATATGCAAATTCTTCAAGCATTTCCTCCGTTGTACGGAAGTAAAGCTTCGTTTCTCTGTCCGCGTCGGAAAACTTCATTCCCTTTTGCAATATCTGACGGTATATCTCGTCCTCGGGGTCCATGAAGTGTGCGTCGCACGTTGCAACGACGGGTTTGCCGAGCTTTTCGCCAAGTGCGACGATTTTGCGGTTATTTTCGCGAAGCTCCTCGATGCCGCTGACTTTGTTATCGTCGAGCATAAATGCATTATTTGAAAGCGGCTGGATCTCAAAGTAATCGTAGAAGTTTGCTATTCGTTCAATCTCAGCTTCGGGCTTTGAATCAAGGATCGCACGATAAAGCTCGCCTGCCTCGCAGGCAGAGCCGATTATGAGTCCGTCGCGATGCTCCTCGAGCAGCGTTTTCGGTATACGCGGATTGCGTTTATAATAGCTTAAGTAGCTTTTTGAAATAAGCTTATAAAGGTTTTTAAGTCCCGTTTGATTCTTAACGAGGATTATCTGATGATACGTCGGCAGACGCAGAGGATCTGCGTGCTCGCTCATCATCTTTTCCATTTCGGGAATGTCGGTGATGCCCTCGTTTGAGATACGCTCCGCCATTTTGAGGAAAATGAGAGCACAGACTTTTGCGTCCTCAAACGCGCGGTGATGCTCAAAATCACCGACACCGTAGAAGTCGGCAACGGTGTCGAGCGTGTGGCGCGACAGCTCCGAGTTAATATAGCGTGACATCGCAAGCGTGTCGATATATGCGTTATCGAAGCGAAGATGCAGACGCGAAGCAGCGGCACGGATGAATCCCGTGTCGAAGTTGGCGTTGTGCGCGATGAGCGGACGGTTACCGCAAAACTGCAGGAATTTCGGCAAAACTTCGTCTATTTTCGGTGCGTCCTTTACGGTTTCATCGGAAATGCCTGTCAGCTTCGTTATATTTTCGGGGATGTGACGGCCGGGATTACAGTACGCGGAAAAGGTGTCCTTCACCTCGCCGCCCGACAATAAAACGGCACCGATCTCCGTGATCTCATCTCCGCTTGTGGAAAGTCCCGTCGTTTCGATATCGAAAACGACAAATTCGTCGTTGAAATTTAGCTTACATTCACCGTATACGGCACGTGCTTCATCGTCAACAAAGTACGCCTCCATACCGTATATGACCTTCATGCCCGATTTATCAGCTTCAAGCATCGCATCAGGGAACGCCTGCACGTTGCCGTGGTCCGTTATTGCAACGGCAGAATGACCCCAATATTGAGCGCGGCGAAGCGCCTCCTCAGGAACAATGAGTCCGTCCATCTGCGACATTGTCGTATGCAGATGAAGCTCAACACGCTTTTCCGGCGCGTTGTCACGGCGAATAATCCGCGAAACGGTAGCTATCGACGCCGGACGCATCGAATATTCGATGTCGGGCATCGAGTCTTTTTTCTCTTCTCCTTCGGGCTCGGACACCTGAGCGGACATTTCACGGCGACGCCGAGCGAATGCATTCATATCTTCTGCGACGACTTTACCCTCCGCAACGATACAAACCCCGACCTTCAACGCTTTCAGGAGTGCTTCGCCCTCCTCTTTCGGCTTTGTCGTTTTCAGATACGTTGACAGCTTGTTATCCGTGATGCCGACTGTGATGTTCAGTTTATCGTAGGTTTTCGTTTCCTTTGATGAAACTTCAAATACCTGTCCTGCTATTGTGAGCTTATTCTTCTCGGCAGACATCGCTGACAGCGGCCTTGCCGATGAAACGTTGATCTCTTTTCCTAAAACGACCTTCGGTGACGCAACGTCAAGCGTAAGTCCGCCGACAACGAGCGTCTGCGTTTCCGCGTCGTATTCAGACGTGTCGACACCGCCAAGCAGCGGTGTTTCGTATATCTCGGCAAGCTCCTCCGTCTGACGAAGCAAGTTTTCACGGTATTCTCTTTCTTTTTCCTCGTTATATTCGATAGAAGCTTTCAGCTGACGCTCAAGAAATGATTCTTTTTCTCGTTGACGGCGCTCAGTGACGGCAAGATAGTCTGCACGTTGCGCGATTCTGACAGATACGTCAAGCGAAAATTCGCTCTTTATGATCTTTTCAACGATGTCCGCGGTCTTCGCCTCAGTAAGCATATCAAGTCCGCCACGGCAGAAAGGAATATCAATGAGAAGCGTTCCGTTTTCATTGTACCTCGCGGTATAGTCCTCAAAAAAACCGTACGCGACAGCGCCTACGTTGACAGCCTCCCGGAATATCTCGGGCAGGTACGAAAGTTCAAAACAGTCCGACGGATACTGTGGCATTATCTTCATTACAGAAAGCTCGTATGCTTCCTTAATGGCGCGCTCGATACGGTAGATCGCATCTTTTTCGACAAGCTCGGGAAAGAATATGCGTGCTTCAAGTATACGTTCTTCTTTGTTCGTCTTCAGTTTATAGTCAAGCGCGGAGGAGAGTATTCGTTTGTCCTCCCCTTCGGGAGCATAGCGCGGGAACATCTCGAGCAGTGTCCGTTTTTCGCGTCCGTTTTCCATTTTTATCTATCCTTAATTTATTTTCGCTTTGTTATTCGTTATTCCGCATATATGATCCGCTCGATCTCCGACATCAGCACTTTCGTTGCGTCGGCTTCGGCGATCTTTTTTATTATCTCACCGTGACGGAAAAGGACGGCTCCGCCGTCCCCGCCGGCAATACCGACGTCGGCTTCCTTTGCCTCGCCGGGGCCGTTGACAACACAGCCCATAACGGCAACCTTGATGCGTTTGCCCTTTGTATCGATTGCACGAAGCTTCGGCTCAAGCTCGTCAAGAATGTCGAAAAGCTTGATTCTCGTGCGTCCGCAGGTAGGACATGACACAAGCTCGATTCCCGACTCTGCGTAGCCGCAAGCTGCAAGAATGTCGCGGCCTGCCATAACTTCGTCTACAGTCGGCGCAGACAGCGTTACGCGAAGCGTATCGCCGATCCCGTCGGCAAGAAGTGCTCCGATTCCGACAGCATTTTTGATCGTTCCCATGCGAGCCGTTCCCGCCTCGGTAACACCGAGATGAAGCGGACAATCACATCCCGCCGCGATAAGGCGGTTAGCCTCGATCATCGTTTTTACGTTTGATGACTTGACGGAAACGACGATATCGTGATAGCCGTGACTGTCGAGCGTATGTACGTACTGCAGAGCACTTTCAGCGAGTGCCTCGGGGGTGGCGCCGCCGTATTTTTCAACGAATCTGCGCTCCGCCGAGCCGCCGTTCACACCGACTCTCATGGCAACACCGTTCGCTTTGCAAACGTCAGCAACCGTAAGAAGCTTGTCCACACCGCCAAGATTGCCTGGATTGACTCTGACTTTATCCGCACCCGCTTTCGCCGCGGCTATGGCAAGCTTATAGTCAAAATGTATATCTGCTACAAGCGGTACTGTGATTCCTTTTGATTTTAGATATTCAAAAATGTTGGCGCAGGACATTTCGGGTACTGCAATCCTGACGATATCGCATCCCGCCTTCTGAAGCTCCAGCGTTTCAGCAAAAACTGCGTCAAAATCACGGCTGTCCTTGCTTGACATAGACTGCACGCTTACAGGCGCGCCGCCTCCGATAGTGATAGCTCCGACTTTGACCGAACGGGTGATTCTTCTTTTGATTTTTTCCATACTGTCCCTCGCTTGCCGCCGCAACGGCGGTCTTTTGATATTTATTGTCCGAATAAGTGAAAAAACGGGGGCATCCCGTTTTTTCTTTATTTACTTTTCGCTGTTAAAACAGCGCAGCTACGTCCTTAAATACAACGAGCACCATTATTATAAGCAAAATTACGATGCCTACGAAGTGTATCAACGCTTCGGCGTTGGGGTTCACACGCTTTCCACCGCGCAACAGTTCAATGATCATGAACAAAAGACGTCCGCCGTCAAGCGCGGGGATCGGCAATAGATTCATGATTCCGAGATTCATCGACAGTACGACCGCCATATGAATCAGGTCAGCAAAGCCCGTCTCTGCGGCTTCACCGAGTACCTGCGTTACGCCTACCGGTCCGCTTACGGCTTCAACTCCGTATCTGCCTGTGGCAAGGTCGTAAAGCGATTCCCAGATCATTTCGATCGTGAGCTCGGAACGGAAAAACGCGTGCTTCATTACGGACAAAAACGTTCTTTCTTCCGGATAAACGAAGAAATCAAGCGCACCGAAGTTGATCCCGTCCGAGGACGCCTTCGGGAACGTTACGTCCTTGATCGTTATTTCCTCGCCATTTCTGATAACGGTTATGTCTATATCCTCAATTCCACGGCGCATTATCTCATAAGATAGCTCATCCGGTATGTGAACATGTTCACCGTCAACGGCAACGATCACGTCGTCGACCATCAGACCTTCGGCTTGTGACTGAGCCGCCGTCTGCCCTTCTTCAAGATGGAAGCTGTGGATCTTCGTGCTGCCGAGCGTCCCCGAAAAGATAACGAGGATCGTCATCAGAATGATACCTATGGCAAGATTGGAAAGCGAGCCTGCGGCTGTGATCAAAAAACGCTGCCAAAGCGGTTTTGCCGAAAACGCATTCGGATCGTCCGATTCTTCGTCTTCACCCTCCATACTGATAAAACCGCCGAACGGAAACGCACGGATCGAATATCTCGTACCCGATTTTTTGCTGACACGGCTGAACAGCTTCGGTCCCATGCCGACGGCAAATTCTTTCACCGTTACTTTACACATACGTGCGGTCAAAAAATGCCCCATTTCATGAATAAAAATGAGCAGTCCGAAAACCAAAATCGCAATTATTATTGAAAAAATTGACATTATAAACGTAGGATACCTTTCAAGTTTTGTTGCACGGTATGTCAAAAAACGGCATTACCGTGCAGAGATCAGCGCACGTGTGTACGCTCTTGCCTCCTCATCGGCTTCAAATATTTCCGAGAGAGTCACCTCGCCGCTTCGTCCGAGTTTTTCCGTAACCGCAGAAACGACCTCGTATATCTCACAGAAACCGAGTTTTCCGTCAAGGAAAGCGCCAACGGCGATCTCATCTGCGGCGGACATGACAGCCGGTGCTGTGCCGCCGACTGCGGCTGTTTTCTGTGCAAATGCGAGCAGAGGAAATGATTGTGTGTCAGGAGCGCCGAAGGTGAGCTGTCCGAGTTTTCTGAAATCGACGCTTCCGACCTCGGTCGGACGGCGGCGCGGATACGTTATTGCATATCCGATCGCGGTCCGCATATCGGGAAGCCCAAGCTCCGCGATAACGGCTCCGTCGCAGTATTCCACCATCGAATGTACGATGCTCTCGCGGTGGATAACGACTTCAATATCATCGGCAGAGATGTTAAACAGATGCATCGCCTCGATGACCTCAAAGCCTTTATTCATAAGCGTTGCCGAATCAACGGTGATCTTTTTGCCCATGAGCCACGTGGGATGGGCGAGCGCACGTTCGGGAGTGATGCCGGAAAGCTCATCGTATTTTTTGCCGTAAAAAGGTCCACCCGATGCTGTGAGCAATATCTTTTTCACATCAGCACGGTGTCCGCCTGACAGGCACTGGAAAATTGCACTGTGCTCGCTGTCAACGGGGATAAGCTCGGCGCCGCCCTCTCGGATCGACGCTAAAAGCAGCTGACCTGCTGCAACGATCGCTTCCTTATTCGCCATACAGATGCGCTTATGCGATCTTGCCGCCGCCATCATCGGCGACGCCGCCGCCATGCCGGACACGGCAACTACGGCGGAATCCGACTTCGTTTCAAATGCCGCTTCCGTAACACCGTCGTTACCCGAATATATCTTTATATCCGTGTCGGCAAGGGCGGTTTTCAACCGCTTTGCCGCCGCTTCATCCGCCATTGCGGCACGGAGCGGTTTGTATTTACGGCACTGCTCTTCCATGAGCGTGTCGTTTGAGCCTGCGCTCAGCATATCAATACGCGCTCCGATAGACGAAGCCACCGACAGAGTCTGTATTCCGATAGAACCGGTCGATCCGAGCACCGTAAGTCCGAGCGCGCTGTAATCTTTATTCATTTTACGTCCAACCTAAATAAAATATGTAAATAATACCGACGCTAATAACAAAATCGGGCAGACAGCCATAACGCTGTCAAAGCGGTCAAGCATTCCGCCGTGACCGGGGAAAATATTGCCGTAATCCTTCACGCTATAGGCGCGCTTGATACTGGATGCATTAAGGTCGCCTATTTGAGAAATGACGGAAAGCAACAGTCCTGTAAGTATCAGCGGCAGGTAATTCACCGAGAGTGACGTGACTGATTCAACAACATATCCGTAAAGTGCGAATGCCGCCAACGTGAAAATAACAGCGCCGACGCTTCCCTCCACCGTTTTCTTCGGAGACACCTTAGGTATAAGCTTATGGCGACCGAACAGTGTGCCGCAAAGATATGCAAACGTATCCGTCAGCCACGAGCCTATGAACACAAGCGGAATTATCAGCCTTCCGTTAGGAAGAGATGCGATCGCCGTTACGGCAACGGCGGCACCGCCGATGTAAATAAACATCGAAAGAAACTGCAAAAGAGGTGTCATGGGCTTCAGCACGCCGAAAACACCGAGTGCGTAAAGGCAATACACTATAATAGATGCAACGATGAGCACGTACGCCTTTTTATAGTCTGCTGCTACATACTGATATATCGGCAAGATCGCCGACACCAGATATATAGGCACCGTTACAGTCAAATGCTTTTTGTCGGCTATGCCGACGCATTTTGCCATTTCGTAAAGCGACACGACGGAGATGAGCGCAAACACCATCGAAAGCGCTACCGTATCGTAAAAAATAATGACCGGTATGAGAAGTACAACGAGCACCATGCCGGTCAGGAGTCTTTTAAGCATAGCCGTCTCCAATGCCGCGCTCGCGCGGCAATAAAGTTAATGTATTTCCGCGGCGCGGAATATGGGTTCGGAAAAAGCCGTCTTCGGCTTTCCCCGAACCTTTATGTGTTATTTATTTATGACGCCGCCGTACCTGCGTCCGCGGCGGTAAAAATCAGCCACAGCTTCGTCAACGTCGGCGGGCTTCATGTCGGGCCACAGCGTCGGCGTGAAGTAAAACTCCGCGTACGCCGCCTGCCACAAAAGGAAGTTAGATAAACGGCGTTCGTTTGCCGTTCTCACAATGAGATCGGGATCGGGGCATCCCGCCGTATACATTTCTGACGAGAGTGCCTCCTCCGTTACGGGGATTCCCTTCTCCTGCAGTTTTTTTGCGGCGTTGACTATCTCTGCCCGTGCGCCGTAATTAACGGCGATGTTGAGCCTTTTCTCATAATGAGCCGACACAGCTTCAAGCCTTTCCATCTGTTCCCGAAGCGCAGGGGTAAAGATCGCCTTATCACCGAGGAACGTATAACGGATCTCGTTTTCTTCAAGTTCGCGCTCCGCATCGGCAAGATACTCCGACAAAAGTGCCATTATCCTATCGACCTCAACTTTGGGACGTGTCCAATTCTCCGTTGAAAACGCATACACGGTAACGATCTTGATACCGATATCGCCGCAATAGCGCACTATGTGCTTAAAAGTGGCGGCACCTTCGGAATGACCGAATTCACGCGGCATACCGCGTTTTTTTGCCCAACGGCCGTTGCCGTCCATGATAAACGCGATGTGGCGGAGCTTCTCGTCAACTGTGACCGTTTTCTTTTCGCCGTTCTTTTTTTCAAAGATGGATAATGCCATTATAACACCTGTAAATTATAGTTTTTTCGGGTGATTATATGGACATGATCTCCTTGATCTTGCGTTCGGAAACGCCGTCGATTTCCTTAATATACTTGTCTGTAAGGTTTTGAACTTCCTTGCCGGAAAGCTTTTCTTCATCCTCTGTCATTTCGCCGGCTTTCTTCTGTGCCTTTGCCTTGTCGATGGCGTCGCGGCGAATGTTGCGGATAGCTACCTTCGCTTCTTCACCCATCTTCTCAACCTGACGTTTGAGCTCTTTTCTGCGCTCTTCGTTAAGCTGAGGAATTGCAAGGCGAATGATCTTACCGTCGTTCTGGGGAGTGATTCCGATGTCAGATGCGAGGATAGCGCGTTCGATTGCCTTCATAAGAGAAGGATCCCAGGGAGAAACGATGAGAGTGCGCGCGTCTGCGGCACGAATTTCAGCCACCTGCGAGATGGGAGTGGGTGCGCCGTAATAATCAACGGATACGCGGGCAAGAATTTCGGGGTTTGCGCGGCCTGCGCGGATCGTGGAAAGGTTGTCGGAGTAAGCGGCAACGGATTTTTTCATTTTTGATTCGAATTCATCAAGCTTAAGTTTCATGGTATTAAGTCCTTCCTTCGTATGTGGTAATATTTTAGTCAAATTATAGTTTTTTGAAAAGCATCAGCCGTTTGTAACGACTGTTCCGATCGGATCTCCCATAACGGCGCGAACGATATTATCAGGATCCTCAAGGGCACATAAAAGCAGCGGCAGCTTGTTTTCGGAGGCGAGAGCCGACGCTGCAAGATCGATCACTTTCAGCTTATGATCGATGATGTAATCGTAGTCAACGGTGTCAAAGCGCACTGCATCGTCGAATTTTCTGGGGTCTTTATCATAGATAGCATCGATATTTTTTGCAAGGATAGCAACGTCCACCGACAGCTCTGCTGCACGGAGGATCGCCGCCGTATCCGTTGTAAAGAACGGATTGCCCGAGCCTGCTCCCAAAATAACGACCTTGCCCTTCGCCATATAATCCGCAGCTTTAGTCGCGGTATAGAGTTCCGCAAACTCATTCATTTCAACGGCGGAAAGAGCCACTGCGTCAAGACCTGCACGCTTGAAGGAATCTTCAAGTGCAATAGAGTTGATCATCGTTGCGAGCATACCCATATGATCTGCTCTTGCACGATTCATACCGACACCGCCTGCACCGCGCCAGATATTTCCTGCACCTACGAGAACAGCAACTTCAACGCCCAAAGCAACACACTGTTTGATCGCTTCTGCGACTTTTGCCGTCATGTTAAAATCGAGTATGCCGTCGGACTGTGCGCGAAGCGCCTCACCCGAAAGCTTTATGAGCACTCGCTTGTATTTAGGTTCCATTTTTAATCCCCCTTATATGCGATTTTTATACTTCGCTCATTTTTATAATTATATCTAATATATTATACTTTTTTTTTGCTCGCTTGTAAACAATATTTTTCGCTTTTTTGAGTTTCGTGCCGAGTTTTATAAAAAAAATATCCCGCAGGTGTGACCTGCGGGATTATTTTTGCAATAATTACTGCTTGGAAACGAGAGAAGCGATTTCTTCAGCGAAGTTATCTTCCTTCTTCTCAAGACCTTCGCCTCTTTCATAGAGGCAGAAGCCTACGACCTTGATTTCGCCGCCGAGAGCCTTTGCGGTATCAAGAACGTACTTGCCAACCTTGATGCTGTCTTCCTTAACGTAGGGCTGTTCGAGGAGGCATACACGGTCGAAGAAGAGCTTACCGAGCTTACCTTCAACGATCTTAGCGATAACGGCGTCGGGCTTGTTAGCAAGCTTTTCGTCGTTCTTTGCAGCAGCGATCTGAACTGCCATTTCTTCGTCGATTGCAGACTGGGGAACGTCTTCCTTAGCAACGTATGTGGGAGGGCTGCCTGCTGCGATCTGAAGAGCGATGTTCTTTGCAAATTCTGCGAATTCTGCCTTAGCTGCAACTGCTTCGTCAGCTACGAACTTAACGATAACGCCTGTAGAGCCTTTACCGTGGATGTATGTGGAGAATACGCCTTCAACGATCTCGAAGCGGCGGATAGTCATGTTTTCACCGATGGTGAATACCATGTCCTTGCGCTTGCCTTCTACTGTGAAGTTATCGTCATAGGGCAGTTCGTTGAGTTCTTCAACCGTTGCGGGTTTACGCTCAAGGATAACCTTGAGAATGCCGCGTACAAATTCCTGGAACAGAGCGTTCTTTGCAACGAAGTCTGTTTCAGCGTTAACTTCGATCATAGCGCAAGCCTTGCCGTCTTCGGATGCCATAATGTCTACAACACCTTCAGCAGCGATTCTGCCTGCCTTCTTAGCTGCAACTGCGAGACCCTTTTCGCGGAGAACCTTAACGGCTTCGTCCATGTTGCCGTCAACTTCTGCGAGAGCCTTCTTGCATTCCATCATTCCGCAACCTGTCTTAGCGCGGAGTTCGGATACCATTTTTGCTGTAATAGCTGCCATTTTTAATTACCTCTTTAAGAATATTGATTATTCAGCGTCTGCTTCGTCTTCAGCCTCTGTCTTTTCAGCTTCTGCAGCTTCAAAGGATTCGCCCTGCTTGCCTTCGATAACAGCATCTGCGAGAACGGAGGAGATGAGCTTGATAGCGCGGATAGCGTCGTCATTACCGGGGATGATGTAATCTGCATCATCGGGGTCGCAGTTCGTATCAACGATTGCAACTACCGGGATACCGAGCTTCTTAGCTTCGAGAACAGCATTGTGCTCTTTGCGTGTGTCAACGATGAAAATAGCGTCGGGCAGACGGTCCATTTCCTTGATACCGCCGAGGTTACGCTCGAGGTTGTCCATTTCCTTCTGCAGAGCAGCAACTTCCTTCTTGGGAAGAGAGTTGAACGTGCCGTCTTCCTGCATCTTTTCGAGCTGGTACAGACGGTTGATGGAGCGGCGGATCGTCTTGTAGTTGGTGAGCATACCGCCGAGCCAACGTACGTTTACGTAGTACTGACCGCAACGCTTTGCTTCTTCCTGGATAGCATCTGCAGCCTGCTTCTTTGTGCCGACGAAGAGGATCGTACCGTTGTTCTCTGCGAGTTCACGAACGAACATATAAGCTTCGTCAAACTTCTTAACTGTCTTCTGAAGGTCGATGATATAAATACCGTTTCTTTCGGTGAAGATATACTCGGCCATCTTGGGGTTCCATCTTCTCGTGTGGTGTCCGAAATGAACGCCTGCTTCGAGAAGCTGCTTAATAGAAATAACTGACATAATTACTATGTCCTCCTTCGGTTATTTTCCACCACGGTCACCATGTATGCGATAGCTGTCGGCTACCGACAGCACCGACCGCACCGTTCGGCGCCGTGTGTGAATTGAATATTACCGTGCATTTACGCACAAGCCAAATTATTATATATCACCGCACTTTTTTTGTCAATACGCTTTTTATGATTTTTTCAAGTTTTTTATAGGTTTTTCCAAATAAAACAAATGCGGAGCCGTTCGGCACCGCATTTGCTGTGATCTATATTAGATCTTTACAATAAATCGGGGCTCAATTCAGGTAAAAAGTCAGCGTACAGTGGTCTTCGTTAACCGAACACCTTATGCTTTCGTAATCTTCAAAAGCGTCTATTGAGTAGCACGCTCCAGAGTCCACAAGCTCAACGCACGCATCGTTAAGCACGTCCGGCGATGCAAACTGAACGCTCACTATATGCTGCCCCGCCTGATCCGTCAGAACGTCATTTATACTGTCAAAATCGTATGATTCAAGAAAATATCCGCGATATTTGAAATAATTGTATTTCTCCGCATCACACTCGGGCATATCAAACATTTCGTCCGTCGTATGCGTTTTTGAAAGAGACTCGTCGTTTATGCAAAAGTATTCGTACTTTGCTTCATCGTATTCATGATCGGCATCGTCCCACGTCACGTCGACGTAATAGCCTTCGTTTTCAATGAAAATCAGATTCCAAGCGTGTGCACCGCCTGCATCTCCGGTAACGTACGCACAATCATAACCCAGCTCGTCCATAATGAGCTTGAATGCTTTTGCGTATCCGGCGCATACGGTCCTGCCGTCCACAAGACAGCCGTACGCAGAATAGATATACTCACAGTCGGCATCGTGATTGGACTTGTAATATTCAGCAAGCGCATCATGGTCATATATAGCGTTTTCGATCAGGTAATCGTGGACGAACTGTATCCGATCGTAATCCTCGCTGTATGCCCTTGCCAGCTCGGCAACGGCATCAACAGCGGCATCAAGCTCTGCGACGCGTTCGCTCTTATTCAAATTATATTCCCAGAAAGAATAAAAATAGAGATCGAGCTTGACGCTGCCGACAGACGAAAACTGAAAATGCGACGACGTCGTTTTACATCCATTTTGCAGCCAGAACAGCTCGGGATGATCGAATGACAGTGCCGCTATCGCACGCACGCAATACTCATGATAATTTTCGTAATCGACGTTATCAAACGTTATCGAGTCAACACCGTTGGCAACTTCAACGAGAAGCGTGCGGTATATGCGCTTTTCTTCCGAAGAGAGCTGCGCATAGTAAAACCCATTTTCATCGAAGTCGTGTTCGTTTTCCCATTTTTCTTCGGTATCGAGGACGTCCCCACTCAGATCCGATGTATCGGACGCGTCAGCGCCGCCGTCGAAAACCGCAGTCAGGATTATTGCCGCCGCTATCGAAATTACAAAAACAAGAAGATATGAAAAGCAGCCGTTACTCTTCATTTTCCGCATCCTCCTTCGGCATCGCGCCGTCAGCTATGGAATATACGCCTTCAAAGATCTGAGGGGTAAGTTCCGGGTGCGCTTTGGCAACGATCTTCACTGAATAACGGGTTCTTGCGCTGTCCTCTGAAGAAATGCGGTCAACACCGATAAAGCAGATACCGTAAAACATGAAGAGAACAAAGTAAAACACGGTATTTACAGCATCTGAAACGATCGTGCCGGCAAACATATACGTTCCGGCAAGAATGAACGGCAAAAGAAGGCTGATGATGAGCTTCGATTGCGGAATATTGATCTTTGCTTCATCGATAAAGCCTTTGTCGATGAGGGCCTTTTCGTATTTTTGCGCGTTTTTATACGCTTGACGCACGGTGTAATAATATCCCATCAGTACTCCTACGAACAAGTGGCACGGCACCGATGAAAGCGAACGCAAAGCGAGCGTATCCCAGCCGTTTACCCACGCATAACGCACGTTTTCAACGGCGGCAAATCCGAGAGAGATGAACGCAGAGTACACGATCCCGTCGAAAAGATAGTTGAAATTTTTATTGTTACGTGTTCCGAAGAAAAGTATGCACCATTTTATTCCAACCTCGACGAGCGCCACGCCGACAAAAGCGCACAGCACTTTGTGCAGTATGTCTGCCGCTGTGCTTTCGTATATTACGGCGCCGTCCGCGGAAAAGGATATATATCTTTCAAAAATTTTATCTATTCCGCCCGTAATGAATCTTTCGACGGCAAATGCGGGAAAATATGAAACCGCTCCGGCGAAAAACAAGCCTGTCAAAAGACCTATCGGCTCTTTTTCAACGCGGTCCTTGCAGTAAATAAAGACACATAAAATCAGCGCCGGCAAAAACGCTATGGCTGAAATCTCCCACGACATATAACCCACAGAACCGTCCTCCTTTTATTTATTCGGCAGGAAAAGATAAAAGCTTTCCATTCACGTATGCATAGATCATTGCGGCATCGACGGCTGTTACCTCACCGTCACCGTTGACGTCTGCAGCCCATAACTGCGTTTCGTCGAGATCGAGCTTGCCGTTTACGGCTGCATACGCCATGGCGGCGTCAACGGCGGTAACTTCCCCGTCTATGTTTACGTCACCGCATATATACTCTCTTTCTCCGCAATCAACGCAAACCCCGTCAACGTAACCGTGCCCTTTGGCATCGACACGGTCATGAACGTAAGCGTAACCGCAATCTCCGCACGTATATTCCGTGTACCCCTGCTCCGTACAGGTCGGATCGACAGTGACTGTGGTATAGGAATGTGTGCACGGATTTTCATAGTAAAAAGCATATCCGCCAAGCTCAGTCGTTATTTCGGTTTGGCACAGCTCGTCCCCGTTCATATAGTAAGAGCAGACCGTCACAATATATGAAAGCGTATAGTCACCCGACCCTATTTTAGCAAGCTGCGAAAAAGGCAAAGAACGGTCGACGGTACTGTATTTGAGAGTATATTCATCACCACAGACAGCAACCGTATCCGAGCTGAGAATGGGTTCGTTATCTGTGTCCGTGTCTATATTTGCATAAACGACAGCCTTCAATGCGCTAATGTCTCCGCCACCGCTCCTGACTGTTCCTTTTATATTGGTCGAGCCTTTGATCGTGGACGGAAAGCTTCCGCCGTCGATCCACGGCGATATAACGTCCGTCACAACGGTTTTTTCGCAAAGCACGTATTCGTTTGTGCCTATCTTATACCAAAATTCGCCTTCGGTATTTTTATATAGCGCCGTTGCCGTCACCTCGGTCCCTGCCACAAGCGGCTTGTCCGTCAGCTCTGTCGACACGTCACCGTACGATTCCGCAACGGTGCTGTTACAAGGTAACGTATATGCAACCGTGTCTTCGGTTATAGCGAGCGTTACACCGCACGGGTATTTTTCCGAAAAAGACAGATATGATGTATATTCCGGAGCGTCGGGCCACAGGATGTACTTAATGTAACCGTATGCCGAGCCCGAATCCGGTCCGTATGAAGCGACCAATGAATCAAAGCTCCATTCAACGAGGCGCGAGCGCCCCATGCCGTCGTAATTTCCTTCAAGGAAAAACGCGCCGTCGCCGGCATCATTCATTTTAACAAACACCAATGAATGACCGTTGCTGTCGCCGCTTGCGGGGTCGGAAGCGCGATCGATCCTGAAAAGTGCACCGGGAGCCGCTGCACGCAGATACATCTGCAGATGTTCTATTGTGAGGGTTCTGTCCTCTGCAGGCACAAAACGAAGATAATTCGTGCTTTCGTCGCGTCTGTCGGGACGTTCTCCCCAAACGTGATAGTATACGTAAAATGCGTAATTCCAACAGCAATAATGCTTGCCCGTACCAACGGTTTTTCCACAGTTACAGTATCTGTTTGAGCCGTCTGCGGGGGCGTTGATATTCGGAATAACGACACCGTGCCCGATCATATAAGTTTCAGTTACGGTATCCGCTTTGACGGTAATCATCGGAAGCATACAGAACATCAATATTACAGCTATTACAGCTGACAGCGTGGAAGAAGAACTCTTTTTCAAAGCGTCACGTTTACTCCTTTTTCATCGGTATATGATATATTATAACATATTTCCGCACGTTTTTCAATCGTCTGTTGAAAGCGCAAAAAAAGCAGACGCTTTTTGTGAAGCGTCTGCTTTTTTTATTGCATTTTTTATTGAATGATCAGTTTTCTACGGGGAACGATGCAAGCTTGCCGTTCACGTAAGCATAGATCATAGCTGCGTCACGTGCGGTGACCTCGCCGTCGCCGTTGACGTCGGCAGCGACAAACTGCGCTTCGTCTGCCTCAAGCTTACCGTTTACGATCGCGTACGTCATAGCCGCGTCGCGTGCTGTAATCTCGTCGTCGCCGTTAATGTCGGCATAGTTGGCCGTGACCTCGTCTTCTCCGCAACGTTCACATTCACCGTTTATGTAGTTGTGGCTGAGCTTTTCTATGATTTCCTGCTGTGTCAGTACTACGTCGCATACAAAGCAATGTGCGCCTTCAGTCAAGCCCGTTTCGGTGCACGTCGGTTCTTTTGCTTCGTCCACTGTTGGTGTGTGTCCCGTTTCGGGCACGTCTTCGGTTATCTCGTCACCGCAGTCAGCGCACGTCTTCGTCTTTTCGCCTGCTTCCGTGCACGTCGGTTCCGTTGTGACTACCCAATCGCCATAGTTGTGGCTGAGCTTTTCGACAGTATCAGAAGTATAAAGATCACCGCAGACGCACGTATACGTTGTGTATCCTTCTTCGGTACAGGTGGGAGGTGTCACGATTGCGATATATTCATGAATATGCGGCGGCTGATAAACATAATCGTTTTCATCGATGGGATGTTGATTTTGGAACTCCGCCGAGAGAAACTTGTCATCGCTTATATGATCGTCAAAGTTGTCACTTCCCAACAGGAACCAATCATATTCATTTCTGCCTGCATCCCACGTTGAATCAAGATTGTAATATTTGTCATCGAGCTTAACGATATTCCACGCATGCGCGCCGCCGTTACCGATTCCGAAAATCACTCTTGCATCAACGTCAAGCTCAAGCATCAATCTGTAAAACAGAAGCGCATATCCCTGACATACGGACGTTTTGTTTATGAGCGCCGCGTATGCTGTATGCTTCAGCAAATATTCATTATCATAAAGATTGTCATAATCGTATGTGATATTATCGCACAAATAATCGTAAACGCCCGTGATTTTTCCGTAATCGTCCGCGTCCCACAGATCAAGCTCGGCGAGAAGCTCGTCAACGGCAACGTTGAGCTCCGCTTCCTGCTCGGCAGTTGTGAAATACTCCATTTCATAAGTAACATGAAAAATGTAGTTATCACCGTACCCCGAAATGTACGCACCGGCACTCCACGAAACACCGCCGCATCTGATATAATCTCCTGAAGTTGATATATCACAGTGTACCGTTGCAGCATCGTAAAGATCATTTATCGCCGTTTGAATCCTATCAAGATCGACCGCAAATTCGATTTCAATAACATCTTCGCGTGCGATTATCTGATCACGCAATTCCACCGCAGCTTCTTCGAAACTGTCAACGGAAGCGAAAGAATACGTTCTTAAAGCGGCAAAATGCTCCTTGACCGTCAGCAGTCCCGCTTCGGGATAAAGGGTTATTTCATTGGACGACTCCACGGTCGCCATTACGCTTTCGGGGGCGGCACCGTCTTCAATGTCAACTCCGTGGACAGTAACGACGGGCATAACGGTAAGTACCGTTACAAATGCCAAAAATAACGACAGAAATCTTTTCATATAGCGAATCCCTTTCCGTTTTCATCGATGATGCCGAAATATTCATATTAATTTTACTACTTTATTCACAATGTGTCAATAAACATTACGATATTTAATGTCCGTCGCAAATATGCATATATAAAGTAAAGCAAAAACCTCGCCGATGGCGAGGTTTTTTCACGCTTGTTCGCGTTCAAAATAATATTTGGTATTATGCAGCCTTACGCTTTGCGCAAGCCCCAAGGTCAGCCACATGGCAAGCATCGACGAGCCGCCGTAGCTCATAAACGGCATCGTGATGCCGATTACGGGAAGCATACCGAGGCACATTCCCATGTTTTCCGTCGTTTGCGCTATCAGAATTGCGATAACTCCCGCGCAAATATACGAGCCCGTATCTTTGCGGGACGTACGCGCTGTTTTGATAAGACGCAGTATCATGACCGCCATAAGTATAAGATAGATCATAGCTCCGAAAAATCCGAATTTTTCGCACATTACGGAAAAAAGGAAGTCCGTCGTTGCAACCGGCAAAGTTTTATATTCGGTGCCGCCCATTATTCCTGATCCCCAAAATCCGCCGGCAGAGATCGTTTCAATGCTCAATAGCGGCTGATAACCGTAGTTTTGAGGGTCAATGGTCGGGTCAAATCCGCAGAGTATTCGCATTTGCTGATATTCGGAAAGATGAGGCCATATATACGGCATCGCTATGACACAAGCACCGATAGCGGCGCCGTAATACCACAGCGACAAGCCGCCGGCATACATCATAACGGCAAAAATACAGATGAATACGAGCGTTGTGCCGAGGTCGCCCGTCAGAAGCATCGCTCCGATGATAACACCCGCATGCGTCAAAAGACGCAACAAGCTCTTCGGATGATTGATCTTTGATTTCAAAAGGTCGATGTGTTTTGAAAACGACAGGATGAACATCATCTTTACGAATTCCGACGGTTGAAAATTGAACGGTCCGATCTCAATATAGAGCTTCTGTCCGTCTTCCTGCGGGCTTTTGCCGAACAAGAGCACAAGTATCAAAAGGAATATCGACACGACCGTCAGCGGTACCCACAGCTTAGTTACGATCGCATCATAATCGAACGTTGCTATCACGACCATGACGAAAAATCCCGCGACCGCCGCAAGCGTTTGCATCACGACCATTCGCGTGCCGTAGCTGTAATCGTCCTTGAACCCGAAAATAGTCAAAACGGAGATGAGTGTCATGCCGAACGCGCAGGCGATCATCACAAAATCAAGCCTTCCGAGCTTTTCTTTCAGCGAAGTTGAAAACACCTTCATTCCGCATCTCACTCCTTTCGTTCGTGTTTTTCTGTCGACGGTTTATATATACCGCAACGAATTAATATGCAACGGCAAAATAAACGACGTGCTGTGCGGGTTTTCCACAGCAAACACACTTATCGTCAAAGCTCTCCTCGTCAAAGGGGATGCAGCGTGAGCCGACACCCGTCTTCTCCTTGATGGAATCTTCGCAGGCTTCATCGCCGCACCACATAAGGCGGACGAAGCCGTTGCCGTTTTCTGCGAGCGATTCTTTGATCTCGTCGATCGTGCGGCAGGTATATGTGTGATTTTCGCGGTTTGCGAGTGCCTTTGCGAACATACCGTCGCGTACTTCAACAAGCTTGGCTTTGACCGTTTCGGCAATACCGTCAAGGCAGATGCCAAAGGTCTTTTCCATGTTGTAACGTGTTACAACAACACATTCGTTATTGGCAAGATCGCGCGGTCCGATCTCAATTCTGACGGGCACGCCCTTCATTTCGTACTGCGCGAACTTCCAGCCGGGAGACTGCGTATCGTCAGTATCGAGTTTTACGCGCACACCTGCCGATTTGAGCTGTTCGTATACTTCGGAGCACTTATCGAGCACACCGGGCTTCTGCATCTGTATCGGAACGATAACGACCTGGATCGGTGCGATAGCGGGCGGCAAAACGAGACCGTTATTGTCGCCGTGCGTCATGATAACGCCGCCGATCATACGTGTTGTGCATCCCCAGGACGTCTGATGCGGATATACGAGCTTATTCTCGCGGTCCGTATACTGAATATCGAACGCACGGGCAAAACCGTCGCCGAAATAGTGCGACGTTGCAGCCTGAAGCGCCTTACCGTCGTGCATAAGAGCCTCGATTGCATAGGTTGCTTCCGCACCGGCGAACTTGTCGCTTTCCGTCTTCTTACCCTTTACGACGGGGATCGCAAGATCATCCTCGTGGAAGCTTGCATATACGTTGAGCATCTGTTCGGTCTCGGTGATCGCTTCTTCAGCCGTTGCGTGCATCGTGTGGCCTTCCTGCCATAAAAATTCGCGGGAACGAAGGAACGGACGTGTCGTGTTTTCCCATCTTACGACGGAGCACCACTGATTATAAAGCTTCGGCAGGTCGCGGTAGCTCTTGATGATGTTGGCGTAATGCTCGCAGAAGAGAGTTTCCGACGTCGGACGGACGCACAGACGCTCTGTGAGCGGTTCGGAGCCGCCGTGTGTTACCCATGCAACCTCGGGTGCGAAGCCTTCTACGTGATCCTTTTCCTTCTGAAGCAGAGATTCGGGAATGAACATCGGCATATATACGTTTTCGTGACCGAGCTCTTTGAATCTCGTATCAAGAATATTCTGGATATTTTCCCAGATCGCGTAACCGTACGGACGGATAATCATGCATCCGCGGACGCTTGAATAGTCGATAAGATCGGCTTTCTTACAGATATCCGTATACCACTGCGCAAAGTCATCCTCCATTGAGGTGATCTCTTTTACCATTTTTTTGTCGTTTGCCATATATACCTCTTAACAGTTATAGAAATATGTTTTGAAAAAATGATTACTCTTTAATATATCATATTATTTTTTTTATGTCAACTCTGAGTGTCAAAGTGAAACCGTATTCTCAATTTGTATTGACGCAAATGCGATTTTTTGGTAGGATTATTGTAACGGTGCGGACGTTTTATTTCGCCCGCTCCGATTAATTTTTGGGATAGATCTATGTACACAACAATTTTATTCGATCTTGACGGCACGTTGACAGATCCAGGACTCGGTATCACAAATTCGGTCATGTATGCACTCGGCAAATTCGGCATCAACGTCAAGGACAGGGGCGAGCTTTACCGCTTCATCGGTCCGCCGCTTTATTATTCATTTACAACATTTTACGGTTTTTTGCACGATGATGCCGAGGCGGCGGTGCGCTATTACCGCGAATATTTCGGGGATATAGGCATCTTTGAAAACAAGGTGTACGCCGGTGTGCCCGGGATGCTCTCCACGCTCAAAAATTCGGGCAAAAGACTCGTTCTTGCAACGTCCAAGCCGGAGGTATACGCAAAACGCATACTCGATCACTTTGAGCTTGACAGATACTTTGATTTTGTCGGCGGTGCGACGATGGATGCTACGCGAAACAATAAGTCCGACGTTATCTCATACGTTCTCGATTCCGTCGGCGTGACCGACAAGAGCACTTGCGTCATGATAGGAGACCGCGAGCACGACATTCTCGGAGCAAAAGCGAACGGGATCGATTCTGTCGGCGTCTTATACGGATACGGCTCGCGCGAAGAGCTTTCGGATGCCGGCGCAAATTATATCGTCAGTACCGTTGACGGTATACCTCCGTTACTATAATGCACCCACGACATAAATCTGTGTTCACGTATTGCAAAAATGCCGCAATTTGTGATATAATACAGTTTAATATTACATTAAGCATCTATGTGATGTTGAGGAAACAAAAATATGGCTGAACAAAAACGCATTTACGAAGACTTTGAGAGCTATGACGACGAACCTGTAGAAGAAAAATACAGAAAACCGACCGCCATCGGCATCATAATGAGGGTGATCTTTTATATTTTCATTGTATTTGTGAACGGTGCGATCATTTTCCGTATCTGCGCAGCGGAAGACCCCGGCTCGGTTACGAGTCCCGACATAAACGACACGCTCAAGTCTGCATTTGAAGAAAACAGCAGTCTGACCGTACAGACACAGACGATCTTCGACATGTATACCGAGGACGGCATATTCTATTCAACGGGGCTTTTCTTTTTCCCCGAAGCAAAAGAGCTTCAGGTCTCTGTGCGGTATAACGTCCGCACGATGCCCGACATTTTGATAATCGATGAGCTCGGTCTCGGTTTTGACTCAAACGACGAGCTTTCCGAAGACATACGCCAAAACTCAAAGTATAACGATCTTTCGGGTGATACGGTCAAGAATAACGATTATTTCGCATTCAGACTCGTTGACGACAACGGCAACAAATACGAGCCGACGAAGGTTACGAAGCTTCCGCGTTTTTTGTACGTATACCACACCCTCACCTTTGACGGCGTCGAAAGCGAGGACACTAACCTTTACGTTGAGATCTACCTTTTGCGCGACGGCGAACCCGATTATTCGGCTTACGTCGGCAGAATGAAGGTCTTAAGTAAAGATCGTGAAATTGAAGAATACGAGCTTACACGCTCCGATTTATCAAAGCTGCAGTCATGAACAACAACGAATATAACGCCTACACCATTCACGCAACAAGGAAAAACAGAACGGATATTACCCTCTCGCTCACCTCCTACGTTGCCGCGGCAATACTTTATTTTTATTCCGTTTTCGTAAACGGAGTCAGCTACGCATCGGTGATGCAATTTGTGTCGCTTTTGTTCATTGTTGCTGGGATATACGTCAATCAGCGTTACACGTGGACGAATTTTATCTACGCGATAAAGCCCGTCGAAAACAAGAACAGCGGCGAGGTGACGGGATATTCATTCTTCGTTTACCGCATTCAGGGCAAAAAAAGCACTTGTCTTGCAGAGATCCCCTGCCGCGACTGCTTGGGTATCGTAACGCATAAACGCGGCGAAAAAAGCGAAAGAAGTGCCGCAGATGCGGACGTTGCGCAATATAAGTTCACGCAGACGCTGATGCCCGACACGTATCATACCGCCATATTCCGCGCCGACGGCGGCATCGCTCACATCAGCTTTGAGCCTGACGAAACCTTCGTTGCCATTCTTTCTTCGTATATCACAAGTGAAAACGGCGAACGTAACGATTCCGAAAACTGACTAATATAATTATCACACAAGGACGTAAAGATTTATGAAAATTGCTATACTCGGCATGGGAAACATCGGCGGCGGTGTCGTTGACGTTATACTGAACAATAAAGCATCGCTCGAAAACGCTTGCGGCGAAGCTCTTGAAATTGCGTATATACTCGATCTCCGTTATTTTCCCGAGCATCCTTTAGCCGACAAAATCGTTCACTCGATCGACCCGATCGTTTCCGACCGTGAGGTCGGACTCGCCATCGAAGCGATGGGCGGTTCACATCCCGCGTACGAATATACGGTAGCGTGCCTCAAAGCGGGCAAGCACGTCGTTACATCAAACAAAGAAGTCGTTGCCAACTTCGGCGACGAATTCACAAAGATCGCACAGGAGATGGGCGTTCATTACCTCTTTGAAGCATCGGTCGGCGGCGGAATCCCGCTTATCCGTCCGATCACATCTTCCCTCTCCTCCGAGAAGATCACAAATATCAACGGAATCGTTAACGGTACCACAAACTATATTCTTACGCAGCTCGGAAACGGCGTTTCGTTCGAGGACGCGCTCGCCGATGCAAAATCCCGCGGTTACGCGGAGCCGAATCCGACAGCGGACCTCGATGCCATCGACGCACAGCGTAAGATCTGTATTCTCTCAGCTCTCGCAACGGGCAGGCTTTACGATCCTTCGATGCTTTGCGCTGAAACGATACGCGGCGTCACACCCGAAGATATGGCAGCAGCCGACGCTTGCGGCGGAGCCGTCAAGCTCATTGCTCACGGATCGTTTTACGATAACATCGACGACATTTTCGCCGCTCCCGCATTCGTTCCCTATACATCTCCGCTTTCGCATATTACAAACGTTTTCAACGGTGTCCTTGTAGATGCATCCGTATCGGGCGAGCTCATGTTCTTCGGACGCGGCGCGGGCAAGTATCCGACGGCTGGTTCCATCCTTGCAGACGTCATAGCCGCCGTTTCAAATACGCAGGCGCGTATCTCGCCTTTTGTCAAGGCTCCGAAAGAAACGCTCCTCTCACCCGACGATCACATCTGCGCTCACTTCGTTACCGTTCCTTCGAGCGCTGCAAAAGCTGCGGAATCATTCTTTGGCAGCACCGCAGTCATACCGACCGGCGGCACGCGCTCGGGACTTCTTCTCAAGAGCGAACGCCACGGCGACGCCGTTTGCAGTGCTGCGGAATTTTCCAAAGCCGAAGGTGTCCCCGTATCGGTTTACCGCATAATATAATATCGAGCTGACAAAGCAAAAATGCCGCGGAGTTCCGCGGCGTTTTTTTAATTTATTCGTTGTCGGTTCTTTAGGATATGAAAAAATACTCGGTAGCTGCCGTCTATATCAGCGGCAAATGTACGTTTGGCGGAGCGTCAGCAGCAAAGCTGACCGTCAGCGGCTACGGTATGCATTCAATAACGAATCGTGTTTTTGACGTCGTCTTTCACGCGGGTTCTTGCATTCTGTCAGCAGCGATAGCGGATACGGCAATCACCGTAGCCGTGCCCGACGGGGACAGCATACGCGTTTGCGACGCGCTGGCGAAAGACTTGCTGGGTGTATGACTTACCAAAGGGTTGGGTCCATATAACAGAGTATTGATTTTTCAAGCCAATACTCAAACTGTACGCCGTCCCGATAAAGATGCTCAAAGCTTTTGAATTTTGAGTACAGTTCCCTGCCGTCTCCGACGTCATGCCATATATCGGCAAATATGAAGTCGTAGTTTTCCGACGGCGCCGTTTTTTGCGCGTATTCGATCGCGTCACCGACGATGACGTTCACCTTTTCGGGATGCTCAAACTGTGGCAGTATTTCAGTTCTGAACAGCTCGGCTGCCTCTTCCGAAAGTTCAACGGTTGTCACAGACTCTACCTCGGGCTTGAGCTGACACATATAAAGGAAGTAACCGAGTCCGAGCCCGTACGTGAGCACGTGTCCATGCGCTTTTTTTACGGCGGGCAGCGTTGTTACCGTTTCATTCGGCAAAAGCGTCATCCATTCCCGTCCGTTTTCAAGAATTGCGGGATATGAAAACTCACGCATGAAAAATCCGAGCTGCGGTATGAGCTCGCCTCTGTCGGTGACGATAAAATCGTCGCATATGAATGCTTCGCACGGGCGAAGCGACATCGTTTTCATCTCCCACCGTCCGAGCTTTTTTGACGGAAATTTAATGTTACGGTAGTACGGGTCTGCCTCAAAATCTTCGGCATTGAGCCGTGTCACCATAGGAATAAAATAATTTCGGAAATACGCTTTGTCACGTCCCGACGTGTCAAGACCGCAAAAAACGGCAAGTATCTCAGCGTATGCGCGAGATTCGTCAAAACCGCACGACGTCGCCATTTCACGAACCATGTCCGGGTCGATAGCGTCAGGTGTCAAGTTAAGAAACAGCGAAAGAAGCTCTACCGTTTTGGCGTTATATCGCTTTATTTGCTCGGGCAAAAGCACAGTTCTGCCCTCCGAGCGTTTGATCTCTTTCATTATATGATCATCACCGCAACGTGCGGCTTTTCTCCTTATTTTGCTTAATATTTCGGATATTTAATATTAACACAGTGTTGAAATAATTGCAACAATGTGTTATACTTTATAAAATTTTTGCCTTCGGGGGAAAACGTTGATGCAAAGCGCACGCGACCTGCTTTTATCTAAAAAACTGTATATTTTTGACATGGACGGAACGATATATCTCGGCAGCCGCCCGTTTGATTTTGCTGTCAGATTCATCAACCACCTGCGCGAATGGGGCAAAAACGTCATGTTTTTCACGAACAACGCCTCCCACAGCTCAACCTTCTATTATACGAAGCTTGCGTCTTTGGGATATTCGCCCGCGCCGTATGAGATCATGACGGCGGGCGACGTCACAGCGGAATTCATCCTCCGACACAGAACGTCCAAATCCGTTTATCTTGTCGGCACCTCCGAATTGCGCCGTGATTGGCGCGGACGCGGCATCCGACTCATCTCGGACGAGGATGCTTTCGACGGTGCCGTTGCCGACATCGTTGTCACAAGCTTTGACACAGAGCTGACGTATCAAAAAATTTCCGACGCGGCGCGTATGATCCGCGGCGGCGCGGAATATCTTTCAACACACCCCGATTTTAACTGTCCTATAGAAGGCGGTTTCATTCCCGATTCCGGCGCGATCGCCGCATTGATGACGGCATCAACGGGCGTCACGCCGCGTTACTTTGGAAAGCCTTACCGTGAAACCGTCGAAATGATACGCGAGGTCACGGGTTTTTCGATGAACGATATCTGCATCTTCGGCGACAGACTCTATACAGATGTTGCGCTCGGCAAGCGCAACGGCATCACGTCTGTGCTCGTTCTGACGGGGGAAACGACAGAGGCTGACTTAGAGAATACCGCAGATAAGGATCTGCCCGACATCGTTTTACCTTCCTTACTTGAAGCTGATAAACTGATGGCACAATAAAAGACAGCGCGGCGATACCGTAATCGCCGCGCTTTTAATTTTCGACAAAAATTAATTTTATTATTATACTTAAAATCGTTTCAAAAGAAAAAATATCTGCTATAATATATATGCAAGTCAGGACCGACACGCAAAACGAAAGGCACGGTGAACCGCATGTACTTAACTCCGCTCGGCAAAACCATAATTTATTCTTTGCTCATAATAATCGCCATCGCCCTTGTGGTCGGAGGCGCGGCGCTTGCGGTGCGCCTTATCGACAACGGTCTGACAGACGATACCGAGTCAGTTTCCGAGTCGGCATCCGATAATGAACCGCCACCCGAACAGCCTTCGTCCGACACGAAAAAAAATGACACGACCGATAATTTGCCGCCCGAAACCGACGACGGAAGCGATACAGCCATAGAAAGCTCGGACACCGGCAAAGCCCCCGATGACGAAAAAGTTACCGTGACCGTCTATGACACATCGGAAACGATGTATGCACTTTATAACGTCAACGCGCGCATGAGCTACACCACTGAAAGCGACATTTACGGTATGTTCTATCAAGGCGAGGCGGTGACCGTTACGGGAGTTACCGACAACGGCTGGTATCAGGTGGATTGGCGCGGCTACACCGCGTACATCCGAAACGATCTGTTGAGCACCGAGCAAGTTACCGTTGACGTTACTCTTGAAGAATATAAGCCGTCAGTCACAATGTATGCCTCTGCCGCCGTCAACATACGAAAGAGCCACAGCACAAATTCAGACAAGCTCGATACGATTTCCGTGGGCACCGCCGTAACCGTTACGGGTAAGACCGCAAACGGCTGGTACAGGATCGAATATAACGGCGGTGACGCCTACATCAAGGAAGAATATCTCACTCGCGAAAAGCCGTTGGAAGCCGAGGCATCGTGATCAATAATATAAACAGCCAATAAATCCACACAAATAATGTTGTATTTTAATTTGAAAAACACAAAGAGTGGGCAACCAAGTTGCCCACTCTTTGTGTTTTCTTATCTTCTTATTTTATTTTTCTTTATAACCCCGAACACCATGACAGCCGATGCCATAAGCAAAATAAACATTAAACGATATACTTCTGTACCTGTTTGAGGCGCATTTTCATCGCCGGTACTGTCGTCGCCTTCCGTATTATTATCGCCAGAGTCATCATTGTCGCCATTGATAATAGACTGATAATAATCTACCTCTTCAGCTGTCAAGCAATAATCAAATAATGCAAAGTTGTCGAGCGTTACTCCTAAAGTCGAGAACCAGGAAGCTGCACCTCCGAATGTAATATCATCGCAAGATGCAAGATATTTCATCATTTCGGCGATCTCACCTTCATTAATCTGGGTTCCCTCAGTATTAACATTTTCTGTATGAATCAGGACGCCGTTTCTGTATAGAGAAACCGTATCGGTCTCAGGATCAAACGTATAGATTTCATTGACCCATTCTCCTACAGGTGTAGAAACACATCCCTCTCGGTCTCGGTTGAAACAGAAGTGCATTCCCGCATACGTTGCAGGTTCAAACATAAACCATCCCGACTGAATAGTCATGTCATAATCGCCAAATCTTACAATAGATTCATAACCGTTGTGATCAGCAGACATATATCTGTCATACGCTACAGTAAAGCCCTTTGTAAGAATATTAGTGTTACCCTTCAACGGATTGTCAATCTTGCCACTGACAGCTTCGTCTCTGATCGCACTGTTTTCGGGACTCTGTACGCCACCGTTCCATTCCAATGCGTTATAAGTATCCTTTATAACAAGACCTCCGGTGCCGTCTTTTCCCGAATTTTCACCGATAGATACGTTTCCGTTTGCATCAAACAAAACGTGCTTTCCGTCGTCAAAGGTGTAGGTCACCACTGCTTCTTTGAAAACAAATTGTCTCTCTGCAACGACCTCACAGCTATCGCTGATGCCGTTCACAGACGTTACGGTGATGGTTGCAGTACCGACACCAACTATGGTAACGACTCCCTTATCTACCGTCGCAACCGTTTCGTCGGACGAAGTCCATAATAGAGTGTTGTTTGCGTGACTCGGCAAAACTGTCGCGGACAATTCAACAGTCTGTCCGATCACACCAATGATCTTATCGCGATTTAACGTTACGTTTGTTACGTTATCAGACTGCTTGTTGAAAACGATCTCGCGTATTGCAGCAGAATTCAACGAACTGTATGTGATTTCCACTTTAACGTATTTTGCTTTTACATTGTCAAGATAGTCTACAGTATATCCCTTTGTGTTGTTTTCGGATCTGTCGCACACGAGCATAAAATCGTCAGCATCCGTGCCGTCGGTGCTTACGTACATCTTATACTGATAATAACGACCGATAGGATCGTACCAGTAGATTTCAGCGTTGTAAATTTCGCTTTCTTCTGCTAACGTGAAGATGATCGTTTCGGGGAAATTCGTACCGCTTCCCCAATAAGAATTGAGATATCCGTCAAATGCATCCTTGGCAGGATGATCCGCCTGCGTGTTTGTTCCCGTTGCGGATTCAATTGCAATAAAGTAATCGTTGCCGTCCGTGATCTTGCCGCCTGCGTAATTTAGATTATCATAGTTTTTATAAATTTCATGATAATTCTCAACATCGGGTAATTTTTCGGATAAGGTTTCATCAAGAACTCCCGCCTCGTCGATAACCTTGATCGCTTCGCTTGAACTATAGGATGAAGCGTTTCCGCTCATCACACACATTTCGTCCAAAACCCAATTCACGCCGTAATTGTCTTTCATAACGATCGTGTTCTTGTCAACACATCTGGGAGACATATAAACGTTCTTTCCGCTAATGACGTTTTCCTGCCAAATTACGTTATGGCTGTTATCGTCATTATACATTCCCCAGTCGGCGCTGCTTTCGGAGTTAACGCAATTTCGATATATCAATGTTCCGACGGAAGGACCGAAGTTATAGATGGCAGCATTGTCGTTCATGCCGTACTTGTGAGCCCAGTTAGCCTCTGACACTTTATTATAAGCAATAATGTTCTGTCCTACATTTTGAGTCACATCAACGGAGTTTCCGTTGTAAGTAGCATCGGTTCGTGTCAGGTAATAACCCGCAACTTCAAGTCGTGTATGGATCCCCATATACGAAGTGTTGTCAACCTCATTGTTGATCACGGTCGTTCTCAATGCCGACATAAGGCTGATACCGGTAGCCTGAAGAAAATCACGACCTGTATCTGTTACAATATTATTTCTGACAACGGTGTCCGAAACGCGGCTTTCAAGATTGTCTGCGGTGAAGTTTTCGGTTTCGGTTGCGTTTCTGTAATCGTTTAAGTACGTGCCACAGAATCTGCCGACTGCAATACCCGCACCGGTCGTATCATACGTTACGTTACCTTCAATCAATGTATTCACAGCATCGTTATATACCTGAATACCGCAGGCTGCCAGATGACGCAACACGTTGTTATTGATCTGAATATTTTCAGTATGGTTCAGGCGAATCGCTCCGGGGATCTGATAACCGTAGCTGATGTGATCAACAAGACCGTTGATTCCCCACAAAGCTTCTGCCTGCGAACCACCGATGGAATAGTCTTTCGTGTATGTCCAGTTACTATATTCAAACAGTATTCCTTCCAGCGTTATATTACAAACGGGCGAAGAAGACGTACCCTCGATACGAACGAGCTGATCGTCTTCCATTACGGTAACATAGGAAATGACGCTCGACATATCCTGATCGGAATAAGGATAGTAATAAATCTTACCTTCGCTTCTGTCAAGATACCATTCGCCTGCGGAGTCAAGCTCCTCTATTGCATTGATGATAAAGTACTTGTCTTTGAGCTGGCAATATCCTGTGTTTGCTCTCCAGCCGAATAAACCATCATTATCCTTGTTGCAGTATACGATAGTTGTGCTGTCGCCCGATTCAATGCCGCTGACATGCCACTCATCATATTTGAAGGAAGAAATATGACCGACAATAATGTCTTCAACGTTAGTGTATGTATCAGCCAAATCCGACGTTTTGAACTTCAAGCCGGTATACACACCGTTTTGAGATACAAAGCCGGTGGCGTTAATGAATGCACCTGATGCGCGCATGGCACGTTCGCCGTCCACATATAACTGACGGAAATAGTCAAGATAACCATCCGATGTAGGCACGGATGCCACATAGTAGTTTTTACCGTCTACTTTCTGCCAGCCGTTCACTTCTTTACCACCGCTTATAATGGGTGTTTCACCTTCATCCGCCTGCCATTTTACATAATAGCCGTTTGAACCGGAGTCTTCGCTGTCAAATACTATCGCTTCAGTTATATAATGCGTACCGCTCAGCAAGTAAACGTTGATGTCCCCGTCCATATTGTCGTTTACATTGCGAACAGCTGCTTGCGCAGCCTCGATCGTTCGGAAGGCATTACTTTTAGAAGTTCCCGAATTTGAATCCTTTCCGTTTATCGGATCTACATAAAATACGGTGCTACTGTTTTTTCTGACAGTTACTTTGGCCTGAACGCTGTAAACTGCATCGGAACGGAAGCTTGTAGCTGTCCCGTTTACAACAAAATCTTTTTCGGTCTTATATAGGTCGTTCGAGAAATTGTCCCACGTTACCTTTAATGTATCAACAAAATCATCGGCAAACGTGATATTGACAAGCTCCGGCAAAACGGGAGCCTTATCAACAACAGTCGTAATATCAAACGCAGGTGCCACATAGTCAGCCTTCGTTATGTCGGTAATGATTTTTGTTTGATCGAATTCAATTTCTGCACCGTTTGCATTTTCATATCCGAACTGTATTTGAGCAATATCTCCGCCAAGCGTTGTATATGCAAGATTTTTCATCAGGCAAACACCGTTTAGATATACGTGATAACGCTGCTGAGCAGGATAGAATATAAACTCAAGATCATACCAAGTATCTGCGGAATAAGTATCAAAGCCATAATATCCGACGGCGTTGGTTCCGCCGTAGTTTCTTACGCAAACCGTTTCCTTATCCGAATAGAAGGTAATCTCAGCCAAAGCGTTTCCGTTCTCATCCGCGATTCTTGCATATGCGTCAAACGTCTTTGAGTTAACCTTTACCTTAGTAGTGACCCAAACGCGTTCGTATGCACAGTCAAGAGCACTCTCTAACACTTTGGAAAATGAAATTTCAGATGTAGTTTCATTCTTTGTGAAATCTGTAGGATCAATATAAATGGTTTGCACTGCATTGACTGCAACTGTAACATTTACAGAAACCGGTGTGCCGTCTTCAAGTTCACCGTTTACAGTAAAATTCCCCTCAGATGCATACTTTGAAGCATCAACAGTTTCCCAAGAAACAGAAAACTCTTTTTCAAAACCATAGCGGTTTGCTGCCGTTACAGTTGTGGGCAAAACGGGAGCGACACCTGCCATTGTGATTATCGGTGCAACAGAAATATCATCATACGTCAACGGTGTTGAATCCTGTATTACAGAAATATCATCATAATAAACACTGCCGGTGGAGAAATTATACATTCCGATACGAATTCTGCTTATATCCGCCGGTTTGCTGTACGAAACGTTTTCAGCAACAGCTTCACCATCAACATAAATGTTGTATACGCGTGCTTCCGCGTCAAATACCAAGCAAAATTCATACCATTGATTTGCGTTATAATCGCCGCACGGAACTACTGTATCACCAATCTGATAAGCGATGCCTCTTGTATCATAAAATCCAAATTGCGCAACAGCATTGTTGCCGGAGTCCGTCATAAGAAAATATGATACTGCATTTTCGGATGACGGCATCATTTTTACCGTTACCGTAACGATTCCTTTGTTCAGAATCTTTCCAAGATCGTGATTCAAAAGATATGAGCCGCCTCCGGACGACGTTTTGTTAATTTTGAGCACATTATTGGTTTCAGTTCCACTTGCTCCCTCAAGCTGACTCGCATCAACAACCTCTGCAGCTCCGCTTGTGTTTGTAGCATTAGTGAAATCGTTTATTCCGTTTTCGGAAAAGTCCTGCTCATATATTACAGAAACGCCCTCTTCTTCGGCGTCAGATTGTTCGGGAACGTAATCCTTAACGATAATGTTGTCAATAGAAACGTTGTCGGTCGTGCCTCCTCCGCATCCGATGCGAAGTGCTCCGAGATTGGCAGCGGCTTCTCTGAACGAATAAACCGCGGCTTCATTGTTATCTACCGACACGGATAAGGATTTCTCAGCCGTATCGACGATGATCTTCACTCCATACCACTTGTTCTGCTCGAACGTATCGGTAATCTTGTGATTCCACGGAAATCCGTCTGCGGTGTCAAGGCAGAAATATCCGTTGTCACGGATGCAGAGCTGTATAATGCTCTTGCTGTTAGCCGCGTCTGTCAGGAAGAAAAATGCATTTCCCGCATCGCTCGCCTTGACGTCGAAGGTTATTTCAAATTTACCTTCAAGTCCTTCATCACTGAACACTTTCGTGAACCACTGACTACTGCCAACCGTTGACGGCTGGTCCACAGTCAGCACACGGTTGTTCGCAGACATAACACTGTCGCTGTCAATCTTCAGTGTCGTCGTCGTGTTACCGCTGTTCCTGGGCGTCCAGTTTACGTTGTCGCCTACTGCATATCCCGATTCAAAATCCTCGCTGTAATAAACGCGCGAACCCGTCGATGCGATCGCAGGCAGGATACCGAAGTGGCTCAAGCTTCCTGTTATGACAAAAGTCAATGCCAGAAGCAAACTGAGTATTCTCTTAGGAAGTCTTTTTTTCATTTTTGTGCCTCCTTAATTTTGTTATATCTTGATTTTATCAAAATAATGTAGTAAAATACATGTATTCATTCAATTATTTTTTGTATTAATTAAAGATGTTTTGTTCTTGCGGAGTTTTTCATGATCAAGCTGTCGAGTATACAAATTAGCTATTTCGTAATACGAATTTGCGACCCCGATTGGCATATCGCCGAAGAAATAATAAAATTTCACAATTTAATGTTTGTTTTGTCCGGATCATTCGATGTATATATTAACGGAGAAAAAATGCATGTGCGTGAAAATCAAGCGATCTACAGCAAGTTCGGAGCATTACGCGCAGCGGACAATCCGGCGCCGAACACTATAATAGCCGCATTTGATTTTTTTGCAGACAACGATCTTCCCGCTCCGATCTTGAATGATCTTCCTAATCTTCATGATCTGGACGATAAGTTTATGGAATTCAACGATGCGTGGGTTTCGGATATTCCGGGAAGCGACGTGAAATGTATGGGCTTGTTTTATCTCATTCTTCACCATTTAATGTATTCGAAGTACTCGACAAGTTCGAACAATCACATACATAAAATAAAGCAATATATCAGCACAAACTATTCTCATCCAATCTCAATTTCCGACATTTCCGGCAACATCGGATTAAATCCAATTTATTGCGGCGCCTTATTTAAGCAAAAAGAGGGGCTTTCTATCGCAGAATACATAAATAAACTTCGCATTAATATTGCTTGTGCTTATCTACGCGAAGGTGACGTTTCAGTCGGCGAAATTTCATACAGAGTCGGTTACCGTGACGTCTATTACTTCAGTAAAATGTTCAAAAAAATCATCGGGATGCCGCCGTCTGAATACAAAAGACGCCATATTAACACGGTGTTGATTATAGAAAAAGAAAACAAATAATATCAAAAATGCTTCTGTCCGAATGGGCTTTTATCTGCTATTTTGCAACCGATTGATTTACGCATACAGCCGTTTTTATGTTCGGGACACAAATTATTCACATTTCCGCAACAGTATTTTCAACGCGGTCACATTTTCTTTGAATTATATGCTATAATGTATTCAAGACGGCTGTTTTTACGAAGACTCCGTTTTGAAATATTCACTATGGAAGAGGACTTACTTATGAATTACCGCGATTTCGGAAAGACCGGTGAGAAGATCTCCGCGCTCGGCTTCGGCTGTATGCGTTTTCCCGAGTACAAAGAGGACGAAAAAAATTTCGTCGATCAGGACAAGGTAGACGAAATGATCGCTTACGCTTACGAAAACGGCGTAAACTATTTCGATACCGCTCCTTATTACTGCAATTCCAACAGCGAAGCCGCTCTCGGACATGCAGTTAAGAATTTCCGCGACAAAATACTCATATCCACAAAGTGTCCCATGGACAAGGGAATGGGTCCCGACGGATACCGCAAACATCTTGAGCGCAGCCTTACCCGTCTTGGTACCGATCACATTGACTTCTATCATTTCTGGGGCATCAACCGCGGAACGTTTGATGAACAGATCGTTCCCGAAGGACTTTTAGAAGCTGCCGCAAAGGCAAAAGAAGAAGGACTCATCCGTCACATCTCCTTCTCTTTCCACGATCACCCCTCCGCTATCAAGCACATCGTTGATACGGCGGAAGCTATGGGCATCAAGATGGAATCCATGCTTTGCCAGTACAACCTTCTCGATCGCGCGAACGAAGAGATGATCAAGTACGTTAACGAAAAGGGACTCGGCACGGTTGCTATGGGACCTGTCGGCGGCGGCCGTCTTGCTGCTCCCACAGATCTTTACGCAAAACTCACAGGCAAGCCCTCCATCGCTACATACGAGCTGGCATTCAAATTCTGCCTCGGCAACCCCAATCTGAACTGCGCTCTGTCCGGAATGCAGAATCTCGATATGGTAGAAAAGAACATCAAGGTTGCCTCCGATGACACTGCATTCTCCGAAGCTGAATGGGAACAGCTCGGCGTTGCTATGGAAGAGGTAAAGAAGTTCTCCGAGCTTTACTGCACAGGCTGCAAATACTGCCAGCCCTGCCCTGTTGAGATAAATATCCCCCGCATCTTTGAGATCTGGACGTACTATAACGTATACGGTCTTAAAGATCACGCCAAGAACATGATGCGTGATTACATCCGCCACGGCGGAAAGACATTTGACGATTGTCTGCAGTGCGGTGCTTGTGAGGATAAATGTCCTCAGCATCTCGCGATCCGCGAAAACCTCGAAAAGGTATGTAAGATCCTTTCCGAATAATTTTAAGCATAAAAAATCCTCCGCGATCGCGGAGGATTTTTTATTATGTTTTGTTATTCGCTATGTAATATCGCAATTATTCTGCGGGAGTACCCCAGATCTCGATTTCAGCCATGTTGCCGTAACCTTCTACGGGTGCCGTGTAACGGAGGTAGTGGTATACGGTTTCGGTATCTTCAACAGCGATTGTTGTGAAATCGCTTTCGGTAGGAGTTTCGTCAACGGTTGCTACCTGTACCCAAGTTGTGCCGTCGGCAGAAGCTTCGAAAATACCGTTCAGTGCGCGTGAGCTATGGCCGGAACGCGGGCAGAAACGGATGTGAGTGAGATGGAAGCCTTCGGGAATGTAAGCACCAACGTAAGCGCTTGCATGTGTACCGTCACCGGGGATACCTACGAGTTCATCGTCGGTTACCTGACCTTCGGTGCCTTCATCTTCGCACTTTTCATCGCAGTCATAGAACGTAGCGTAATCCATGTCGAATACCATGGTAGCAACGTTTGCAGTGCTGCTGCCCCATGTACCCTTACCGTCGTGGATAACGTTTTCAGCAGCTACCTGGAAGAACGTGAGATTTTCGCCGGGAGCACCGTAGAGTGCCTGAGCGATGGAGGACGGGATAACTTCGCCGTCATAAGGATAGTACTGGTTTACGAATTCGGGGTTGAAAATGGACATCTTCTTAGCGCCGCCGAGATATACGTCGATGGTTTCACGCTCAACGGTGATACCTACTGCCGTCCATGCATCGAGAGCGATAGAATTGTTGATCTTGAATGCAGCGGATTCCTTAACGCCATCTACTACGCGGTAGCAGTCAGCCTGAGTGTTTCCGTTTTCACCGAGAGAAAGAACGAAATAGTTGTTTTCGTCTTTAACACAGAAATAAATGTTGATAACTGTGTTTTCATCAGCGGGGAGAACCTTGATTGTGTACTGATAATAGTTCCAGTCCTTGTCGCCTGTGTAAGCAAATGCGCCTGTGCCTTCGCCTGCATAGGTGATTACGTGGTTCTTGTCTTCTTCAGTGTCTTCTTCGTCGTATTCCTTTGTGGGGTCTACAATGATGGAATAGTCAGCGGTATCCTTATCCCAGTCGCCGCCAACGGATACAGCATAGGTGAATTCGGGCATAGCGCCTTCTTCGAGCTTGTTCTCAACAAGGATCATCTTGTCTGCCTGCTTGGAGAGAAGCTTGATGTCATCGAAGTAAGCAACACCGGATTCTGTACCGATACCGATCATACCGCCGTACTTAGCGTCGGGGTCGGGTGTGTAGACAGCTTCTTCCTGATCATTACCCTGATCGTTGCCGCCGTCTGTTTCATTGCCGCCGTCTGTTTCTTCGCCGCCGTTTGTTTCGTCGATCGGGAGCTTGGGTTCATCGTTGCCGCAAGCTGCGAAAGCAAACAACATGGAAAGTACGAGAAGCATTGCAATAAGCTTTTTCATAAAATTTCCTCCGTAATTTCGAAATAAATTCGGTATATATTATTATAACAACCTTTGTGTACAAAGTCAACCGAAAAAATGAAAGTATCCGAGATTATTTTGTTTACTAAATCTAATTAACGCAGTCAAAGCGACAGATAAAACGGTAATGAAAAAATGATCCCATCAAAACGCTGTTTTGACGGGATCGGCGATCAATGCGATATTATTTATAAAACTGTAAATTTTCAAAATCCGATACTTTTGGTGAAGGTCACCGCCAGATTCAATCGCGGGTAAGCATAAGCGCGATTGCAGCAAGCGCCGTTGTGATGACGGCGCCATTCACGAAAGGAACAGTACCCATGCTGATGCCTGCAGCAAAAGCTGCAATAACGGCGACAAGTATAAGAGCTGTGCCTGCGCGAAGAGAGCGCACGGTTTCTTCCTTGGTGAGCCAGAGGATAAAACGGGCAAGCATAACGAGCCAAGCGGGCGCCTTCTGCTGTGCTTTTGTTTTTGTATTTATTCTTCCGTTCATTCCGATCGTGTTGTTCATTATATATTACCTCCGACGTGGATTATATCTCTTTTGGTCTTTTGCAAGCTTATTTTACCACCTTTTTCGGTTATTGTCAACCTTTTTTGATATTTTTTTTAATATTATTTTACCGTTTTGTATTTACAAGCGTTATTTTTTGTGCTACAATAAGAACAACAAAACAAAGCAAAGGTGAAAAGACCGTGAACAATTGGCTTGACCGTATTAAAGAAAAGAAACGCGCCCTCGGAATGACGAACGAGACCTTATCGGAGCTCACAGGCATCCCTCAGGGTACGCTGAATAAAATAATGTCGGGCGTCTCTGACGATCCGAAGCTTTCAACGCTCGTGGCATTCGCCCGCGTTTTCGACGTTTCCGTCGACTATATCGCGTTCGGTGAGGACGACGGGCTTTGCCTTTCCAAAACAGAACGCGAGCTCATCGTCAAGCTCCGTTCACTCGATACCACGGGACGTGAACTCGTCAACCTCGTAGTTAATAAAGAAGCGGAACGTTTCGCTCCAGTGCAAACGTCTGCCGCCGAGCAGCCCGTGCGTATCCTCACCAGTGACAGATACAAGTTCTCAGCATCTGCGGCAACCAACGGCGAAAACGAAAAGCGCTTCCGTCTGCCGCTTTACGATCTGCCCGTTTCTGCCGGACGCGGCTCCCTGCTCGACGGCAGCAGCGCCGAATTTATAACGCTCACATCGGGTGGTAATACGATCGGCGCCGACTATGCCCTTCGCGTCAGCGGCGACAGTATGGAGCCCCGATACATCGACGGTGACATTATTCTCGTCCACGAACAACCTGAGGTCGGCATCGGTGAACTCGGAATTTTCGTCTGCTCTGACGGCGTTTCCTCCGAGGGCTACTTCAAACGCTTCGGCGGCGACAGACTCATCTCAATCAATCCAAGATACGATGACATCCTGCTCGACGGATTCGACTCGGTCATCTGCCGCGGCAAAGTCATCGGCCGTCTGCCGAGAAAATCGTAATAAATATAGATCAAAAGAAAAAAACGCGAACAGCCGTCGGCTGTTGTCGTTTTTTATGCGGTTATTTTTTCTGTTGGCGACACCAGATCGACATGACGATCGAATGCGGAAGCACTTTTACCAAAAATACCTGAAACTTAATTCTGAATCCGCAAAGCGAAACGTCACGTCCGCGCTTCATGTTGCGATATGCCGTGAGCGCAACCTCACGCGCATCGTTAAAGAAGTTATAATACTTGATCGTATCATCCGTAACGGCGGTGTCGAAAAATTCGGTTTTAGTCCAATGCGGGCATACCGATATGACCCGTATGCCGCGCGGCTTCAGTTCGCGGTTCAGCGAACGCGAAAAGCTAGTGACGAAGGATTTTGTCGCACCGTAAACGGAAATATACGGCACGGGCTGAAACGATGACGACGATGCGATATTATAAATCTCCCCACCATTTTTCATATACTGAAGCGATATATGCGTAAGTGCGACAATGGCTTTGTCGTTCAGGTCGATCATTGTGAGCTGACCTTCAAGCGAACGCTCCGTAAACGATCCGAAGTACCCATATCCCGATCCGTTTACGAGCACCTTTACCTCCGGTTTATGCTCGTCAAGCGCATCTTTGATCTCATTATAGCTTTCATTTTTCGTCAGATCGAGCGCAAAGACACGCACAGGTGTTTTCAGGCTGTTTCCAAGCTCGGTCAGGCGCTCGCGTCGGCGAGCGACGACCCAAATCTCGTCAAGGTCGTATTTTTCATCGACCATAATGGCAAACTGACGCCCGATACCCGAAGACGCACCCGTAACAATTGCAATTTTCATCGTCCGATCCCTCGTTTAATGATATATTTTGCAGTCAGCGACATTTCTGCCTTAGGATCGCTGTCAAAAAGCATGCGCTCCCATGCGTAACCATAATGATTAAGCGCAAGTTCGAAGATGCGCATATAGATACCCATATCCATGGGATTAAAATAACTGCACAGAACTCTGCCCATGATATCGAGCTTGCCGCATTTTTTGTAAAGTGCCACGGTGTTGCCGTCCTCGCAAACGATGCGCCAAGGCTGAGAATTGCACGCGCTCGGCGACAGCCTTGCCGCCTCCGCCGCATCAAGCACAAGCTCGCCTTCCCAGATATCGGAAAGCTTTTTGCGGTCAAACTCGGTTATATCCGTTCTGAAATCCTCGGGACTGCTCTTACCGAACGCGATCATCATAGCGTAAGGAAGCCCCTCGTGATCGCTTTCTTCCTTTGATACACGGCCCATACCGTACCAGCACGCACCAACGTCAACCGACGTAAAGTACAGGTCAAGCTCTTCGATCATGTATCCGATATTCTGCAGATAATTCGGTTTCTTTTCGCTGTAGATCAAAAGGCAGTATTCACCCCACTTTGCGTTTGTTTCCGTACGGGGCAGGAGTCTATACGAAAGCTTAATATCGGGGCACAGCGGCGAAAGATTTGCCACGCGCTCCATGATAGCGTCGAGCTCCTCCTTTGTGAGCTTCAGTTCGCTATCGAATTTACGCATCGATTTACGCTTATAGATCATGTTAAAAAGGTTTTGCATAGTTTTATTTTCCTTTATAAATATTTACAGATACATTATACCACTCGCTGTAGAGTTAATCAAGCGTGATAAAAGCCGTCTTCAGACGGCTTTTACGTTTCATCGGTCATTTTAAGATCAGCTTTCCCTTTTCAAGCGCATAAACAAGAACGGGAACCAGAACTATCTGTAAAATGATTCCGGGAATCGCTGTTGTAACGGCGCCCGACCAGAAAGCCGCAAGTCCGAATTCGCTGTTTGATAAGCCCGACATAACGTAGCGGGCAGCTCCCCAGACAAGACGGCCTGCGATCATCGAAATAATGAGCGACAGATACGCATACTGTATCTTCTTGGGAAACGCGCGGTATAGTATACCGGTCATAAGTCCGTATACGGCAAGCTCAAACGCCATCGCGGATGCGGCAGGATAAAGCGGTGGCATCTGTAACGTCAGCGACCGAAACAGCGGTGCCGCAGCGCCTACCGTAAGTCCCCACCAAGGACCGCAGACAAAGCCGCATAAGAGAACGGGAATGTGCATCGGGCACAGCATTGAGCCGATCTCGGGGATGTTCGCCGTCAGAAACGGCAGTATATACGCCATCGCCAAAAGAAGTGCGGAATACGTGATTTTTCTTACGTTTGTGTTCATATTCGGGGGTTCCTTTCGTATCAAAAAAACAAAGCGCCGGTTTTCATGCAGAAAAAACCGGCGTCTTCAGTACGTCATAAATCAAGTGTGACAATATTCAATTTACAATAAGTATAATAAGGCGCTTCTGCGCTGCGGCGTGACTTCAGTCACGTCGGGATTATTATATACGACGCTATCCGATTTGTCAAGCCTTGATTATCTCCCCGAGCTTCGCTATCGCGTCTGCGATAAGTTCCGCCGTCGGCAGATGTGCCGTACCCGCTATCACGGTGTCGCATCTATCCATCGGCAGAAGTATCCGCTTCGCTTCGGATTGCGCCACGGCAACTGCCATGGCAGGGGTCACCTCGCCGTAAAGTGCGTCGGCAAGGACTATTCCCATCGGGCCTATTATAACGTCGGCGCGGCGGCAGGCGACGATGACGGCGTTTTCGCCCGTCGCGCCTCTGTCAGCGCCCGATTTCAGCATAGCCGCCGTGGCGATGCTGTTCGTACCGACAACGGTGACGGTTGCTTCGGGGTATGCTGATTTAACGCTTTCGGTAAGGCGCTGACCGATACGTCCGCCCTGCCCGTCTATTATAACTATGTTCATGGGAGTGTCCTTTCAATTTACCGTTTCTATTATTCTATCACTATATGAGGTGTTTGTAAAGCGACAAGCCCGACGAGATATTGTACTCACAGCGCATTTGTGCCCTTCTTTTCAAAAAAAGTCGAAAATAATATTATCTTTGTACATTATCACCATTGACGGCAAAGATAATTATTTGATAAAATATAAACCGTAGAATGAACCGTACTGTAACTGACGGAAGCGGGACACCGCGAGGGAGCAATACGGAATAAAGTCGACCGTCTGGGCACACGAAAGATTATTGGTAAATAATACTCTGTCGTTGTGCTCTTTTATATTTTTACTTTTGAGGTGATTATGAAAAAAGTCATGATTATCATGGGTAGCGACAGCGATCTTCCCGTCGTTTCCCGCGCCATCGACACTCTTGATTCGCTCGGTATCGAGCGTGACGTTTTCGTTTATTCCGCACACAGAACGCCCGAGGAAGCTCGCAACCTCGCTATGGGTGCGCGCAAAAACGGCTATGGCGCAATTATTGCCGCTGCCGGTATGGCAGCACATCTTGCCGGCGCCATCGCTGCAAATACAACCGTACCCGTGATCGGTGTTCCGATCAAGTCCGGGGATCTTGGCGGCATGGACGCCCTGCTTTCAACGGTTATGATGCCCTCCGGGATCCCTGTGGCTACCGTTGCTATCGGAGGAGCTGTAAATGCCGCTTTATTAGCTGCCGAGATCCTTGCCGTCGCAGACGACGAGCTTGCAGCGAAGCTTGACGCAAAGCGCGTCGCCGACCACGACAAGGTTATCGCAAAGAACGAAGAAGTCAGCAGCAAATTCAACAAATAATTTTATATTTTAAGGTAGGATAAATTTTTATGGAACACATGAAGCTCGTTTATACAGGTAAGACCAAGAACGTTTTCGCACTCGACAACGGCAACTATTGCCTGCACTTCAAGGATGACTGCACCGGCGAAGACGGCGTGTTCGATCCCGGCGCAAACTCCGTAGGCGTTACAATCGAAGGCGTTGGCAAGGTCAACCTCCGTATGTCCGTATATTACTTTGAAAAGCTCCGCGAAGCGGGAATCAAGACTCACTACGTAAAGGCAGATGTTGACACCGCTATGATGGAGGTCCTTCCCGGACGTCCGTTCGGCCACGGTCTTGAGGTCATCTGCCGCCGCCGTGCTGTCGGCAGCTTCATCCGCCGTTACGGCGAGTACATCGAAGAGGGCGCTGAACTTCCCTACTACGTTGAAATGACGTTCAAAAACGACGAAAAGGGCGATCCGCTCGTAACGAAGGACGCTCTCGTTGCGCTCGGTGTTATGACAGACGAGCAGTACGAAGCAACAAAGGAAATGACTCAGCGCATCACAAAGATCATCGCTGACGATCTTGCAACGCTCGGTCTTGAGCTTTACGACATCAAGTTTGAATACGGCTATAACGGCGAGGAAGTTATCCTCATCGACGAGATCGCCTCCGGTAACATGCGCGTATATCGCGGCAACGAGTACATCGATCCGATGACTCTTTCCGAGCTTTTCTTTGCAAACAAATAAAATATATTAATCACGAGAGGGGCAGCCTCGCTCCTCTCGTCTCTCTATTTCTACTTACGACAAGGAACTATTATTTATGGGTGGATTTTTCGGCATAACTTCAAAGCGCGATGTTGTTGCAGACGTTTTCTTCGGAACTGACTATCATTCGCATCTGGGAACACGTCGCGGCGGTATGGCTGCATGGAGTAAGTCCGGCTTTTCCCGCGACATTCACAATATTGAAAACTCTCCGTTCCGCATGAAATTCGATAACGTCTGCTCCGAAATGTCGGGAACAGCCTGCATCGGATGCATCAGCGATACGGATCCTCAGCCTTTACTTTTCCGTTCCAATCTCGGAACGTACGCAATCTCTACGATCGGCCGCATCAATAATGAAGAAGCTCTTGCCGAACAGTATCTTTCGTTTTCCGGCGGTCACTTTTCGTCTCTCGCTTCGGGAAACATCACCACAACGGAGCTGACGGCGGCAATGATCGATCAGAAAAGCAGCTTCGTCGACGGTATCCGCTTCGCGGAAAACCACATTGACGGCACAGTTTCGATCCTTATCCTGAAGGAAGGCGGCTCCATCATCGTCGCGCGTGACCGCGACGGACGGCTTCCTATTTCAATCGGCAAAGACGCCGACGGCTACTGTGTTGCGTTTGAAGATTTTTCATACATGAAGCTCGGCTATGAATACGTCCGCGACCTCGGTCCGGGTGAGATCGTTGAGATCACCCCCGACAGCATCACGGTCCTTGCAGAGCCGCATTCAAAAAAGCGCATCTGCGCTTTCCTTTGGTCGTATTACGGCTACCCCAATTCCGACTACGAGGGCGTAAATGTTGAAATGATGCGCACGAGAAACGGTGCCATCATGGCTCGCACCGAGATCGAGGAGGGCACCCTGCCCGACGTCGATTACGTTTGCGGCGTGCCCGATTCGGGAACGCCTCATGCTATCGGTTTTGCCAATGAAAGCGGCATACCTTTCGCACGTCCGTTCATCAAGTACACTCCGACCTGGTCGCGCAGTTTTATGCCGAAGACGCAGACAGCACGCGCCGAGATCGCAAAAATGAAGCTCGTCCCCGTTCGCAATTTCATAGAGGGCAAGCGTTTGCTCATCATTGACGACAGCATCGTCCGCGGCACTCAGCTTCAGGAAACGGCTCAGTTCCTCTACGAAAACGGCGCAAAAGAAGTTCATGTACGCTCTGCGTGTCCTCCTATCCTTTACGGATGCAAATTCCTCAATTTTTCGCGTAACACCTCCGACATGGATCTTATCGCGCGGCGCTTCATATGCGAACTTGAAGGTGACGAGGGGGAGAAGCACATGGACGAATATGCCAACGAAAAAACGGAACGCGGTCAGGCGTTGCTGTCATCTATCGCAAAGCATCTCGGCGTCGATTCTCTCCGATTCCAGAAGCTTCCTCATATAATCAAGTCTATCGATCTTCCCGAATGTGACATTTGCACCTACTGTTGGTGCGGACGCGAATAATAATATTACTTACGAGGATATACTCATGACCGAAAAGAATATTTCAAGATCAGAAAGCTACGCCAAAGCAGGCGTTGATATTACGGCAGGATACCGTGCCGTTGAACTTATGAAGAGCCACATCAAGCGCACCGACCGCGAAGGCGTTGTTTCAGGTATCGGTGGCTTCGGCGGCTTGTTCATGCCGAACATCGCAGACATGAAAGAGCCCGTTCTCGTTTCCGGAACCGATGGTTGCGGAACGAAGGTCAAGCTTGCGTTTGCGCTCGACCGCCACGACACGATCGGTATTGACTGCGTTGCAATGTGCGTCAACGACATCATCTGCTCGGGCGCTGAGCCCCTCTTCTTCCTCGATTACATTGCTTGCGGCAAAAACTATCCGGAAAAGATCGCCGAGATCGTTTCGGGCGTTGCCGAGGGCTGCGTTATGTCGGGTGCCGCTCTTATCGGCGGTGAGACCGCTGAGCATCCCGGTCTTATGCCTGAGGATGAATACGACCTTGCAGGCTTCGCTGTCGGAATCGTTGACAAGAGCCGCATGATAGATAATTCCAAAATGAAGGCAGGCGACGTCATAATCGCGCTTCCCTCCTCGGGCGTTCATTCAAACGGATTCTCGCTCGTTCGCCGCGTCTTTGACATTGACGGCGGTGCACTTCTTCGCCGTCCCGAAGAGCTCGGCGGACAGACTCTCGGCGAGGCTCTCCTCGTTCCCACGAGAATCTACGTCAAGCCCGTTCTCTCTTTGATTAAAGAAAACGTCGCAATCTCCGGTATTTCTCACATCACGGGCGGCGGTTTTTATGAAAACATTCCGCGCGCCATTCCCGACGGCCTCTGCGCTCTTATCGGAAAGAGCGCGATCAAAACTCCCGCACTCTTCGACATCATCGCACGTGAGGGTAACATTCCCGAGCGCGATATGTACAACACCTTCAACATGGGTGTCGGCATGAGCATCATCGTTGACCGCTGTGACGCCGAGCGTGCCATTGAGCTTCTCAAGGCTGCGGGCGAGGACGCCTACATCATCGGCGAGATCATCGCCTCCGAGGACGAAAAGATCCGCTTATGCTGAAAAAGACCGCTGACGGCATCTCCGCCGGACTGATGATAGCGATCGGCTGTTCTGTTTTCCTCGCTTGCGAAAACAGATACGTGGGATCTTTCCTTTTTGCCGTTGCACTTCTCACCATTTGCTATCTCGGCTACTCGCTTTACACGGGCAAGGTCGGTTTTCTTGCCCTCTCGCACACACGCGAGGATTTTGCCGTCGTCTTCTTCGGGCTGCTCGGCAACGTTATCGCAACGACGTTCTTCTCGCTCTTGGGACGCATCGCGCTCCCGAATCTTGCAGCTTCTGCTGAAACAATCGTTTCGGCAAAGCTCCTTGAAGCACCGCATGAGGCTTTCATCCGCGCCGTTTTCTGCGGCGTGCTGATGTACGTTGCCGTGGCAATATACAAAAAAGGCTCCTCCTTCGGTGTCGTTTACGCCGTTCCCGCATTCATTCTCTGCGGATTCGAGCATTCGATCGCCAACATCGGCTATTTTTCATACGCGGCGGAATTTTCTTTTGACGCTGCAGTATTCATTCTCATCGTCATCGCAGGCAACACCGTCGGCGGACTGATCCTGCCTTTCTTATCACTCGTAAAAAGCAAATAAGGAGAACGGAATATGGACACGATCAAAATCGCCGTGCTCGTTTCGGGCGGCGGAACAAATCTGCAGGCGCTCATAGACTCGGAAAAAGAAGGAATGTTCGGTGTCGGCAAGCTGTCGCTCGTTGTTTCATCTAAACCCGACGTTTACGCGCTGGAGCGAGCGGCAAACAATGACATCAAGAGCATCGTGCTCGCGCGCAAGGAATACGCCACAATCAAAGACTATTCAAAGGCGCTCGCCGACACGCTCACCTCCGAAGGGATCGACCTTGTTGTGCTTGCGGGATTTTTGACGATCTTTGACGAGCAGGTTTTCGAGGCTTTCCCGAACAGGATCATCAACGTTCACCCCGCGCTGATCCCCTCTTTCTGCGGCAAGGGATACTACGGACTCCACGTTCACGAAGCGGCGCTTCAAAAAGGTGTCAAGATTTCGGGTGCGACCGTTCACATCGTCACCCCCGAATGTGACGCAGGACCGATAATTCTTCAAAAAGCAGTCGAGGTTATGGAAAACGACACTCCCGAGGCGCTTCAGCGCCGCATTATGGAAGAGGCGGAATGGGTGATCTTGCCTTTGGCTGTAAAGCTTTTCTGCGAGGGCAGACTGACTGTTGTCGACAATAAGGTTTATATCCGCAAATAACCTATATCAAGGAGATTATAATGGAAATCAAGACCATAGCTAACGAGCTCAATTCCCTCGCCTACCACGGCAGAGGCATCATCATAGGCAAAAGTGCCGACGGCAAAAAGGCTGTCACCGCTTACTTCATCATGGGCAGAAGCGTAAACAGCCGCAACCGCGTTTTCGTTGCTGAGGGCGACGCTATGCGCACGAAGGCTTACGACGAATCCAAAATGACCGATCCGCACCTCATCATTTACTATCCCGTGCGCGTTCTCGGAAACAAGACGATCGTTACAAACGGCGATCAGACCGACACAATCTACGAGCTTATGGATAAGCAGATGACGTTTGAGCAGGCGCTCCGCACAAGAGAATTTGAAGACGATAAGCCCAACTTTACACCTCGCATTTCGGGTATCATCCACCGCGAAAACGGCTCGATTAATTTTGCGATGTCTATTCTCAAGAGCGCAGAGGGCGATGACAGCTCCTGCGAAAGATTTACATACGCTTACTCTAACCCCATCGCAGGTAAAGCTAAGTTCATTCACACGTATAACGGCGACGGCAATCCGCTTCCCTCTTTTGAGGGCGAACCCAAAACGCTTGAGCTTCCCGACGTCGCAATCGACGAGCTGACAGACCTCATCTGGAATAACCTCAACGAAGATAACAAGGTATCCCTTTTCGTAAGATACATCAACATTGAATCCGGCGAATCGGAAACAAGAATCGTAAACAAAAACTGCTGAATTGAAAAGGAATTTGAACAATGAAAGAATTTGAACTTAAATACGGTTGTAACCCCAATCAGAAGCCCTCGAAAATCTTCATGAAGGACGGCTCCGACCTTCCGATACAGATACTCTCCGGCAGACCCGGATACATTAACTTCCTCGACGCTTTCAACTCCTGGCAGCTCGTAAAAGAGCTCAAGGCAGCGCTCGGTCTTCCCGCAGTAACGTCTTTTAAGCACGTTTCTCCCACGTCCGCGGCTGTTGGTATTCCGCTTTCCGAAAAGCTCAAGAAGGCTTGCTTCGTTGACGACATCGAAGGTCTTGACGACTCTCCGCTCGCTTGCGCTTACGCAAGAGCTCGCGGAACGGACAGAATGTGCTCCTTCGGCGACTGGGTTGCACTTTCCGACGTTTGCGACGTTACGACTGCACTTTTGATCAAGCGCGAGGTTTCCGACGGCGTTATCGCTCCCGGATACGAGCCCGAAGCTCTTGAGATCCTTAAGACAAAGCGCAAGGGCAGCTATAATATCGTCGAGATCGATCCCAACTACGTTCCCGAAGTGATTGAGCAGAAGGACGTTTTCGGCATCACCTTCCAGCAAGGACGCAACAACTTCGAGATCAACCGCGAGCTTCTTTCCAACATCGTAACAGCGAACAAGGAGCTTCCCGAATCGGCCGTACGCGACCTCATCATCTCGCTTATCACTCTTAAATATACACAGTCCAACTCCGTTTGCTTCGCCGTTGACGGACAGGCTATCGGCGTCGGCGCAGGTCAGCAGTCGAGAATCCACTGCACACGTCTTGCAGGCAGCAAGGCAACGACCTGGTTCCTCCGTCAGCACGACAAGGTTCTCGCTCTTCCCTTCAAGGACGGCATTGGCAGACCCGATCGCGACAACGTCATCGACGGCTACATCAACAAAAACGAAGAGGACGTTTGCGCTGATGGCAACTGGCAAAAATACTTTACAGAGCAGCCCGAACCGCTTACCGACGCGGAAGCTGCAGAATATCTTTCCCAAATTGACGGCGTAGCCCTTGGCTCCGACGCTTTCTTCCCGTTCTCCGACAACATCGAGCGCGCTTATCGCAGCGGCGTTAAGTACATCGCAGAGCCCGGCGGCTCTATCCGCGATGACGCCGTTATCGAATGTTGCGACAAATACGGTATGGTAATGGCGTTCACGGGTATGCGTCTGTTCCATCATTGATAAAAACCGTAAAAGTTTCCGCCAAACCGACAATATTTCCGTTTGGCGGAAATTTCACAACTAAAACAAAACAGAAATTGCCGCTGTAGCGGCGGAATGGAGTTATTATAATGAATTTAATGGTAATCGGCGGCGGCGGACGCGAACACGCTATCATCAAAAAGCTCCGCGAAAACAGCACCGTTGACGTTATATACTGCCTGCCCGGCAACGGCGGCATCGCCGCTGACGCGACGTGCGTTCCCATCGCGGCGACCGACATCGACGGCATCGTAGAGTTTGCACGTAATAACACGATCGATTTTGCCGTTGTCGCTCCCGACGATCCGCTCGTTATGGGCTGCGCTGACAGACTGCGCGAGCTTGGTATCAAGTGCTTCGGTCCGTCTGCAAAGGCGGCAATAATCGAAGGAAGCAAGGCATTTTCAAAGGATCTGATGAAAAAATACTCGATTCCTACGGCGACGTACTGCACGTTTGACGATCCTGATTCGGCTATCGAATACCTTAAAACACAAAATTTCCCCATCGTTATCAAGGCTGACGGTCTTGCGCTCGGCAAAGGCGTTATCATTGCTGAGGATCTTGACGCAGCGATCGACGCCGTCAACTCCATGATGGAGGATAAGATCTTCGGTGCATCGGGTAGCCGCGTCGTTATTGAAGAATTTCTGACAGGCCCCGAAGTTTCCGTTCTCGCTTTCACCGACGGAGAAACGGTCGTTCCGATGGTTTCGTCAATGGACCACAAGCGCGTCGGTGACGGCGATACAGGTCTTAACACGGGCGGTATGGGTACGGTTGCGCCGAACCCGTACTACACCGAGGCGATCTCGGACGAATGCATGAAGACGATATTCCTTCCCACGATCCGCGCGATGAAAGCAGAGGGCAGAATGTTCTCGGGCTGCCTCTACTTCGGTCTGATGCTCACACCGAACGGTCCTCGCGTCATCGAATATAACTGCCGTTTCGGCGACCCCGAAACGCAGGTCGTACTTCCGCTTCTCGTGACCGATCTTCTGACCGTTATGATGGCGGTTGAAGACGGCAAGCTCGCCGAATGTCCCGTCGAATTTTCAAACGGACACGCCGCCTGCGTTATCACAGCGTCGGCAGGCTACCCCGGTTCATACGAAAAGGGACACAAGATCACCGTGGACGACGACTTTTCAGCCGAGCTTTACGTCGCAGGCGCGAAGCTTGACGGAGATGATCTTGTCACCTCGAGCGGCCGCGTACTCGGCGTTACGGCAACGGCAGACACGCTCTCCGAAGCCATCACGCTCGCATACAGCGAAAGCGAAAAGGTACATTTCAAAAACGCATACCGCAGAAGCGACATCGGTGCACGTGCACTCAAAGCTTTTCTATAATATAAATTGGAGTTATTTATGGTATATAGAATATACACAGAACGAAAAAACGGCTTCAGAAACGAGGCTAACTCGCTTTACACCGACATCGTATCCTTCCTCGGAATCAAAACGCTCACGGACGTAAGAGTTCTCAACCGTTATGACGTTGAGGGAATCACGGAGGAGCTTTTCAACATGGCAAAATTCACCGTATTCGCAGAACCGCAGACAGACGACGTCTGCGACGCGCCCGAATACGAAGCCGACGCTGTCGTTTTCGCCGTTGAATACCTTCCCGGTCAGTACGATCAGCGCGCGGATTCCGCAGCACAGTGCATACAGATCATCTCGCAGGGTGAACGTCCCGTCGTAAAGACGGCGAAGATCTACGTTCTTTCGGGTTCCCTCTCCGCTAACGAGATCGAGCGCATCAAGCGTCATGTTATCAACCCCGTTGAAGCACGCGAGGCATCGATGTCGATGCCCGAAACGCTTGCGACCGAGTTCACACCTCCAGCTCCCGTGTCTACGCTTGACGGCTTCACTTCCCTTGACAAAGAGGGACTGTCAAAGTTCGTTTCCGATTACGGTCTTGCGATGGACGCTGACGATATTGCGTTCTGTCAGGCATATTTCCTTGCGGAAGGACGAGAGCCCACCATCACCGAGATCAGAATGATCGACACATATTGGTCCGATCATTGCCGTCACACGACGTTCGGCACCATCATCGACAGCTTCTCTACCGATGATGCAGAGATCGCCGCCGTTTACGATGAATATATCGAGCTTCGTCAGCGTCTCGGACGCGAGAATAAGCCAATCTGCTTAATGGATATGGCAACGATCGGCGCACGCTATCTCAAAGCGACGGGCAAGCTCACCGACCTTGACGAATCCGAGGAGATCAACGCCTGCACCGTTAAGATCAAGATCGATCACGATGGCGAAGAAGAGGATTGGCTGCTCCTTTTCAAAAATGAAACTCACAACCATCCGACCGAAATAGAGCCGTTTGGCGGTGCCGCTACCTGTATCGGCGGCGCTAACCGCGACCCGCTCTCCGGACGCTCCTACGTTTATGCCGCAATGCGTGTGACAGGCGCTGCCGATCCCACACTTCCCGTTGAAAAAACGCTTCACGGCAAGCTTCCGCAGTATAAGCTCGTAACGACCGCTGCCGCAGGATATTCCTCCTACGGTAACCAGATCGGTCTTGCGACAGGCTCTGTTGACGAAATATATCACCCCGGCTACGTTGCAAAGCGCATGGAGATCGGTGCCGTACTCGGTGCTGCTCCTGCTGAAAACGTTATCCGTCTGTCTCCCGAAGCAGGTGACGTTGTTATCCTTCTCGGCGGCAGAACGGGACGCGACGGCATCGGCGGTGCTACCGGATCATCCAAATCTCACACGACAGAATCTCTTTCCACTTGCGGCGCGGAAGTTCAGAAAGGCAACGCTCCCGAGGAGCGCAAGCTCCAGCGTTTGTTCCGTTCTCCCGAAGCATCCAGACTTATCAAGAGATGTAACGATTTCGGCGCAGGCGGCGTTTCCGTCGCCGTCGGCGAGCTTGCCGACGGACTTATCATTGATCTTGACCGCGTCCCGAAAAAGTACGACGGTCTTGACGGCACCGAGCTTGCGATCTCCGAATCGCAGGAGCGTATGGCTGTCGTTGTTGCGCCCTCTGATATGGACTGCTTCATCGCTCTTGCGGAAGTGGAAAACCTCGAAGCGACGCACATCGCTACCGTCACAGCGGAGCCCCGTCTCGTTATGCGTAACGGCGGCCGCGTCATCGTTGACATCAAGCGCGAGTTCCTCAACTCGAACGGTGCGCCGAAACACATTGACATAAAGGTTAAAGAGATCACTGATCACAGCGATCTGTACTCTGCCGATTGGAGCGGCAGCTTCACTGACGTTTGCCGCGCGCAGATGTCCGATCTGAACATCGCCTCAACACGCGGACTTTCCGAGCGTTTCGACGCCACGATCGGACGCGGAACGGTACTCATGCCGTTCGGCGGTAAGTATCAGCTCACTCCCGCATCCGCTATGGCTCATAAGATCCCCGTTGCAGAGGGTGATACAGAAACCGTATCCTATATGGCGTGGGGCTACAACCCCTTCATCACCGAAAAGAGCCCCTATCACGGCGCTTACCTCGCCGTTATTGAATCGGCGGCAAAGCTCGTTGCATCGGGCGCGCCCGCTGACAAGGCTTGGCTCACGTTCCAGGAATATTTTCCGAAGCCGAAAACGGACGCATACCGTTGGGGTCTTCCCGCATCGGCTATCCTCGGTGCTCTCAAAGCACAGCTCGACCTCGAATTTGCCTCCATCGGCGGCAAGGACTCGATGAGCGGCTCGTTTGAGGACATTGACGTGCCTCCTACGCTCGTTTCCTTCGCCGTTTCCGTCGGCAAGGTCGGCGACGTTGTTTCCCCCGAATTCAAGGCAGCAGGCCGCCGCATCGTATGGCTCCGTCCCGAAAAGACGGAAAGCGGACTGCCCGAGATCACCTCATATAAAGCTATCGCCAAGGAAGCAGAATTGCTTCTTTCAAAGGGCGCGTGCGCGGCGGCAACTCCCGGCATCGGCGGTACACTTGCGGCTGTACTTAAAATGACGTTCGGCAACGGAATCGGCTGCAAGCTCAACGAAAACGTATCGCTTGACACACTCACCGAATACGCATACGGCTCGTTCATCATCGAGCTTCCCGAAGGTCTTGTGCCTGCGGTTCCTTACGTCGAGCTTGGCGTAACGACATCGGCTCGCACCGTCACCTACAACGGTGAGTCCGTAACCCTTGACGAGCTTTACTCCGAATACGAAGCAAAGCTCGAGGGCGTTTACCCCATTCACGCAAGAGAAACGAAGGACATCATCCCCGTGATCAGCTATAAAGCGGAAACTTATCCGACACCTGCCGTTATCGCGCCGAAGCCCCGTTTCCTTATCCCCGTATTCCCCGGCACGAACTGCGAATACGACTCCGCCGACGCTGTGCGCCGTGCGGGCGGCACACCCGAGATATTCGTTATCAACAACATGAGCTCCGCTCACGTTGCCGAATCCGTTACAAAATTCGCCTCTCTCATTCGCGAATCGCAGGCGATCTTCATTCCGGGCGGATTCTCCGGCGGTGATGAACCCGACGGTTCGGGCAAGTTCATCACGGCGTTCTTCCGCGCAGGCGCGATCAAGGACGAAGTCAACAAGCTTCTCAAGGTTCGCGGCGGTCTGATGTGCGGTATCTGCAACGGCTTCCAGGCGCTCATCAAGCTCGGTCTTGTTCCCTACGGTGAGATCACGGATCCCGATGAAAACGCACCGACGCTCACCTTCAACACGATCGGACGCCACCAGTCGAGAATCGTTTACACACGCGTTGCTTCCAACAAGTCTCCGTGGCTCATGGATGCCGCCGTCGGCGACATTCACGCCGTTCCGATCTCTCACGGTGAAGGACGCTTCATCGCTAACAACGATGTGCTCGCCGCTCTCATAGAAAACGGACAAATTGCAACACAATATGTTGACGAAATCGGCAATCCGACGTATAATATTAATTATAATCCGAACGGATCATTCCTCGCGGTCGAGGGTATCACCTCTCCCGACGGACGAGTCCTCGGTAAGATGGGACATAGCGAACGTGTAGGCGCAGGTCTATACAAGAATGTTCCCGGAAACTACGATTCAGGCATATTCAACTCTGCAGTACGTTATTTCAAATAATTGAAAGGGGATCTATCATGGCAATCTTTTACAACGAACCGTCACATACCTTTAATGAGTATCTTCTGATACCGGGCTACACCTCCGCTGACTGCGTTACAGCGAACGTATCGCTCAAAACTCCGCTTGTAAAATTCCGCCGCGGAGAAGAACCTGCAATTTCTCTTAATATTCCCATGGTCTCTGCTATCATGCAGTCCGTTTCGGGCGACAGACTCGCCGTTGCACTTGCTCGCGAAGGCGGTATGTCATTTATTTACGGTAACCAGACGATCGAAGACGAGGCAGCAATGGTAGCTCGCGTTAAAGGCTACAAGGCAGGCTTTGTTCTCAGCGATTCCAACATTAAACCCACGGACACGCTTGAAGACGTTCTTAGATTAAAGGAACAGACGGGTCACTCCACCGTTGCCGTTACAGACGACGGTACGGGCACAGGCAAGCTTCTCGGAATCGTTACCGGCCGTGATTACCGCGTAAGCCGCATGCAGATCACAGATAAAGTTGAAACGTTTATGACTCCCCTGCACCGTCTTGTAACTGCTCCCGAAGGCACGTCCTTAAAGGAAGCCAATGATATTATCTGGGATAACAAGCTTAATTCCCTTCCCATCGTTGACGCTGACGGTCATCTTTGCTCTTTCGTTTTCCGCAAGGACTACGATCAGCATAAAATGAACCCAGATGAGCTTCTTGACGATCAGAAGCGTTACGTTGTAGGTGCAGGTATCAACACCCGCGACTATGAAAAGCGCGTTCCCGCGCTCGTTGAAGCAGGCGTTGACGTGCTTTGCATCGACTCTTCCGAAGGCTTTACCGAATGGCAGCGCCGTACCATCAATTTCATTCGTGAAAAGTACGGTGACACCATCAAGGTCGGCGCAGGTAACGTCGTTGACGCTGACGGCTTCCGTTTCCTGGCCGATTGCGGTGCAGACTTTGTTAAAGTCGGCATCGGCGGCGGCTCTATCTGCATCACACGCGAAACTAAGGGTATCGGCCGCGGACAGGCTACGGCTGTTATCGAAGTATGCAAGGAACGCGATAAGTACTTCGAAGAAACGGGTATCTACATTCCCGTTTGCTCCGACGGCGGTATCGTTCATGACCACCACATCACTCTCGCTCTCGCCATGGGCGCAGACTTCGTGATGCTCGGCAGATACTTCGCAAGATTTGAAGAAAGCCCCACAGAAAAGGTCAATATCAACGGCACTCTTATGAAGGAGTATTGGGGCGAAGGCTCCAACCGTGCCCGCAACTGGCAAAGATACGACCTCGGCGGAAAAACCACACTTACGTTTGAAGAAGGCGTTGATTCATACGTTCCCTATGCCGGTCTGCTTTCCGACAACGTTCAGACGACGCTCGCTAAGGTTAAGTCCACCATGTGCTCTTGCGGCGTACTTACGATTCCCGAACTTCAGAAGAACGCGAAGCTCACTCTCGTTTCCGCTGTCAGCATCGTGGAAGGCGGCGCTCACGACGTCGTTCAGAAGTCGACCGCAAAACCAGTATAACATTTATATTTGAAAAAGGATAATATATTCATAATGAAGACAGATATTGAAATCGCCCAGGCGGCGCAATTAACCCCTGTTACAAAGCTTGCAGAGGTTGCAGGCGTCTCTGCCGACAATCTTGAGCTGTACGGCAACTACAAAGCAAAAGTCGATCTTTCGATCAAAGACGATCCCAACCTCAAAAACGGCAAACTCATTCTCGTTACAGCTATCACACCTACCCCTGCAGGTGAAGGTAAAACGACGACCACCATCGGTCTTGCCGACGCGCTTCGCCGTATCGGTAAAAATTCGCTCGTTGCTATCCGTGAACCCTCGCTCGGCCCCGTTTTCGGTGTTAAGGGCGGTGCCGCAGGCGGCGGCTATGCGCAGGTAATCCCGATGGAAGACATCAACCTGCACTTCACGGGCGATATTCACGCTATGGGCGCGGCAAATAACCTTCTTGCCGCAATGATCGACAACCATATTTACCAGGGCAACGCTCTCGGCATAGATCCCCGCAGAATCACGTGGCGCCGCTGCATTGACATGAACGACCGTCAGCTTCGTTACGTTACGGACGGCCTCGGCGGACGCGTCAACGGCACTCCCCGTGAGGACGGCTTTGACATCACCGTTGCATCCGAGATCATGGCTGTTCTCTGCCTTTCCGACTCCATTTCCGACCTCAAGGCACGCCTTGCTCGCATCGTAGTCGGCTATACGTACGACGAAAAGCCCGTCACCGCAGGTGACCTCGGCGCCGTCGGCGCGCTTGCAGCGCTCCTCCGCGACGCTCTTAAGCCCAATCTCGTTGGAACACTCGAAGGCACGCCCGCATTCGTTCACGGCGGTCCGTTTGCAAACATCGCTCACGGCTGTAACTCCGTCGTTGCAACTAAAACGGCGATGAAGCTCGCCGATTATACCGTTACCGAAGCAGGCTTCGGTGCCGATCTTGGTGCTGAAAAGTTCCTTGACATTAAGTGCCGTGCTGCCGGACTCAATCCCGACGCAGTCGTTATCGTTGCTACGATCCGTGCGCTAAAAATGCACGGCGGCGTTGACAAAAAGGAGCTTGGTCCCGAAAATCTCGAAGCACTTGAAAAGGGACTTCCGAACCTTCTCCGTCACGTAAAAAACATCACCGAAGTTTATAAGCTTCCCGCAGTCGTTGCTGTTAACCGTTTCCCCACGGATACCGATGCCGAGATCAATCTCGTTATCGAAAAGTGCGCCGCTCTCGGCGTAAAAGCTATCCTTTCGACAGTTTGGGCGAACGGCGGTGCCGGCGGTGTTGAGCTTGCTGAAGAGGTCGTACGTCTTTGTGACACTCCGAACAACTTCACCTTCAGCTACGATACTGACGCTTCCATCGAAGACAAGATCAACGCAGTCGTAACAAAGGTTTACGGCGGAGTTGGCGTTTCCTTCCTCCCTGCCGTTAAAAAAGAGATTGCAAAGCTCACCGCGCTCGGCTACGGCAATCTTCCCGTTTGCATCGCAAAGACGCAGTACAGCTTCTCCGACGATCCGACAAAGCTCGGTGCTCCCGAGAACTTCACCGTAACGGTTAAAAACGTTAAGGTATCCGCGGGTGCAGGCTTCATAGTCGTTCTTACAGGCGACATTATGACGATGCCCGGTCTGCCGAAGGTTCCCGCTGCTTGCGGAATCGATGTTGACGAAAACGGCGTTATCACCGGTCTGTTCTGATCTCTTAAAAAAACGATACGGCATCCGCAAGCAGTGCGGGTGCCGTATTTTATTGTCATTGTTGCGTGGGTGTAAATTACGTGAAATTTTATGCGACATTCGCGTCTGTAATTGCATATTTATTCGATTATTTTCAAATTTTATTCAGAATTTGAAGAATTTATATTGATTTTTATTCACATCTGTGATACAATAGTCAAAATTTGAAATTGCCGAGGCAAAGCCTCCTCAATATAATCACATTTCTCTCAAAAAGGAGATATAAAATGAAAAACAAGAACGATATCAAAAAAGTCGTCCTCGCCTACTCCGGCGGTCTTGACACGTCTATCATCATTCCGTGGCTGAAAGAAAACTATAACAACTGCGAAGTTATCGCCGTTTCGGGCGACGTCGGTCAGGGCACCGAGCTTGATGGACTCGAAGAAAAGGCACTCAAAACAGGTGCATCCAAGCTCTACATCGAGGACCTTAAGGAAGAATACATCGAAGAATACATCTGGCCGTGCCTCAAGGCTGACGCTAAATACGAAGATTATCTGCTCGGCACCTCTCACGCACGCCCCTGCATCGCAAAGCGCATCGTTGAGATCGCGCTTGCGGAAGGCGCTGACGCTATCTGTCATGGCTGCACGGGTAAGGGCAACGACCAGGTACGTTTCGAGCTGACGATCAAAGCTTTCGCTCCCGATATGGCTATCATCGCGCCCTGGCGCGAATGGGATATCAAGTCCAGAGACGAAGAGATCGACTACGCTGAAGCTCACAATATCCCCCTCAAGATCAACCGCGAGACAAACTATTCGAAAGATAAAAACATCTGGCACCTCTCCCACGAGGGACTTGATCTTGAATCTCCCGCAAACGAGCCCGACTACAAGAAGCCCGGCTTCCTTGAGCTCGGCGTTTGCCCCGAGGAAGCACCCGATACTCCCACGTACGTTACGATCGACTTTGAAGCAGGTATCCCCGTTGCCGTCAACGGCGAAAAGATGGGTGCGGTTGAGCTCGTTACAACGCTCAACAAGCTCGGCGGAGAAAACGGCATCGGCATCCTCGATATCGTTGAAAACCGTCTTGTCGGCATGAAGAGCCGCGGCGTTTATGAAACGCCTGCAGGAACGATCCTTTATAAGGCTCACAACGTTCTTGAAACTATCACTCTCGATAAGGAAACCTTCCACTTCATAAACGCACAGATCGCGCCGAAGATGGCAGATCTCGTATATAACGGTCAGTGGTTCACTCCTCTGCGCGAAGCGCTCTCCGCTTTCGTTGACAAGGCGAACGAAAACGTCACAGGTACCGTTAAGCTTAAGCTCTACAAGGGCAACGTTATCAATGCAGGCGTTACGTCCCCCTACACGCTTTATGACGAAGTTACAGCTTCCTTCGGCGAGGATGAGGACTACAACCAGGCTGACTCCGAAGGCTTCATAAACCTCTTCGGTCTTCCCATCAAGGTAAAGGCAAAGCTCGACAAAGAACGCGCGGCTAAGGCATAAAATGAGCAACAAAGGTAAACTTTGGGAGGGACGTCAGGGCGCAACAGACGCCGCCGCTGACGATTTCAACTCCTCGATCCGTATAGACTGCCGTATGTACCGCGAGGACATACGCGGAAGTATGGCGCACGCGGCGATGCTCGGCGCGAAAGGTATTATTCCCGTGACCGACGCCGACTTGATCATCTCTGAGCTTGGCAATATTTCAGACGAGATCGATTCGGGCAAGCTCGAAATCGATATGACGGCTGAGGATATTCACACATTTATCGAAGGCGAGCTGACTGCTCGCATCGGTGATGCGGGAAAGCGCTTGCACACAGCGAGAAGCCGCAACGATCAGGTCGCTGTTGACACGAGAATGTATCTGCGTGAGCGCTCGACAGAGGTGCGCGGGCTCATCGTCAAAGTTATAAAAGAGCTCACCGAAAAGGCGGCGGCTCATGCTGACGACGTTATGTCGGGCTACACGCATCTACAGCGCGCACAGCCCATCAGCTTCGGTCATCATCTGCTTGCATACGCGCAAATGCTCGTCCGCGACGTATCAAGACTCGATGACGCGGTAGCGCGTATGAACGTTTCCCCACTCGGCGCAGGTGCGCTTGCAGGCACAGGATACCAGATAGACCGCTTTATGACGGCGGACGCGCTCGGTTTTGACTCTCCTGCCGGAAACAGCATCGACGCCGTTTCCGACAGAGACTTCATAATTGAACTTTCGTCGGCGCTGTCGATACTGATGATGCATCTGTCAAGAATGTCGGAGGAATTCATTCTCTGGTCAAGCTGGGAATTTCACTACATCGAATTTTCGGACGCATACACGACGGGCAGCTCCATCATGCCGCAGAAGAAAAATCCCGATATGGCAGAGCTTATCCGCGGAAAGACGGGCCGCGTTTACGGCAATCTTTTCTCGATCCTCACCGTTATGAAGGGACTTCCACTTGCATACAACAAGGATATGCAGGAGGACAAAGAAGCTGTCTTTGACAGCTTTGACACAGTCACCGCGTGCCTTTCCCTGCTCGCTCCGATGATCTCGACGATGACGGTACACACGGACGTGATGAAGAATGCCGCCGCACGCGGATTCATCAACGCGACTGACCTTGCCGACTACCTTACGCTTCGCGGAATGCCCTTCCGCACGGCATATAAGCTCGTCGGCGAGCTTGTGGCACTTGCGATCAATGAGGGATGCGTGCTTGAAACGCTTCCGATCGAACGCTACCGCGAAAGGAGCGACCTTTTTGATAACGATCTGTACTCTTACATTGACATGACGGCGTGCATGATGCGCCGCACGTCATACGGTGGAGCATCACCCGAATCCGTCAGAGTTCAGGTAGAAGAACTGCGCAAGCTTTTTGAATAAGTTTTATGTGGGAAGACGGTTGACCGTCTTCCCACGTTTTTTATCGTCACGTTATATTTGCACGCAGCGACGGATGTGTTTTCGTTGACTATTTTATAGAAAAATGGTAAAATGTAAGTTACAGATTAAGGACAAAGCGAGATTTTGGCGTGAAAATTTCGTCACACTATTCCAAACTCCACTGTTTCGCGCTCAAAATCCTCGCAAAACGGGATCCGACCCGTTTTGCCGCACAAGTGCGGCTCCGAGGATTTCCATATATATTTGTGCCGCCGCAAGCGGCAGAATGGAGATTATTATGAACGATAAGCTTAACATAAAAGACAGACTCGACGAACTGCGTCAAGTTATTTCATATCACGCGAAGCGTTACTACGTTGATGACTCACCCGAGATCAGTGACTTTGAATATGACCGTCTTTTCCGCGAGCTGCAGGAGATAGAAGCCGCGCATCCCGAGTTAGACTCGCCCACGTCTCCGACAAAGCGTGTTGGCGGTGCGGTGCTTGACAAATTTGAAAAAGTCAACCACGTCTATCCTCTTCGTAGTCTTCAGGACGTTTTCTCCTTCGACGAGCTTCGCGCCTTCACAGCGCGTGTGCGCGAGGTCTTCCCCGATGCGGAATTTTCCGTTGAGCCGAAGATCGACGGCTTGTCCGTCGCACTTTCATACGAAATCGGCGCGCTTACGATCGGAGCTACGCGCGGCAACGGTACCATCGGCGAAAACGTGACCGAAAACATCAAAACGATCGGCTCCGTTCCGCTGACGCTGTCGGGCGGCGAACACCTCAATCTCACCGTTCGCGGTGAAGTATTTATGCCGCGCGAATCGTTTGAACGTCAGAACAAAGAGCGCGAGGCGGAGGGCAAGCCCTTGATGGCAAATCCGCGCAACGCCGCCGCAGGCTCGCTTCGTCAGCTTGACTCAAAAATCGCCGCCGCGCGCGGACTTGACATATTCGTTTTCAATTTTCAGGGTGGCAGCCTTTATTCCGACGGACACGCGCCCGAATATCACAGCGAAACACTTGCCCGTATGCGACAGCTCGGATTCAAGGTGCTTCCGCTGACTATCACGGCGCAGAGCGACGACGAGATCATCACGCACATAGAAATGATCGGTAATATGCGATCTACGCTCGCCTACGACATTGACGGCGCCGTTATCAAGGTCGATTCGCTCGCCATGCGCGAGGTGCTCGGTGAGGGAGCCATCGCACCGAAGTGGGCTGTTGCTTACAAATATCCGCCCGAGCAGAAGAAAACGCGCCTTATTGACATCATCACTGCAGTCGGACGCACGGGAGTGCTTACGCCGACAGCGGTACTCGAACCCGTTCGTATCGCGGGATCTAACGTGTCGCGCGCGACACTTCACAACATTGACATCATCCGCGAACGCGACATCCGCATCGGCGACACCGTCATAATCGAAAAAGCGGGCGACATTATCCCTGCCGTCGTCGCACCCGTCCCCGAAGAGCGCAACGGCACAGAAACGGTTTGGAATATGCCCGAGTTTTGCCCTTCCTGCGGCGAACGTCTTATCTCCGATAACGAAGATTCAACGGACGGCGGCATCGTTCGCTGTATCAATTCGATGTGCCCTGCGCAGATCGCGCGGAACATCGAGCATTTCGCCTCAAAAGCGGCGATGAACATAGATTCGCTCGGTCCTGCCGTTGTCTCTTCCCTCTTGTCGTCCGGATTGATCCGCGACGCAGCGGATCTATACACGCTCAATGCCGATAACGTTGCCGCACTCGACCGAATGGGTGCCCTTTCGGCGAAAAATCTGCTCACCGCTATCGAGGCATCAAAATCCGCAGGGCTGTCGCGTCTGATCTACGCGCTCGGCATCCGTCAGGTCGGCTCTGTTGCCGCCGCTGCGCTTGCCTCGCGTTTCGGCTCGATTGACGCGCTTATCGCGGCGACTGTCGAAGAGCTGTGCCTCGTTGACGATATCGGCGAGATCACGGCGGGCTTCATACGCGATTATTTTATCGAAGAACGCAACTTACAGTATATAGAAAAGCTTCGCGCCGCAGACGTGAAGATGACCGAGGAGGTCACCGCCGTCGGCGACGCTCTCGTCGGCAGCACTTTCGTGCTGACTGGTACGCTTCCAACGCTCACACGCGACGAAGCATCGGAGATGATAAAGCGGGCGGGCGGTAAGGTTTCATCGTCCGTGTCGAAAAAAACGAGCTACGTCGTCGCAGGCGAAGCGGCAGGCAGTAAGCTCGACCGCGCAAACGCGCTCGGCGTCACCGTTATCAGCGAGGACGAGCTTCGCCGCATGATCGGTGAGTGACAGTCACACCCCGAAATATTCGCGTATTCCGCGATATACGGCGCGTGCATAAAGCCCCGGGCTCTCCGCCATCAGCCTCGCTTCATTATAGTTTGTGATAAACCCAAGCTCAACGAGCGTTGCGGGCATTGCGGTGCGTCGCAAAACGTATAGCGACGGACGCGCGGACACGCCTCTGTTCGGCTCGCCCGTTGCCTCTGATATTGCATTTACGATACGTTCCGCGAGCGGATACGCCTCAGATGACGTGCTGTAAACGAACGCCTCCGTCCCCGATGCGCTCGGGATCGTTGATGCGTTTGCGTGAAGGCTGATGAAATAGTCAGCACCCCATGTATTTGCGGCTTCAACACGCGCACGCAGGCTTGATGCAATGCTCGTGCCAAGCTGTGTTGACGGCGTCGGACGCGACAGCATAACTTCAAAATTGCCGTCCGCCCTCAACAGCTCGGCAAGCTGTACTCCGATCTCGTAAACGAGATCTTGCTCACGGTAGCCATTTCCTTCCGCGCCCGCGTTCGGATTTTGCGGATTATGCCCCTGATCAATAAAAATTTTTATCATGCCAAACTCCTATATCACGTGATCCTATTTATCATGTTATGCACGGAGTGCGGCTACGGAGACAAAAATGGACGATTTTCAAAAGCTTTTAAGCTATTGCAGACGTGCGATAGAGGACTATCGCATGATAGAAGACGGCGACCGCGTCGTCGTCGGCGTTTCGGGCGGTAAGGATTCGCTTGCTCTTTTGTGTGCGATGGCGGCGATCCGCGACTTTTTGCCCGAACGGTTTGAGCTTTTTGCAGTAACGCTCGATATGGGCTTTCAAGGAATGGACTTTTCGCCCATCGAAGAGTTCTGCCGCACCTTAAACGTGCCGTATACGATAATAAAAACGCAGATCGCCGAAATCATTTTCGATATCCGTAAAGAGAAAAATCCTTGCGCGCTCTGCGCGAAGATGCGCCGCGGCGCACTTCACGATGCAGTCCGCAATCTTGGCTGTAACAAGCTTGCGCTCGGTCACCATAACGACGACGTCGTTGACACGTTTATGCTGAATCTTTTGCATGGAAGCCGTCTTTCGACGTTTCAGCCCGTTACATATCTGTCGCGCAAGGACATCACAATGATCCGTCCGTTTATTTATGCGCATGAGTACGAGATCAGGCATTACGTCGAGGAGTTTTCGCTTCCCGTTGTCAAGAGCACCTGCCCCGCTGACGGCGGAACAGAGCGCGAAGAAATGAAGAACCTGCTCTCAACGCTGAACCGAGATTATCCCGACGTGCGAAACCGCATCTTCGGCGCGATTGAACGTGCCAAGATCGACGGATGGCAGGAGCACCCGAAAGGCAGACGCCGTCTCGGACGCAAGCCGCAGGCGGAAGAAAATCCCGATTAACGAATCATAAAAGCGAAAACCGACAGACTACCATGTAGTCTGTCGGTTTTATTAATTCAATTCACTCGCTTCCAACCGTTTTTTCGATCATGTAGACGTATTTGCCGTACTTCGTATAAAACTCAAGATAGTTTTTACCGTCGTGGAGCTCTACTGTCAAGGTAAAGCCGCCGTCTCGTTGACGGCAGATCTTCTCGCCGTTAAACTGCACCGTCGCCGTGGGGTCGGAAACGCCGACGAGTGTGACCGCGTCAGCGTCCGTTTTCTCGCCGTGCACGTGGCTGACGATGCGTACTGTTTCGCCGTTTTCAATTGGCGATGCATAGATTATGTCGGTTGTGAACGTCTTTTTTAATTCTGTGAAAACGCCTTCGGTATCAGCCTTGATCTCAGCGTAGCCGTACATAATACTTCCGCGGTACGAGATAAGCTTGCGTGCGTGATCGATCTGCGCCGTTATTTCATCAACGGCATCGGCTACCCGCCATTCATCCGTTCCGTATTTGTAAGCAGCGTGGCTAACGTACAGATCAACACCCGTTCCGTCAAGTTTTGTGCTCCACCAATCGGCAAGAACTCCGAACGGTGCGCTTTCTTTGCTGAAATTCCAATAGATCTGCGGTGCGATATAGTCAACGTATCCGCCCGCTACCCACGCAAGCGCATCACAGCAAATCGCAGAATATGCCTCCATGCCGAGCGTTGCCGAGCCGCCGTTTTCGCCGTTGTCGTTCTGCCAAATACCAAACGGCGCAACACCGAATCTGCACGTAACATCGACCGCTTTAATAGCGTCATAGCACATTTTTACCATAGTATTTATGTTTTGTCTTCGCCAATCCGCAAGCTCCACGTCACCGCCGTAACGCGCGTAGGTTTCCGCGTCGTCAAACTGTAATTCATCACCTTCGGTGTCGGTCTCGGGATACGGATAAAAATAATCGTCAAAAATAATACCGTCAATATCGTAATTTCGGACGAGCTCCGTTACACCTGCCGCAACAAGAGCACGGCTTTCGGGCAATCCGGGATCAAAGTAAAGCTCACCCGCATACGCGACCGTCAAATAGGGCGAGAGGCGAGCAGGGCTTGTTTTTGCGAGTGCTTCTGTGTCTGTTTTAGGTGCAGCAGGCGTTCCTCCACGAGTCACGCGGAGAGGATTCACCCATGCGTGCACCTCGATTCCCCGTTTGTGAGCTATATTTATAAGATATGAAAACGGATCAAAGCCGTCGGGCAGCTCGCCGTCAATCTCGCCCGTCAAAAACTCGGACACGGGAAAGATCTCCGAATCATACATCGCGTCGGCTGCCGCTCTTACTTGAAAAAAGATCGCGTTACAGTTTGCATCCTCGACCGTATCGACGATACTGTCGAGCTCTGCGGCAAGCTCATCGGCATCAAGCTCGCGCTTTGAAGGAAAATCAATATTATATGCCGTCGCTATAAACACACCGCGCATCTCCTGCGCGTCGTTTTTATAGCCGTTTATCCCTTCGGCATCGCCATCGGCATGCATCGGAGCTATTGTCTCATGCGCATCCACGTCGGGACCTGAGCAGGCTGTGATGAACATGAGCACAGCAACAAAAAGTGCCGTCAGCCACAAACGTCTGCCAAACGTATCATTCCGCATTTCATTCTCCTTTCTGCCATAACTGCTCTCCACAGATAATTTATGAACACCGACCGTTATTCTATGCTTTTTGCCAAAACTGTGTAGTTATGTCACTCAATAACATTGATCTGGCACATCTTCATCGTTTGAAGTGCCGCGTTATGCGTATCGTGCGTAACGCCTGCGCAAGCAGATGCGTCAACGCTGAGCTCAGCATCGGGATAAAGTGCCTTTAAGATAAGCGCATTTGACACGACGCAAATATCGGTGCAAAGTCCGATGAGCAAAAGCGATTCGGGAGCCTCGTCGAAGCTTTCCTCCCAATGCGTCCAGCCGAAAGAGGGTTTATCGATGATCTCACAGCCGTCACGGTAAAGTCCATCCGCGATCTGCCAGCCGTGTGTGTCTTTGACACAATGGACGACGGGCAGCTTTTTCCCTTCGGACGTGGAAAGATAGTTTTCTTCGTGTGTGTCACGAGTGTAAATGACGCGATCGCCGCGATTTGTATATTCGTCAATGACCTCTGCGACTCGCGGCACTATCGCCTGCGCCTCGGGGGTGCCGAGCGAGCCGTCTATGAAATCGTTCTGCATATCAACAACAATAAGCGTGCGTTTCATGGGTAGTCTCCGTTTTGGTTTATTAATTCGTGTATTATTATACACCGATTTGCGCCATTTTTCAACAGTATCCGTAAACTCACAATTGACGATTATGTGCGTTCAAGATATAATTTAATAAAAGGACAAATATTTTTTTGAAAATATTTTATTTTTTTCAAAAAACGTGCAAGATTTTCGTTTCAATGTTGACATATAAGGTGTAAGGGTGAATCAGCCCACAAAACTCCCACGAAAGGAGATGTCCAATGACAGACAGCGCAATAATAAAGCTGCTATTTGACCGTGATGACTTGGCTGTCGTCGAGCTTGAGTCGAAGTACGGCAAGCTGATGAAAAGCTACGCGTGCCGCTATCTTAACGATTCGCGCGATGCCGAAGAGATCTATAACGACACGATCGCGGACATTTGGAAATCAATACCGCCCGATCATCCGAACAGGCTCGGTGCCTACATAACGGCGATCCTGAAACGAAAGGTCATAAACCGACTCCGATACCTGGCGCGTGAGAAACGCTCTCGCACAGGCGAGGCTTTATTCTGTGATTTTGACGACGTCGTCAACGTCGCAGGCACACAGAGGAGTGCCGAAGACGTTGTGATCGACGACAAACGCAGGCTTTTGAGCGAGTTTCTCAAATCCGAGCCGTCGGCGAGCAGGATCATTTTCGTGAAGCGATACTATTACGGCAAGTCGATTTCCGAGATCACCCGTGAAACGGGTATGTCGGAGACAGCGGTTTCGTCTCGCTTATCGAGGACTAAAGCGCGGCTCTACCGCCATTTGACAGAAAAGGGGGTGTTGTCATGAAGTTTTCGGATTACATTAAAAATGAGATCGAGCATCTCGATGATGAGCTGATACTCGAAGCGGCGGACAACCGCAACAACTACAACATTCCTCCCTACCTCGTCGGCACAACTGCGGACACGATCAAAAACGTGCTCTCCACAGCGGCGTGCATCGTGCTGTCGATCGTCATTGTGATCGCGTTCATCCTGATGCGTAACAGCATCTCGCAGCCGCCCGCTGACACTACCGCAGACACGGGCACAGGCACGGGCACGGAGTCCGTAACCGAATCCGAAACGGAAACAGAGACGGAGACGGAAGAGTCGGAATACTTTGAAGCTTCAAACGAAGAATTTGAGTACTTCGTCGAAAGCGGAATAATCACTATAACGAGATACATCGGCAATGCTGAAAATGTAACAATTCCCATAACGATCGACGTATATCCTGTTTATCACCTTGGTCAACATACCATTGACGATTATGATAACGGTCACGGGGAGATCGTAACAGGCATCTTTGCAGATTCTGCAGCTAAGAACGTAACCATACCGGGTTCAATTAATGAAATATACAGCGAGTCATTCCTTGAATCTGATCAAATTGAAACGATAACGATAAGAGAAGGCTCAAAAAGAATCGAATCCGGTGGGTTCGCAATGTGTACGTCGCTGCGCGAGATAACTATCCCAAAAAGCATGGAATATATCGGGGAGAATGCGTTTTCTGACGTGGGTGCTTTGGAAATCGTGTATTATCTTGGTACCGAAGATGAGTGGAACGAGCTTATTGATGTGTCGGACATTGATTACGATTTTTCCAGTATCAATATTGTTTTTGATGTACCTGATCCGAACGATATTTCCGTTGGAACAACAGGCTCATTTGAATATACCGTAATCAGTGGCAAGGTTATCATTACGCGTTACACCGGTAACGAAGAAGTCGTTGAAATTCCTCCATATATCGACTCATATCCTGTGCTACACCTCGGACAGTATAAGCCGGCGGACGAAAGCATCTCTCCAACGGGAATTTTCGCAGGAACAACGGCAAAGCATATTACTATCCCCCATACCGTTGAGCGAATCTACAATTTTTCTTTTGCTGATTCTCCGCAAATCGAATCGATTGAAATTGAAGAAGGAGTTCTGTACATTGAAGATGAAGCATTTCGGGACTGTAGCTCGCTTTCTTCACTTATACTGCCCAAAAGTCTTCTTTCGATGGGAGAAAATGTATTCTCCGACAGCATTTCTCTTAAAACAGTTTATTATTGGGGTGATGTCGTCAGCTGGAACAAACTGATGAGCCAAACGAATTCAGCATCTGCGTTTGCAAAAGCGAAAAAATTATTCAACATTCCTGACGTTTCCAACAATTCAATAATTACTGACAATAATTATACATCAGGATTTACCACGACGGTGGTAAATGAGGTGAAAGAATATTCCAAGCAAAAATTCCCCGAAAACGACATTTTCCATGGTTACATTTCGAGCACGGAATCATTCCCCATTCTGCTTGAAAACTCAGGCAAGTATAGCGATGACGAGATTTATATCGCCGAATACCATATAGTTCATACCTTATTATACGGTTCGGGTGAACAGTTATTTTACGCTTGTTCAATCCGCAGTACTGAAAGTTTCAACTCACCTGCCAAAATAATCGGTATCGAAACATACGTTGACGGTGTCACTTATGACACTGAATACGCTCTTGATTTTATAAGGTCACATTCAGGATATGAAAATGTCACCCTTATAACAACTGATTCGGGAGAGATTCATTCTTCTGATATTGAAGCGTACAATTTCAGTCGTTATAAAGGTGTACGAGAGATCATTGAACGTTACGGAAAGCTTGGAAAAGTTAAACATACAATCGTTGCACTTCCTCCTATTTCGGATTTTGATCAAACAACTTGGCTGTTAAAACTATATGATGAATCCAAAAGCCGCTACGAAATATATAGATTTTCACTTGACACCGAAACGGGAGAGGTATCGAATGTGAAAAAGTACACCAACTACAATGATATATATGATGAGATAAAGATACATCAAAAAGATAATGAATCTACCGACAGCTCAACGGTATATGAATCCGGTAAAATTGTTGTATATTACGACAAAAATAGCGATCTCTTTATAAAATATAAAGACAGCGGAGACGTTATTTTGCTTCACAATGCCGTTACAGACGAGGACGTGTATAACTATATCGAAGAAAACGGCATGCCAGAGGAATGGCCGATAGGTATGTATTCCGGAAGCGGCAATATCTCGGTAATCGATGATAAATTCGTGTTGTTCAATGAATACGGATGGGAATGTGTTTCCGGTCTTTGCGTTTATGAGGTTGATTCCAGATGTTTGATTGATAAAGGTTTCGGGAAAAGAATATATACGATACGCGGCAACCGTGTATTTATCAATTTGTCGTCAGTAGGATATATTGACCTGTGCGAAGGCAGTAACTATACGATTGTATATCCCGAAGAAATCAACTCTGTTCTTTGGACATACGATTCTGAAGAAGAATCTCTTCCGGTTGTTATTTCCGCTGACGGACGTTATATTACAGCCATGGAAAATTGGGAAGCAACCAAATGTCTTAAGCAAATAGTTGTCTGCAATACGGAAACGAACGTAACGTGTGAGTATTTCATATATAACCCGTTCTCTGTACCCATAACATTCCACTATACTGATGACGGATATATCATCATAAACGGATCTGATGCTTTGCGGTTATATTACGATCCGCTGAACGGATTTTACGGATATGGTTCATCGATCGAAATTAATTCAAACGATCAGTACGTTTATCGGTTAAAGCTTCCCTGATCGCAAAAACAAAAAAAGGCATCACCCACACGGGTGATGCCCTCTTTTTTGGTGTTAGATAAGTTCCTTAACCTTGGAGCTCTTACCAACTCTGTCGCGGAGATAGTAAAGCTTTGCACGGCGAACCTTACCGCGTCTGATAACTTCAACCTTCTCTACGTTGGGAGAATGAAGCGGGAACGTCTTTTCAACGCCGCAGCCGTAAGCTACGCGGCGAACCTTGAAGGTTTCGGAGATACCGCCGCCGTGGCGTGCGATAACGGTGCCTTCAAAAAGCTGTGTACGAACTCTCTGTCCCTCTTTGATTCTGTTATGAACTCTTACGGTGTCACCGATGTTGAACTCGGGAATCTGTTCCTTAAGCTGCTCATTAACAAGAGCGTCAATTTTTCTGTCCATTTTCTTGACCTAACCTTTTCTTGATTTGTCGAAGCATTCATGCAGAGCGGCAGCGGACTGCTTCGGTGCGCTTTTCGCACACAAATGAAAGTATACCACACAATTCCGTTATACGCAAGAGGTATTTACAACTTTTTTCAATATTTTTTGTTTTTTATAAAAGTATGCGATGCCGATTCGCTATAATTAACGGAAAATGATTGTAATTTTTCGTTATTTGTGTTATACTTAATTTTGATTTGATTGTATATCGAATGTACGAGGCTCAATATGAAATATCTTATACTTATACCTGACGGAATGGCTGACCGTCCCATTCCCGAGCTCGGTGGACTGACACCTATGGAAGCGGCAAATAAACCGTGCATGGACGCTTTGTGCCGCGAAGCCTTCGCAGGCACCGTGTCTAACGTCCCCGACGGAATGAATCCCGAAAGCGATACGGCTAATCTTGCCATTCTCTCATACGACCCGAAAATATATTCACGCGGACGTTCCCCTCTCGAAGCGATCAGCATGGGACTCGAAATGGCAGACGATGAAGTTGCGCTTCGCTGCAATCTCGTTGCTCTATCCGAGGATGACGTTTATGAAGAACGCACGATGGTAGACCACAGTGCCGACGAGATCACAACGGAAGAAGCGGACGAGCTTGTTTCGGCGCTCAACGAAGCTCTCGGCAACGAGCTCCGCCACTTATACACTGGTGTAAGCTACCGCCATTGCCTTATATGGCGTGACGACGATGACTCATTCCCTTTCATGCGTCCGCATGACATTATCGGCCGCAAGATCGGTGAATATCTGCCTGCAGGTGAGCGCGGCGAAAAATATCTCGACTTCATGAAAAAGAGTGTAGACGTGCTCCGCGATCATCCCGTTAACAAAGCTCGCCGCGAGCGCGGACTTTTGCCCGCAAACTCCGCTTGGCTTTGGAGCCCCGGCAAAAAGCCATCGCTTCCCTCTTTCACGGAAAAATGGGCGCTTCACGGCACTGTCGTTTCCGCCGTTGACCTGATACGCGGAATCGGAAAGTGCGCAGGCCTTAAAACGCCTATCATCCCCGGCGTTACGGGCAACGTTAACACAAATTATGCTGGCAAGGCGCAAGCCGCCATCGACGCTTTTGACAGCGGCGATGACTTCGTCTATATCCACGTCGAAGCTCCCGATGAATGCGGTCACCGTGCAGAGATCGAAAACAAAGTGCGTTCGATCGAGCTTATAGATGAAAAGATACTCACACCCGTTTATGAATATCTTAAAGCATCGGGCGAACCCTTCCGCATTATGGTGCTCCCCGACCATCCAACGCCTGTGGAGATCCGCACACACAGCATGGAACCCGTTCCGTTCTTCATTTATGATTCCGACGTGAAGCGTTCGGGTGCCGAGCATTACACGGAAGCCTCTTGTGCCGCGATGCCTTTCTATCTGCCGCGCGGGCACGAGCTTATGTATTATTTATGCGATCAGCGTTCAATCTGACAAAGGAGGTAATTTTCCTGTGACGATCAAACATAAGATCAAAAAACATCGCTCAAACGAAACGCTCAACGTTCCTGAGCTTATTTATGATATCATTGAAACAGTTGCACTGACGACCTGCTTCATTCTTCTTGTATTCACATTTCTATGCAGACTCGCCGTCGTTGACGGTGATTCTATGGAAAACACTCTGACGCACGGAGATGCGCTCGTAATTTCCGACATTGCTTTTGAGCCACAGTACGGCGACATCATCGTTTTCCAGGACATTAACGGATTTAACGGTCAGAAATCCCTCGTCAAGCGTGTTATCGCCGCTGAAGGACAGGTCATTGACATTGACTTTGAAACGTGGACAGTCACCGTTGACGGTACAGTTCTTGACGAGAGCGAATACAGATATCTCGCTTCCAACAAGCGCGTGCTGTCTGACTTAACTTATCCTCTGACAGTTCCCGAAGGATATGTCTTCGTTATGGGTGACAACCGCAACAATTCCATGGACAGCCGTGATTCGCGCGTGGGACTTGTCGACTCAAGAACTATCATCGGCCGTGTTATTTGTCGGATCGCCCCTATCGGCGACATGAAATTTTACGACAGATTCGATCAGCCGTGAGATGAGGCATTAAAATGAACGAAAACGAAACAATCACTGATACCAACACAAAAAACGTCACTACAGACATTAACACGAATGATGACGTCACCTACATCACCGAATCTGACGCCGCCACTGTTGAAGCTCTTCCTGCTGTAAAAAACGAAAAATCAACCAAAACGTACGATATGGCGCTTTCATTTTATGAGCTTGCCGAAACCGTTGTTATAGCTACGGCGGCAATAATCATTCTTTTCACTTTTTTTGTAAAAATGACTATCGTTGACGGTAACTCCATGTATCCGTCACTCAAAAATAAAGAAGTTCTCATCGCTTCGGACGTATTTTATGAACCGCAATACGGCGACATCGTCGTTTTGCAGAAGATCAACTCAGGATGGCCGACACCTATCGTCAAGCGCGTTATTGCAACCGAAGGACAGGTCATTGACATTGATTTTGAAACGTGGACCGTCACCGTTGACGGTGTCGAACTCGACGAAAGTGAATATCGATATCTGGCTAAAGACGCAGTTGTGACTTCCAATCAATCATATCCGCTGACGGTGCCCGAAGGACACATCTTCGTCATGGGCGATAACCGCAATCACTCCTCCGACAGCCGTGACTTACGCATCGGACTTATTGATACGCGTTGTGTTTTCGGACGTGTGCTCGTTCGCATACTGCCTTTCTCCGAATTCACAGCTTTTGGGAGGTTTTCTTAAACAATGGCAAACAAAGTAACCGAAAAAGGGTTTGACCAATCAAACATAAACTGGTTCCCCGGTCACATGGCGAAAACTCGCCGTTTGATCAGCGAAAGCTTGAAGCTCGTTGACGCCGTTATAGAAGTGCTCGACGCGCGAGTTCCGATCTCATCGCGTAATCCCGAGATAATCAAGCTGCTTGAAGGCAAGCCCACCTTAACTATTCTCAACAAAGCATCCCTTGCTGACCCCGAAGCCAGCCGCCGCTGGCTTCAGTATTTCCGCGAAAAAGGGCAAACGGTACCTCTGCTTGTGGATTGCTCCACGGGAGAGGGACTTTCCTCCATCGCACCCGCGCTGAACGAGCTTTTAGCCGAAAAAATAGCTCACTGGCATGAGCGCGGTATGGTTGGCAGACACGTCAAGGCTATGATCGTCGGCGTTCCGAACGTCGGCAAATCCACCCTTATAAACAGACTTTCCGCAGAAAAGAAAGCGAAGGCTGAAAACCGTCCCGGCGTCACTCGCCGCGGTCAATGGGTTGTCACAAAATCGGGCTTCAATCTTTACGACACTCCCGGTGTCCTCTGGCCGAAGTTTGACGATAAGATCATCGGTCAGAATCTTGCGTTCACCGGCGCGATCAAAGAAGAGATACTTGACATTGAAGAGCTTGCGTCCCAACTGACAGGGCGTTTGCGTCACGCCTATCCTGCGCTTCTTTCCGAACGCTATAAGCTTGGAGACATGTATCAATATGACGAGCTGACAGACTATGAGCTTCTTCTGGAGATAGGCCGCCGCCGCGGCTTCCTTATTTCGGGCGGTGAGGTCAACTCCGAGCGTGCATCGTCAACGTTGCTTGATGAATTCCGCGCAGCAAAGATCGGCAGAATGACGCTTGAACTGCCCGACAATCAAAATTATGACTGACGACTATGCTTTTATATACGATTGAAAACGAATACCGCGAACGCGGTTATGAAATAATTGCAGGTACGGACGAGGCAGGACGCGGCTGTCTTGCAGGTCCCGTCGTTGCCGCTGCCTGTATTTTGCCCGAAGGATTCATAATAGAAGGGCTCAACGATTCAAAAAAGCTCACAGCAAAAAAGCGCGAAGCGCTTTACGACATTATCACAGCGAACGCCGTTTCATACGCGATCGCGGAAGCGTCAGTTGAGGAGATAGACTCCTATAACATATTAAACGCCGCACAGCTTGCAATGCGCCGCGCGGTAGCCGAGCTTTCCCCCGCCCCGTCGCTCGTCCTCGTGGACGGAAACATAGCTCGCGATTTTACGACGCCGACCGTCACCGTCGTTCACGGTGACTCCATTTCGCCGTCTATTGCCGCAGCGTCTATACTCGCAAAAGTATACCGCGACAGACTGCTCATCGAAATGGACAAGCAATATCCCGAATACGGCTTTGCGAAAAACAAATCCTATTCGACGCGAGAGCACATGGATGCGCTCCGCAAATATGGTCCTGCGGACTGCCACAGACGCACGTTTTTGTCTTTTTTGGACCGCGAGAAAAAATGAAAGACGATAAGAGAACGACTAAAGACACGGGAAACATCGGAGAGGACATTGCCGTCAGCTTTTTGGAATCGTACCGTTACAGCATCATCTCGCGGAATTATTACGCGAGTCACGCCGAGATTGACATAATCGCGCTTTCGCCCGACGGCGACGTCGTCGTTTTCTGTGAGGTAAAAACGCGCACGCAAACGGTTGCGGAAAAATACGGAAGACCCGCTGCCGCCGTCGGCACGGCAAAACAGAAGAACCTCATATATGCGGCAAACGCATACATGAAAAAGCATCCCGAGATCTGCACTGACCGTCGGGTGCGAATAGACGTAATTGAGGTATACCTTGTGAAGAAAGGACTGCCGAAAGTACATCACATTCAAAACGCCGTTATGTCCCGTCGGGGATATAACAATTAACCTATATCTATATCGGAGCACATTATGAAATACGTTTCCACACGCGACACGAATACGATCAAAAACCGAATTTCCGCATCGGAAGCGATCTGCCGCGGACTTGCTGACGACGGCGGACTTTACGTCCCCGAAACACTCCCCACAATTGACAGAGGCTATATCGAAAAGCTTTCGGGGATGAGCTACGTTGATCGCGCCGCGAATGTTTTATCGCTTTTCTTTGAAGAATTCACTCTTGACGAGCTTCAAAAGATGTGTGCATTATCATATTCATCGACATCTTTTCCGGACGGTGCCGCACCCGTTTGCGGCGTCTACGGCAATATGTACACCCTTGAGCTTTGGCACGGTCCGACCTGCGCATTCAAAGACATGGCGCTTCAGCTTATGCCGCGTCTTTTCACAGCATGCCTCCACAAGACGGGCGAGCAGCGCCGCGCGCTCATTCTCGTTGCTACGTCGGGCGATACGGGTAAAGCCGCACTTGAAGGCTACCGTGACGTAGACGGCGTTTCCATCACCGTCTTCTACCCCGAAACGGGCGTCAGCCGCATTCAGAAGCTTCAGATGATGACACAGGAGGGCGAAAACGTCTCCGTTTGCGCCATCCGCGGTAATTTTGACGATGCTCAGAATGGCGTGAAGCGTATCTTCTCTGATGAAGACATCCGCGCACGCCTTGACAAAAACGGTGTCTTCCTTTCAAGCGCAAATTCGATCAACTGGGGACGTTTGGCTCCGCAGATCGTTTATTATATTTCCGCTTACTGCGATCTATATAAAGCAGGCAAGATCAAGCTCGGCGACAAGATCAACGTTACCGTGCCTACGGGCAACTTCGGCAACATTCTGGCCACTTACATCGCAAAGCGTATGGGACTTCCCATTGACAAGCTCGTTTGCGCGTCGAACGCAAACAACGTGCTCACCGATTTTCTCACAACGGGTACCTACGACCGCAACCGCAGCTTTTATGTAACGATGTCGCCGTCGATGGACATCCTCATTTCCAGCAATCTTGAGCGTCTTCTTTATTACACCGCAGGTGCTGTAGAAACGGCGGACTACATGACATCTCTCCGTGAAACGGGCAAATACACCGTAAAAGAGGCGACGCTCTACACGATTAAAGCTGATTTTGCGGGACTTTATACTGACGAGGCAACGACTTCCGACACCGTCAAGCGTATTTACAACGAGCACGGATACCTTTCCGACACGCACACCGCCGTTGCGATAAACGCCGCGGAGCGTTATATGGCAAACGATACCAAACCCATGGTCGTTTGCAGCACGGCAAGCCCTTATAAATTTGCCGCCGACGTTTATAACGCTGTCTCGGGCTCCACTTCCGCTGATTCTGTATCGGCGCTGTCGGATCTTTCCGATTACACGAAGACAGATATTCCCGCGCCGCTGCAGAAAACTCTCACCTTGCCTGTCCGCTTCGACCGAACGATCGAAGTTGACGAAATGGACGGCGAGCTGCCCATTTGATTTATCATCAATAAATATGGCATCGGAGGAGGAAACCAAACGGTCTTCCCCCTCCGATAGACTTTTTATCGATATTTTTCTTTGAAAGTCGCGCAAGCCGTTTCAGCGGAGTTTCTGGCATGTCCCGGGCCGACTCTGATTCTGTCTGCTGTACAGAAATTGTCGCCATCGTGATAAACACAGTTTTTCACGTCACAGACTATGCCGCGTATATGCTGGGGCGGACGTCCTTCGCCCATGCTTACATTAAAATACTCGTTTGCTCCGAAAATCTCCATTTGTACCACCGTACCTTTCTCGTTTTTGCGGCGCTCACACTCGCGCAAAAGCACGCCTGCCGCAGATCGATTAACTTTGCGTCGGTTATATTTTTGTCAGCGATGCGTTGACTTATTCAATTATTTTTTTAGTTTTTTACGTTTTTTTACCAAAAATTTATCATTAATGATTGGAGGTAATAACCGGTGTCAGTTTTTGCAATATCTGACCTGCATTTGCCTGCGGGGTCATCTGCAAATAAATCAATGGCTGTTTTCGGCTCACGTTGGCAAAATCACGTCGAACGGATCGAGCGCGCTTGGCGCGCCGTTGTCAGCGAAGCTGACACGGTCGTTATTCCCGGCGACGTTTCGTGGGCAATGACGCTTGACGAAGCGATCGAAGATCTGCATTTTATTAACTCCCTTCCGGGCAAAAAGATCCTCGGAAAAGGCAATCACGATTTTTGGTGGACGTCCCTATCCAAAATGCGCTCGTCACTCTGTGACCACGGCATTGACTCGATCGATTTTTTGCAGAATGACGCTTATCTATCCGACGGACTTGCGATTTGCGGTACGCGAGGTTGGTTTGCTGACAGAGCATCGCAAGCCGACGTTTTTACAGCAGACTTTGATAAGCTTGCCGCACGCGAAGCGATACGTCTTGATTTGAGCATAAGCGCCGCCTTGTCGCTTTGCCGCGGCGACTACAGGTGTGTCCGCGTTTTCGTCCATTTCCCTATAGTCTATGGCGGTGACGTCTGCGAAGAGATGCTTGACGTCTTAAAAAAGCATAACGTCTCAGAGGTATATTTCGGGCACATTCATTCACCGTCCGCCTCGACCGCTGTTTTTACCCACGACGGTATAAATTTCAAATTGATTTCAGCGGATGCACTCGGATTCTCGCCAACACCGATAAAATAGTGAATTTGCTGTATTTATTTATATTTTTTCGCATTTTTCGACGCGTAAACTCTCATGTAAATGTTGACAAGACATAAAAATAGTAGTACAATTAAATGGTTAATGTTCACAGCATAATTATGGAGGACTAATATATAATGGAACTTATCAAAAACGAACGCATTACATCGAATCAGCAGGAGCTTAACATAAAGATCGACTCCGCTACGTTCGAAGCAGCGTGCACAAAGATTTATCGCCGCGACGCAGGCAAGATCAACGTACCCGGTTTCCGCCGCGGTAAGGCTCCCCGCGCCATCATCGAAAAGATGTACGGCAAGGGCGTATTCTATGAAGATGCTATCAATGATCTCATCCCCGAAAACTACGAAGCCGCTATCAAGGAAGCAGGCATCGAACCCATTGGTCAGCCCGAATTTGACGTTATCTCCATTGATGATGACGGTCTCGTTCTCAAGGCTGTCGTATACGTAATGCCCGAAGTTAAGATCGAAGGCTACCGCGGAATCGCCGCTACCAAGACGGCTTTCACCGTTACCGAAGAAGAAGTTGACCACGAGATCGAACACGCTCGCGAGCACAACGCACGCGAAGTTGAGATCACCGACCGTCCTGCACAAATGGGCGACATCGCTAACATCGATTACGAAGGCTTCGCTGACGGCGTTGCATTCGAAGGCGGCAAAGACGAAGGTCACGACCTTGAGCTCGGATCCGGCTCCTTTATTCCCGGATTTGAAGAGCAGATCGCAGGTCACACAATAGGTGAAGAATTCGACGTTAACGTAACATTCCCCACCGAGTACCACGCAGAATCTCTCGCAGGCAAGGCTGTCGTTTTCAAGTGCAAGCTTAACGCTATCAAGACTGAAGAACTCCCCGAGCTCGATGACGAGTTCGTTAAGGATGTTTCCGAATTCGACACACTCGACGAATATAAGGCTGACATCAAGGAAAAGATCGAAGCTCGTAAGGCTAAGAACGCTGATGCCGAAGTTGAAGAACAGCTCATCAACTACCTCGTTGAAAATCTCGAATGCGACGTTCCCCAGCCCCTTTACGATGCAGAAGCTGAAAACATCGTTCGTGACTACGACATGAGACTCCGCAGCCAGGGACTTGACCTCGCTACTTACATGAAGTACACAGGTCAGACTCTCGATGCTCTCCGCGAGCAGATGAAGCCCGCAGCAGAACGTCAGGTTAAGACACGCCTTGCTCTTCAGAAGATCGCCGAAGTTGAAAACATCGAAGTATCCGACGATGAGGTTGAAGCTGAATTCGCTCGCATGGCTGAAATGTATCAGATGGAAGCCGAAAAAATCAAGGAAGTTATCGCCGCTGAAGACGTAAAGGGTGACCTTAAGCTCAAGGCTGCTGTTGAACTTCTCAAGGCTAACGCCGTTATCACAGAAAAGGCTCCCGAAGAAAACATAGCTGAGGACGCTGAATAATTTCATTTTTTACAAAAAGTGACCGCCGTTATTTTAGCGGCGGTCACTTTGAACTTTTCTTTATTTGACAAATATTATGTCCACTTTGTGGTATATAATAGTGTTAACCGTTTTTGAGGTTTCAGCCTCGCAACTTTATTTTTAACCGCCCTATGGCGGAGATGGAGGTTTTTATGCCGCTTGTTCCTACTGTTATTGAACAGACCAACAGAGGCGAACGCGCCTACGATATTTATTCGCGTCTTTTGAACGACCGAATCGTTTTCCTTGCAGACGAGGTAAACGATGTCACAGCTTCCCTCGTCGTTGCCCAGCTTCTCTTCCTTGAAGCGCAGGACCCCGACAAGGATATTTCCCTTTACATCAATTCTCCCGGCGGATCCGTTTCCGCAGGCTTTGCCATTTACGACACGATGAACTTCATCAAGTGCGACGTTTCCACGATCTGCATCGGTATGGCTGCAAGCATGGGTGCGTTCCTGCTTTCGGCAGGTGCGAAAGGCAAGCGCATCGCGCTTCCCAATTCGGAGATCATGATCCATCAGCCGCTTGGCGGCATGCAGGGTCAGGCATCCGACATAAAGATCCACGCCGACCACATTCTCCGCACGCGTGAGCGCCTTAACACGATCCTTGCAAAGAACACGGGCAAGTCCTACGAAGAGATCGCACTTGCAACGGAACGCGATAATTTCCTCTCTGCCGAAGAAGCAAAAGAGTTCGGTCTTATCGACAAGGTTTTCGACCGCCGCATTTAATCAATTCTGACATTTTTATCCGGAGGATCTATGCCTACAGATAACAGCAAAAATACACTGCGCAAGTGCGCCTTCTGCGGACGCAACGAGCATCAGGTGATGTATCTCATTCCTTCCCCGACGGGACTTTATATCTGCGACAGCTGCATTGAAGTATGCAACGAAATAATCGACGAGCACATCAATTCTCATCCTCAGGGCGCAGGACTTTCGCTCCAAACACTTCCCAAGCCTCAGGAAATAAAAGCGACGCTCGACGAGTACGTTATCGGTCAGGATGCAGCAAAGCGTTCGCTTTCCGTTGCCGTTTACAACCACTATAAGCGTATTCTGCACCGTGAAGCGAAAAAACACAGCGAGGAAGAAGAGCACGTTGATATTCAGAAGTCAAACGTACTGCTTTTAGGCCCTACCGGTGTCGGCAAAACGTATCTTGCACAGACGCTGGCAAAAACGCTTGAGGTTCCCTTCGCTATTGCAGACGCAACGACGCTCACCGAAGCAGGTTACGTCGGCGAGGACGTTGAAAACATTCTGCTTCGCTTGATTCAAGCCGCTGACTTCGACATCGAACGTGCCGAGCACGGCATCATTTACATCGACGAGCTCGATAAGATCTCCCGTCGAAGCGAAAACCGTTCCATCACACGCGACGTTTCTGGCGAAGGCGTTCAGCAGGCGCTTCTGAAAATTCTTGAGGGTACGGTTGCAAACGTGCCTCCGCAGGGCGGACGCAAGCATCCTAATCAGGAGTTTATTCAGATCAACACCGAAAATATTCTCTTTATCTGCGGCGGGGCGTTTGACGGACTTTCCGACATCATCGAAAAGCGCCGCGGCAATCAGAGCATAGGCTTTGAAAGCGAGATCAAGAGTAAGAAAGAAAAAAAAGATTGCGGAATCTTCCGCGATGCAACACCGCACGACATCGTTAAGTACGGTCTTATTCCCGAGCTTGTGGGACGAATTCCCGTTATGGTCGCGCTTGACGACCTCGATGAATCCGCGCTCGTTCGCATTCTCTCCGAGCCGAAGAACTGCCTCATCAAGCAGTACCAAAAGCTCCTCGAATACGACGGCATCGAGCTTTCTTTTGACGACGATGCGCTTCGCGCCGTCGCCGCGCTAGCTATCGAGCGCAGCATCGGTGCGAGAGGTCTGCGCAGCATTCTCGAATCGGTTATGGAGCCTATCATGTACGAAGCTCCGTCGCGCACCGACACAAAAAAGGTCACAATTACCGCCGATACGATCAACAAAGTTGGCGATCCGATCTACGAATAAATTACAGCGAGCATCTACCGGGTAGATGCTCGTCATTTTTATTTTATATATGTAACGTTTTCGACTGATATAAGCTTTTTTTCCTTGCCGTTTTTGTCAATACGGATGACAGCAGACCCGTTTGAAAATACGATATCTGCATTTTCTTCAAAGACGCGGTATGCGGCGACACCAGCACGGATCAGTGTGTCATTTCCGTTTCTGTCGAGTCGGCGAAGCTCCCAGCTGTGAGGAATTATTCCGGGGTTCTCATCCGCACGTTTCTGATTTTCACGAAGCTCCTTTTCGGCATTAATAAGATTGCCGTCGATCATTATCTTTTTTTCGTCTCGCTTTTTCACGTCGGAATGTTTTGTCAGGGTTTTGCCTGAAAACATAACGGAAAAAGCGTTGAAGAAGCCGAACAAAGCTGTGATCAAACGGACAGGAAGCATCAGTAGATCAAGCAAGCACCCCAAAGCGCCGCTGCCATTATCCTCACGATACGGCTTACGAATATAATATAGAGCACCGTCCGAGCTACTGTATGGATGTGTAAAATCGTATTTATCATCAGCAAGGACGTCGTCTACGGTTCCCGCCGAGATATCAAGCACACAAATTGATGAAGGCCCGCGTGACGACGTTGACGCGGACATATACATATCCGTCATTATCTGTCCGAAACCGCCATGTGTTTCATCGGTGCTTTGCGGTGAGTCATTCGCTATCGGCAATCCTGCACACGAATAGTATATTCTGTTGCGGTGTGTTTTTGACCAAACGGGCGACGTATCGCGCGTCGCGCCCTCCGTGTAGATACGGCAATATGTATCGTCCATGTCGAGAACACCGATGTGGCTTTCGCCCGCAAAGTACGACGAAAGAACCATTCTGTCATTGAGTATGTCGAAATCAACGTATGCGCTGTCCGAGCTGCTGATAACGATACCCTCGTTTTCCTCGCCCTCGCGCTTACGGTATATTCCGCACACATTGTCGATATTCATGGAATAAATCACGTCGCCGTTATGCGTATCCACGCAGTTGACGCATGAGCGTACAGATGAGACAGCGCTTTCAGCGCTTGCGTTCGGGCGGTATGTTTCGGTAAAGCGAGCCCCGCTTCCGCTGTATTTCCACTCAGTTCGTTTTGCAGAATCCTTTACTTTATTAATATATGATTCCAAAACGCCGGACTTCACCTCATCGGTTTTCCCCGCAGAATAGCGATACATTTTTCCGTCTGCTATATAAAAAAACGCAAGTGCCATAAACCGCCTCCATGTTTCTTTTAATCTATTATACTTTATTAACACAACCGTGTCAACAACGGCTAACGTGTCATAAAGTGAAAAAAGCATCACCGATGAATTTTTGATCATCGGTGATGCTTTCGTATTTTTCAAATATTAAGCATCATTTTATCTGCTGCAAAGAACGGTAGCGCCGACTTTTGTTGAAATAATCGCGCCGCTGTCGCGGCTGAACGTGATGCGGTCACCGTCAACGGTAACGTCACCCGTTGTGTAAAGGACGTCGTATTCGTTGCGGTTTATCGTGAGCGTAACGTGACGTTCACCGCGATTCGTCGCCGTATATACCGTTTCTTCATCGTTTCCGCGTCCAAACATTAAAAATCCTGGAACACCGAAGCGGCAAAGATAAAGCTCTCCGTCATCGTATACACGATGAGCGTGTCTGATCGCGCCAACGGCGCGGAAATGCTCAATCATGGATTGATTTTCGCGTCCCCACGGGAACGGCATACGGTTGAACGGATCGGTATACCCTTCCATACCGGCTTCGTCGCCGTAATAGATTGAGGGTATTCCGGGAATCGTCGCATTGATTAGATACGCGAGCTTAACGAGGCGCTCGCCTACCGTGTATTGCTCGGCTGTCATGCGCTTTTTAAGAAGCTCTGCATTTGTGTAGCCGTCGGGGCTGTCGCCTGCAAGCGCCGTTATGATACGCAACGTGTCGTGCGTGCTTAACAGATTCATGAGTGCATGAACGACTTCGTCGGGATAATGCTCCCAAATGGTGTGAAGCGCCAAAATCATGCCGTCGGCATCACCATCGCGCAGATACGAAATGAGCGCCGAACGAACGGGATAATTCATAACGGAGTCGAGCTGATGCCCTTGGAAATAGTGTCGGCGTACTCCGTACGCGATCTTACACGACGCATCCTCCCAAACCTCTCCGATAACGAGAGGAGAACGCTTATTCCCTGCTTCTTTCGCGCTTTCATGAACACGTGCCGTAAGCTTTTCAACGAACTCATCGGAAAGCTCGTCAACGACATCGAGACGCCAACCGGAAACACCCATCGACGTATAAGTGTCGATTATGCCGCCGTCGCCGTTGATGTACTCCAAATAATCGGGATCGTTACTGTTGACACGCGGTAAGATCCTGATACCCCACCACGATTCGTATTCATCGCGTGTGGCACCGAACGAAAACCACTTATGATACTTGGATTTTTCGGAGTTATATGCGCCGAGGTTCTTATAAGTGCCCTCAAGGTTGAAATATTTGCTGTCGGAGCCCGTGTGATTGAAAACACCGTCGAGAATAACGGCAATCCCACGCTTTTTCGCGGCTATGATGAGTGATGTGAGAGCACGCTTACCTCCGAACATTGAATCGACCTTTTCAAAGTCGCCCGTGTCGTACTTGTGGTTGGAATGCGCTTCAAAAATCGGTGACAGATAGATAGTCGTAACGCCAAGCGACACAAGATAATCAAGCTTGTCCCGCACGCCCCACAGATCGCCGCCGAAAAACATATCGTTTGCCACGTGAGCACCGGGATATTCGGGATACTGCGGCTCGCCGCCGTACCAATCGTCATTCATTATGGCATACGGTTTAGGCACGGTCTTACCCGATTTATTAAATCTGTCAATGAAAACATGATATATGATACCGCCATACCAATCAGTAGGGGCGGGATAATCTCGTTCGTAAACGGTGAGCGCAAACGCGCCGTCACCTCTGTTATCGAAGCAAAGCTCGCAAAGTCCATCGTGTGCGGACTGAATAACGCGCGCTTTTGCTGCGTTTGTTTGAAAATCGAATCCAAAATAAAACAGTCCTACCTTCAACCCGAAGGAATCGGCAACGTCGCTCATAGCGAGCGTTACGGCAAAAATGTCGCGTCCCGACTCATGAGCCGTCCACTGCATCGGATATCTGTTGGCAGCTCCGCCCGATTCGCGCCAGATATACATAGCTACGTCGCGCGGATGCGTCGTTCGCGGCAATAAAAGCTCATAGCGGACAACATCGCTGCGCTTATGCGCTCCGTGTGCTGTGTATTTTGATTTTCCGTCTTTAATGATGTATCTGCGCAATTCGGGGCGCTGATACAGAGGTTCTATCGAAAAGTTACTCACGTCGGACTCCTCTTTTGTTTTTTGACAATGGGGATATTCGACAAGTTAAATGCGAATCAAATCCCAAAAACTCACGTATGGGGGAGCGGAGCTCCCCCATCGTGCATTTATGATATTATGAGGTTACGATTAATAAATGCTCTTGGCATTCCAGATGTTTTCCGCGTAATCCTTGATACTGCGGTCTGCGGAGAAGTATCCTGCGCCTGCAATATTGAGCGCGGACTTCTTGTACCATACGCCGCTATTCTTGTAGTCGTTAAGTGCTGCAAGATAAGCGTCGCGGTAAGAATCGAAGTCAGCCAGGCACATGTACGGGTCTGCTACGCCATGACCGAGCAGGAAGTACTGCATCATGTGCGCGAAAGACTTGCCGTTGAGACCTTCGGACAGCGTATCTACAGCCTTACGGATGCGTTCGTTACCGTAGTAATACTTGATGGACTCATATCCGTTTCTCCAAAGCTCATCAACCTCATTGGTACGCAGACCGAAGATGTAGATGTTGTCGTTGCCGACAGCCTGAGCCATTTCAACGTTCGCGCCGTCGAGTGTTCCGACGGTGAGCGCACCGTTGATCATAAACTTCATGCAGCCCGTGCCGCTTGCTTCTTTACCAGCAAGGGAGATCTGTTCACTGATCTCGGAAGCGGGCATAAGAACTTCAGCGGTGGAAACCTTATAGTCTTCAAGATATACTACTCTGATACGGTCGCGAAGTTTGGGATCACGTTCAATCTCAGCAGAAAGATTCCAGATAAGATCGATAACGTCCTTTGCGGTGTAGTAGCCGGGAGCTGCCTTTCCGCCGAAAATAAACGTCTGCGGCGGCAGGTCGGAGTTCGGATTTTCCTTGAGCTCACGGTAGAAGGAGATGATCTTGAGCACGTTGAGAAGCTGACGCTTATATTCGTGCATACGCTTAACCTGAACGTCAAAGATGCTGCTCGTATCAAGAGCGATACCTGTCTTATTGTAATAGAACTTAGCGAAGCGTTCCTTGTTTTCAAGCTTGATACGTGCGAGCTCATCGTGGATCTCAGGCTTTTCCGCAAATGCGGCAAAGTCAGCGAGCTTTGCGGAATCCTTCTTGTATCCGTCACCGATCGTTTCGTCGAGAAGCTTCGTCAAACCGGGGTTCGAATAGCAGAGCCAACGTCTGTGAGCGATACCGTTAGTAACGTTTGTGAACTTTTCGGGGGTATACTTATAGTAATCGTGAAAGATGGTTTCCTTGAGGATCTCAGAGTGGAGAGCCGAAACGCCGTTTACCTTCTGGGAAGCGACGATAGAAAGGTTAGCCATTCTTACCTGACCGTAACCGATGATGCTCATGCGGGAGATGCGTCCCCAATCTCCGGGATATGCGTTCCAGAGGTCTGCGCAGAAGCGGCGGTTGATCTCACAAATGATCATGTGGATTCTCGGCAGCTTCAGGCGGAAGAGGTCTTCATTCCACGTTTCAAGTGCTTCGGGAAGAACGGTATGGTTTGTATAGGAAATGCAGTTTCTTACAACTTCCCAGGCATCGTCCCATGCATAGCCGTATTCATCAAGAAGAATACGCATCAGTTCGGGAACAACGAGTGCGGGGTGCGTGTCGTTGATGTGGATAGAAACCTTGTCTGCGAAGTTGGAAAGTGTTCCGTACATGGAAAGGTGATCCATGAATACGCTCTGAAGCGATGCGGAAACGAGGAAATACTGCTGGGTGAGGCGGAGGAGCTTACCTTCGGTATGTTCATCGGAGGGATAAAGCACCTTGGTGATGATCTCCGCATTGGTATTCTGCTGCATTGCACGGATATAGTCACCCTGCGAGAAGAGATTCATGTTGAAGTTCTGGGTGATTCCGCGTGCTCTCCAAAGGCGAAGCGTATTAACCGCTTTGCTGTCTGCGCCCGAGATCATAAGGTCATATGGCACTGCCTGCACTTCTGTGCAATTTTCAAGATACGTGTGGCAATGTCCGTCTTCCCACGTTTCGTTAACGTGACCGTCAAGCTTGACCGTCATCGTTTTGTCGGTACGGGGCACGAGCCAGCATTCACCGCCGGGGAGCCATACGTCAGGAAGCTCTATCTGCTGGCCATCAACGATCTTCTGACGGAAAAGTCCGTATTCATAGCAGAGAGAATATCCGTTTGCAAAGTAACCGAGGGAGGAAAGCGAATCCATGAAGCAAGCTGCGAGACGACCGAGACCTCCGTTTCCGAGGGAGGGATCGGGCTCGTATTCATAAAGATCCTCAAGATCTACGCCAACGTCAGCGAGAACTTCTTTGTAGTCTTCTGCCATGCCAAGATTGCAGAGATTGTTCTTAAGCTGTCTTCCGAGAAGGAATTCCATACAGAGGTATACGACACGCTTGCCTTCTGCCTTTTTCATATCCTTTTTATAATCGGAACGCATTGACGTGAGGTGTTCCTTAACCGTCAGAACGGTTGCCTTATATATCTGGTCTTTCGTCGCATCGGCGGCGGTGGTATTAAAATGCTGTGAGAGCTTTCTGTTCAGCGCGTCTTTGATTTCGCGCTTGGTCATTTTGATGTTCATATGGGTTCTTTTGTAATCCTACTTTTGTAATTATAGATTTTCATAAAGCTGCATATACTTTTCGGCAGAAGCAGCCCAAGTGAAGTCAACCTTCATAGCACGGCGCATGAGCGACGTCCAACGCTTCTTATCTCTGTAAACAGATGTCGCATAACGAAGCGTATGGAGCATATCGTGTGCGTTATAATTCGTGAAGGTGAATCCGTTGCCCTCGTTTGTATATTCGTTATAGGGCTTGATGGTATCATAAAGTCCGCCCGTTTCACGAACGATCGGCACCGTACCGTAGCGCGATGCGATCATCTGCGAAAGTCCGCAAGGCTCACTCTGCGACGGCATGAGGAAAATATCCGCGCCGGCGTAGATCTTTTTGGAGAGCTCGCGGTTAAACTGAAGCTGTGTGGATACCTTTGCCGGATAACGGCGGGCAAGCTCGGAGAAATAAACCTCGTATTCGCGTTCGCCGGTTCCGAGAAGAATGAACTGTACGTCGTCCTCGAGGTATTCCTCGATGACGCGCTGTACCAAATCAAAACCTTTATGCTTTGCCAAACGAGATACCATAGCAACTATGGGAGTGTTAGGCGAAACGGGAAGTCCTACAAGACGCTGAAGGTCAGCTTTACATTCACGTTTGCCGGAATACGCTTTTGCGGTGAAGTTCTTCGCAAGGATAGCATCCGTTTCGGGATTGTAAAGATCATAGTCGATACCGTTGATGATACCGGATACCTTTTCACGGTAAAGTCTTAACACATGATAAAGTCCGTGTGAATAAAACTCACTTTGGATCTCCTCAGCATAGCGCGGAGATACCGTTGAAACAGCATCGGCGCATACGATAGCCGCCTTTGTTAAGTTTATTGCGTTGTCATATTCAATGATACCGCGGATGTTTGTGCCGAGGCCGAATACGTCACCGAGGCTGTCAATGCCGTATACGCCCTGGTACTCGATATTATGAATCGTGTAAACAGCCTTGATTTTGCTGTATCTTTCATCCTTCGCATAAAGCGTTCGGAGATAAAGCACAGCGGAAGCGCTCTGCCAGTCGTTGCAGTGGAGAACATCCGGGAAATAACCCGTGATGTTCATGAGCTCAAGTACAGCCTTTCCAAAGAAAGCAAATCTTTCGCCGTCGTCAAAGCTACCGTAGAGGTTCGGACGGTTGAAATAGTACTCGTTATCGATGAAATAGTAAGTAACGCCAAGGTGCTCACGCTTGAAAAATCCGCAATACTGCGAACGCCAGGAGAGCTTGACTTCTGTATTACCGAGATAAGTCATCTTTTCTCTTTCCGCTGCTGTAACTTTGCTGTAAAGCGGAATAACGACACCGATCTCGCTGTCGGGATATTTCGCTTTAAGCGCTGCGGGAAGCGCGCCGAGCACGTCACCGAGACCGCCTGTGGCGGCGAACGGAACGGCTTCGGAGCCTGCAAATAATATCTTCATATAGGTTCCTTTCATTTTAGGATTTTATGGTGCAGCAAAGAAATAAGTGACGGACTTATATCATTTTTCCCTTTGCTACATAAATCGGCATGGACTGTGCGCCCGAGAGGGTCACACCGTCGCGTATAACGACGTCCTTGTCGGTTAAAACATAGTTAAGCGATACGTTTTCGCCTGTGAACGTGTCCTGGAAAAGTATCGAGTTTTTAACGACCGTGTTCTTGCCAACCTTAACACCGCGGAAAAGTATAGAGTTTTCCACGTGACCTTCGATAACGCATCCGTCGGCTACAAGAGAATTCTTAACCGTCGCGTTGCCTATGTACTTCGCGGGAGCGGAGTTTCTTACCTTTGTATAGATCGGACGTGTTTTTTCTCCAAAAAGCGCATTACGTGCATCAGCGTCTGTAATAAGCTCCATTGAATGCTCAAAATAATCGGTAAGCGAGGAAATAACGGCAAAATATCCGTCGTAACGGTATACGCGGAAGTTGCCGTGACCGAGGTTGCGGCCGATGATGTCGCGTGTCATACTGACATAGTTATGTGCAACAGCATCAAGAACCATTGTCTGCAGATAAGCGCGGCTCATAACGACGATGTTCAAAGAAACGTCTGCCTCGCCCGAGAAATTTGTCGGGTAAGCCATAATGTCGGTAACGTTTCCGTTCTCATCGGAGGTGTAAAGCGTGTTGATCTTTGCCTTTTCGGGGGTAAGATTCATGCGCTTGACGGCGATCGTCATATCGGCGTTATTTTTGATGTGGTCGTTGATAATATCATTCAGGTCGATGTTGCAGATAACGTCGCAGTCAGAGAGGACTACGTAATCGTCCTGAATGTGAGAGATAGCGTCTGTGATGCCCTTGAGTGCCTCAAGACGGGTTGCATAAAGTGTGTTTCCGGAGTTTGCAAATGCGGAAACAAAGGGTGGCAGGATCTTGATACCGCCGCGAGCACGCGCGAGGTCCCAGTCCTTACCGCTTCCGAGATGGTCCATCAGGGAGTGATAGTTATAGTGCGTGATAACATCGACATTCTTGATGCCGGAATTAACCATGTTCGACAGAGTAAAGTCGATGAGTCTGTATCTGCATCCGAAAGGGACGGACGCGATAGTACGAAGGCGGGTAAGCTCCGAAATGTTGGAGTCATGTATGTTCGAGAAAATAATACCGGTAGCAGACATAGCGTTCCTCTTTCCTTTTAATTAGTTTTTGTACTCAAAGATTTACTGCAAAGATGCGTTTACCATTTCGCCTGCGGCAACAACTGTTCCGTCTTTCAGCTTGAGGTTTGCGCCGATAAGAGCAATTCCTTCAGCAACTTCTTTCGGTCTGCCGACAGAAGAATCTTTTCCGATTTCTGTGCCGCTGTCAATTATTGAATAATTGACGTTACTGCCGGCACCTATTCTGACGTTCGACATGATAACGGAGTCCTTAACGTACGCGCCTTCTTCAACGATAACGCCGTTGGAGAGGACGGAGTTTTCAACAACACCGTAGATCTCGCAGCCTTCCGTGATAAGCGAATTCTTGATATCAGCGTTTTCGCCTGCGAAATGAGGTGCTTCTGCATTATTTCTCGAATAAATGCGCCAATCACGGTCGTGGATCACGAACGTAGGCTCTGCACCGAGAAGATCCATGTTTGCTTCCCAAAGGGAATCTATCGTTCCGACGTCTTTCCAATATCCGCGGAAAGGATATGTATACATACGCAAGCCGTCGTTGAGCATCGCAGGAATGATGTCCTTACCGAAGTCGTTGGAGGAGTTGGGGTTATTTTCATCGCGGCGCAGATAGTCGGAGAGAACTTTCGCGTTGAAGATGTAAATACCCATGGAAGCCTTCGTGCTCTTCGGCTTCTTCGGCTTCTCTTCAAATTCGTAGATTCTTCCCTCTTCGTCTGTATTCATGATGCCGAATCTCGTAGCCTCTTCAAGCGTTACTTCAAGAACTGCGATCGTGGCATCAGCGCCGTTGCGCTTATGCTCGTTGAGCATTTCGTCGTAATCCATCTTATAGATATGGTCGCCGCCAAGAACGAGCACATAATCAGGATCATAACGTTCGATGAAAGCAAGATTCTGATAGATAGCATTTGCTGTACCGCGATACCAATCGGACGAGGTCTTTCCCTGATACGGCGGAAGAACCATAACACCGCCTGTGTTACGGTCAAGGTCCCAAGGCTGACCGTTGCCGATGTACTCATTGAGCACCAAGGGCTGATACTGTGTCAGAACACCGACGGTATCAATACCGGAGTTGACACAGTTAGACATGGGAAAGTCTATAATGCGGTATTTGCCGCCGAACTGAACGGCAGGTTTAGCGGTCGTTTCGGTCAGAGTATAAAGTCTGCTGCCCTGTCCGCCCGCAAGAAGCATGGCTACACATTCCTTTTTCTTGTACATGGTAGATTCTCCTTTGAATAGTTTTTTCGGATAATTGTTTTCTTGGTGAACGATTCCGAAAGCGTCGGGAGCGTCAGCAACCTCCCGATTTTTGTTTTTTCTGCCGCTTTCATTCTAATAATCTATCTTTCGCATAAAAGCCTGCCATGTAGATGGGCACAATACGAGTAAGTATAAATTATCGAATAATATTATACTATATTTAACACGAAATGGCAAGAGAGAGTTTACGCCCTTTGCCGATTTTATTCGTATTTTTTCGCAAAAATCAAAGGGAGCACGCCATTTTGCGCTCCCTTTGATAAAATATTTATTTCACAACGATATTGACGATTCTTCCGGGAACGTAAATTTCCTTAACGATCGTCTTGCCTTCGATCTGTGCGGACACTCTTTCGTCTGCCTTAGCCAAAGCGATAACATCGTCCTTGCCGGCATCCTTGGCTACAATAACGGTGCCGCGGAGCTTGCCGTTTACCTGAAGCGCGATCTCAACCGTTGCGTCAACGGTCTTTGCTTCGTCGTATTCGGGCCATTTTGCGAGAGATACGAGTCCGTCACCGCCGAGCTTTTCGTATATTTCCTCGGAAATATGAGGCGCAAACGGAGAGAGCAGCTTAACGAACGTGATAAGCTCGTCGCGCGTAAGCGTGCCCACTTCGTAGATCTCGTTGATGAGCGTCATCATAGCGGCGATAGCGGTGTTGAACTTGAGCTCTTCGATGTCGGAGGAGACTTTCTTGATCGTCTTATGGAAGGACACCTCAAGCTTCGGTGTTACACCCTTACCCGAAACGAGCTCAACGAGTCCGCAAACTCTGTCAAGGAAGCGCTTCGCGCCCTTAACACCCGTTTCGCTCCAGGGAGATGCAACACCGTAGTCACCCATAAAGCAAACGTAAGTACGGAGCGTGTCGGCACCGTATGCACGAACGACGTCGAGCGGATCAACGACGTTTCCGCGGGACTTGGACATCTTCTGTCCGTCAGGACCGAGTACGAGACCAACGGCGGTGCGCTTCATATACGGCTCGGAATACGGAACCATGCCGAGATCGTAAAGGAATTTATACCAGAAGCGGGAATAGATCATGTGACGTGTTACGTGCTCCATGCCGCCGTTGTACCAGTCAACGGGCATCCAATAGCGGAGCGCCTCCATGCCTGCGAGTGCGCTTTCGTTCTTCGGATCGCAGTAACGGAGGAAATACCAGGAGCTGCCTGCCCACTGCGGCATCGTATCCGTTTCACGCTTTGCATCGGCGCCGCACTTCGGGCACTTGCAGTTGACGTAGCTTTCAACCTTGGCGAGCGGGCTTTCGCCGCCCTCGCCCGGCTCAAAGTTTTCAATGTCGGGCAAACGGAGCGGAAGCTCTTCGTACGGAACGGGAACCATTCCGCAATGCGGACAATGTACGATCGGGATAGGCTCTCCCCAATATCTCTGGCGGTTGAATGCCCAGTCCTTCATCTTGAACTGAACGGCTGCCTCGCCGAGTCCGCGCTCGGAGAGAACCTCGATAGCTTTCGCGATCGAATCCTTTTTGTTGTCGAAGCCGTTGAGGAAATCGGAGTTGACCATTTCACCGTCACCGGTGTATGCTGCCTCGGCGATGTTGCCGCCGCGGATAACTTCAATAATATCGATGCCGTACTTCTTCGCGAAGTCGTAGTCGCGCTCATCGTGTGCGGGAACAGCCATGATAGCACCCGTACCGTAGCCCATCATTACGTAGTCTGCGATGTAGATCGGGATCTGTTTGCCGTTCAGCGGATTGATGGCGGAAAGACCTTCGATGCGAACGCCCGTCTTATCCTTAACGAGCTGTGTGCGCTCAAATTCCGTCTTCTTCGAGCATTCCTCACGGTACGCAAGTACTGCGTCCATGTTGGAGATGCGGTCCGCGTACTTATCGATAGCGGGATGTTCCGGCGCAATTACCATGAACGTTACGCCGAAGAGCGTGTCGGGACGTGTTGTGTATATACGGAGCTTATCGTCAACACCTGCGAGGTCGAAGTTGACGTATGCACCTGTGGATTTGCCGATCCAGTTGACCTGCTGCTGCTTGATGTTCGGCAGATAGTCAACCTCTTCAAGACCCGAAAGAAGCTTGTCCGCATATTCGGTTATACGCAGATACCAAACCTCTTTCGATTTTTGAACGACGTCGCTGTGGCAGATGTCACATTTTCCGCCCTGCGAGTCCTCGTTTGAGAGGACGACCTTACATGAGGGGCAATAGTTTACGAGCGTCTTATCGCGGAAAACGAGTCCGTTTTCGAACATCTTAAGGAAGATCCACTGCGTCCACTTATAGTAATCGTGATCCGTCGTGTCAACGACTCTCGACCAGTCAAAGCTGTAGCCGACGCTCTTCATCTGACGGGTAAAGTTTTCGATGTTCTTATCCGTTACGATACGCGGATGAGTTTTCGTTTTGATTGCGTAGTTTTCGGTATTAAGTCCGAAAGCATCAAAGCCGATCGGGAAAAGGACATTATAACCCTGCATACGGCGCTTGCGTGCAACCGCTTCCATGCTGATGTACGCCTTGATGTGACCGACGTGGAGTCCCGCTCCGCTCGGATACGGGAATTCGATCAGGCCGTAGAATTTCGGGAGCGAATAGTCCTCTTTCGCTTCAAATGCGCGAGCTTCGTCCCATCTGTCCTGCCATTTTTTGTCATTTACAGTAAAATCGTATTTCATAAATGCCTCAAAGCTAAAAAATTATAGTCGTTAGTTATTTTGTGTCAGCGATCTGTCAACGCATCGGAGATATCGACCTCGTCAGCATCGTCCCAAAGCTTTTCAAGTCTGTATAGATCTCTGTTTTCTTCAGTGAAAATGTGAACTATAACGGAATGATAGTCCATGCAGATCCAGTTTGCGGAATCCTCACCCTCAATGTGACCGGGCTTCATTCCCGATTCACCGATGCGGTAATCAACTTCACCCGCAAGAGCTCTGATCTGCGTTGTGCTGTTACCTGTGCATATAACAAAGTAATCGGCGATGATGGTTTTTTCGGTGACGTGAAGAAGCTTGATGTTCTCTGCCATGCGGGCGTCGAGCACTTTTACGATTGATGTCGCAAGCTCTTCGGGTGTTCCGATCGGGTATATGACCTTTTCGTTGTTATCCATGATTATACCTCTTTTATTTTAATATTCATTTTATTTCGTTGGGATATTTATTGAGTTTTCGTTGACGTCGCCTGCGTTATACACAGTGTATTCCGCCGTTCCGAGCGGCATATTATATATGTCCGCCACGGATTTTTCGTCCGACGTCATAACGCCGTACGGGTCAAAATCGTCTTTTTTGAACTCCGTTTCATACACATTAAGATACTTATTTATGATATCCGCCGTGTCCTCACGGTACAAAACGTACACAGACGCTCCGTTTGCAGTTGCCGCGGCGCCCGGCAGCGTTACCATATAAACTTTAGACAGATCAACCGACAAAGCTGACTTACCAAAGTAAACAAAGTCGGCAGCTCCTATCGTCGTTCTCATGTTCGTCATGATCTCTGCGGCAATATCAACGACCATAGATACGCTGAAATTGTTTTTCACCTGCAGCAGCACCGCAGACATAAATATCTTCATCGCATCCTGACGGCCGATGTCCTGCTGAACGTAGCCCTTACGGTATCGCACGAACTGCATCGCTTTGTCGCCGTCGAGCCATTGCGGTCCTTTTTTCAAGTTGATATACAGGTCCTGCGCAGGATCGGAATACTCCATATCATAAGGCACGTCAATGTAAACACCTCCGATGATATCGATAATATTCACAAATCCGTCGATCCCGATCATTGCCGCATAGTTGATGCGGACGCCGAAATTCTTGCTTATCATTGAAGCCAGATTTGAAAGCGCCGCCATTTCGGGATCGTCCGATCCCGCCTTTTTTGCACGGTTATAGTAAGCCGCGTACGATGCGTTGATCTTTGAAGAGTTGATATTATCAACGGTGATGTACGTGTCGCGAGGAATCTGCACCACGCCGATAGTATTGCCATTCACATCGTATGAAATAAGCATCATTATATCTGTGCTTCGCGAAACCTTATCGCAGCCGACGACAAGAAAGTTATAAACTCCCTGCCGCTGTTTCTTTCCGGCTCCCGACTCGTCAAGAACGGGCATTCCGTTAACGTCGGTATCGTCACCGAACGGATCGTTGTCGGTATCGGGGGTATAAAACACCAAAAATCCGCCAACAACAACGATCGCCAGGAAAACAAGCACAAGAAGCATTATCAGGAATTTATCGAGCCCGGACAGCTTGCTTTTTTTCGTTTTTTTTACAGTTGAGGCATTCCCCGACGGCATTTTGTTCCGTTCGGGTTGATGCCTGTAATTATTATTCTGCATTAATTTACAAATGTCCCTTCCCGTATATAAAGCCTATCGGCGGAGCGCACCGCCGTTTTTCAGGTATTGGGCGGCTTTCGCCGTATCGGGGTCAAGCATCTTGTGAGTCGATTCTATGTGCTGCAGCGTGTCGCAGAGCGACATATACACAGCTTTCGTTAAAACCGCCGTCGCTTCGTCTATGGTTTTTGCATTTATTATGTGCGAATGGAAATATTCCCGGCATCGGCGACAGCTTTCATACTTACGTGTCGGCTCTATATAATCGGCGATAAAAATGATCGCTTCAAAAACCGTCATCTCCGCTCGTCCCGTCGTATGATAACGAACGGCAGAGAGTATATCATCGTCAATATATTCGGAAAAATGCTCCGATATTACAGCCGGAGCCGCAAGCGCATGAAGCACGGGCTCGGGATAATCTTCTATATCTCCGAACATTATATCAAAATCACGTATATAATTCAACTGCTTTTCGGAAGTTAATTCCTTTGCAATATCGTGAAGCAGGGCGGCTGCCCGAATACTCCCAACTCTACCCGGCAAAACGTGCGACGCAATAAACGCCGCTTCCACCTCGACCGCAAGCGTGTGGGCGTATCTTTTCTCCGACAGATACGGACGCACCTTCTCCCGCAGAATCATAAGCTCTGCGGCTGTGGGTTCATTTTTTCGCATACAGTCCCGCCTTTTCGATATAATCACGCACCGACGGATCAACGTAATCCGAAACGTCACCGCCGTCAGCAATCATCGTTCTTATATCCGACGACGATATCATAAACGGTTCAATACGGAGCGGCGAAGCTTCAGCTCCGTAACGCTCGGCGTAGAATTTCGCACGAAGCGAAAGCTTTTCGTCATCGGCAGCAATACCGCGCGGTGCGTAAACAATGTCTGATATTCGGAATATTTCCTCTGCATGATACCATGTATCGAGCGACAAAAACATATCCGCACCGCACAAAAGCCTGATCTTTCCTTCGTCGGGTGTCATCCCGTAAAGCTCATAAAGTGCAAGAAGCGTATCGACCGTATAGCTCGGTCCGACTCTGTCAAGTTCAAGACGCGACACGACAGCACCATTCACGTCAGCAAAAGCCAGCGATGCCATATCAAGCCTTTTTTGCGGATCATCGTCTGCAGATACCCGTTTGTGCGGCGGTATGTTCGCAGGCATGATGAGCAGTAGATCAAGTCCGAACTGTGCCATAAACGCTTCAGCTATTCTTTTATGGCCTATGTGGGGCGGCGAAAACGTGCCGCCGTAAAGCCCCAGATTTAGTTGCGGCATAGCTTAAAGTATGATTTTTTTATTCTTTTTGCTGGGACGGTACAAAACGAAACGCGAACCGACGACCGAAACGGACGCGGAATTCGTGCGTTCTGCGATGATCTCCGCGGCTTCGCGGCTCGTGTAAGGGCAGTTATCGAGAACGCGGAGCTTTATTAGCTCGCGCGCTTCGAGCGCGTTACCGACCTGACGGACCGTTTCGTCGGAGATGCCGTCCTTACCGATTTGAAAGATCGTATCGTAATCGTTTGCCATTGAGCGAAGAGTCGCTCTTTGTTTGCTCGTTATTTCAAGTTTCATTTGTCTGTTTCCTCAATGATGGGTTTAATTTTCTTTGCAAAATCATATAGAGCGTTTCCTCTGTGGCTGACTTTATCCTTTTCCTCCGCCGTGATCTGTGCCATCGTCCGTCCGTAACATTCGATGAAAAACAAAGGATCGTATCCAAAACCGCCGTCACCGACGCGCTCACGCATAATGATACCTTCGCATTCGCCGTAACAAACGATCGGTTCAATTCCGTATTCTTCGGGGAATACGCAAGCGACAGCGCAAGCATAGTGCGCGCCGCGCTCACCGTCGGGCGTGTTGCGAAGCTCGTATAAAAGCTTATCGTTATTGGCTTCGTCTCCCTCGCCTGACCAACGTGCAGAATATACACCGGGAGCACCGCCGAGTGCATCTACGCAAAGCCCCGAATCGTCCGCAATACCAACGTAACCGAGAGACGCAGGCACACTTGCTTTGATCAGCGCGTTTGCCTCAAAAGTGTCACCGTCCTCTACGATGTCGTCTGTATATCCGATCTCGGAAAGCGTCAACAGCTCCGAGGTGGGGGAAATCTCCTCAATAATGCGGCGAAGCTCCGCTATTTTCTTTTTATTGTTGCTTGCAAGTACAAATTTCATGTTGGTTTTTACCGATTTTTATTCAAACAGCGCGCGTACGAAATCTTCGCACACGAAAGGCTCCATATCGTCGATTCCCTCGCCGACACCGATATATTTGACGGGAATGGCAAGCTCGTTTTTGATCGAGATAACGACGCCGCCCTTGGCGGTTCCGTCAAGCTTCGTTAAAACAAGTCCCGTGATGTTTGCCGCATTTTTGAATTCCTTAGCCTGCATAACTGCGTTCTGTCCCGTCGTAGCGTCGAGCACAAGAAGCGTTTCTCGGGAGCTGTCGGGCAGCTCGCGAGAGAGGACGCGGTTGATCTTTGCAAGCTCGTCCATAAGATTTTTCTTGTTGTGAAGTCTGCCCGCCGTATCGACGATAAGTACGTCCGCCCCCCGCTTTCTTGCCGCGGCTGCCGCGTCGAAAACGACAGCGGCGGGGTCACCGCCCTCGTTCTGTCTAATCAGAGTTGCACCCGAGCGTTCACACCATACCGCAAGCTGGTCGATCGCGGCGGCACGGAAGGTGTCCGCGGCGGCAACGACTACACTTTTCCCCTCACGGATGAGGCTTGCCGATATCTTGCCGATCGACGTCGTCTTACCGACGCCGTTGACACCGATCACAAGCACAACGGCAGGCTTATTTTGCAGATCGAGCGTGCCGCCCTCTCCAATCATATTTTCTATGATCTCTCGGAGTGCCGCCTTTGCTTCGGTCGCTTCTGTGAGGCGCTGCTCCTTGATGCGTGTCCGCAACTGATCGAGAATATCCATCGTCGTGTCGACGCCGACGTCTGCCGTAATAAGAGTTTCCTCTAGCTCGTCGAGCATATCCTCGTCTATTTTTACGAAGCTTTGCATAACGGCATCGATGCGCCCCATGAGTGCAGACTTCGTCTTTTGCATGCTTCCCTTGAGTTTTTCAAAAAATCCCATATTTTCCTCGTAATTAAAGGTTATTTTGCGCCGTCAGAGGCGTATTTCGCTTTGGTTTCCATGTCATTCGTATCGAGCATCAGAACACGTGAAATACCGTGCTTTGGCATAGTGATGCCGTAAAGCGAATCGGCAGTCTCCATCGTTCCGCGTCTGTGAGTTACGATAACAAACTGCATATCGTCAGAATAGCGTTTAACGTAATTTGCGAATCTGTCAACGTTGACTTCGTCAAGCGCCGATTCGATCTCGTCGAAAATGCAGAAGGGTGTGGGGTTGACGTGTATCATCGCAAAAAGAAGCGCAATGGCAACGAACGCCTGCTCACCGCCCGAAAGCAGCGATAGATTTTTTATCACTTTTCCGGGAGGCGCCGCCTTGATCTCGATTCCGCTTGACAGAACGTCCGTCGGATCGGAAAGATATATTTCTGCGTTACCGCCGCCGAAGAGCTCGCGGAACACCTCGCCAAAGCGGGAATTGATGCGCGTGAATGCATCAACAAAGCTCTTTTCCATGTCGTTGTTAAGATCGTTGATGACCGCCGTCAAATTGTCCTTTGCAACACGGAGGTCCTCCATCTGACGCGACAGATAAAGATATTTTTCGTTGACTTCCTTAAATTCTTCGATAGCGTTTACATTTACGGAGCCGAGCGAGCGGATCTTATTTTTACATTCTGTAAGAGTTTTGCTGACCTCGGTGCGATTTTCGGACGTCACCTCGGGATAATCAAGCTCGGCTGCCGCCGAGAATGTGAGCGAATATTCGTCCCAAAGATAAGCGATCAGCTTATCGATCTGCTCGGCGAGGTTCGTTTTACGCTGTTCGTTTTTCATGTGAACGCGAACGATATTTTCCTTTTCGTCGGTCTTTTCGCGTATCTTACGTCGCAGTTCGATCTGACGCTGTTCAAATTCCATACCGCCCGATTCAAGCTTTTCGCGTTCATCTTCGACGGTACGCAGGCTGATCTCCGTTTCGGCGAAAAGCTTACGGTTTTCCGCCTGCTTTTCGGTTGAAAGACGTGTGTCCTCCGTAAGCTCGGCGGCGCGTCGTTCGTAAACGACACGTTGCTCGTCAAGCTCCGCGAGTCTGCGCGTTTTTTCACCGCGCAGAAGCTCTTCCGCTTCGATTCTGTTTTCGATTCTCGCTACGGACAGCATCGCTTCCGTGAGCACCGATGCGGCGTTCGCGCGCGCATCGTCAGCCTCGTGACGGAGCACGTCGAGCTCTTCGCGCTCTCTTTTCACTTTTTCGGCATTTGCCTCAGCATCCGCGAGTTTTTCGCTCAACGACACAAGATCCGTTTCATACTGGCTCTTCTGCTCCAGGCGCAACTCATAGTCGGTGCGAAGCTGATTGATGAGCGTTTCTGTAGCATCAAGCTGTGCTTTATACGTGTCGCGCGCCGACATTGCCGCGCGCATCATAGCGTCCATCATATCACGGCGGCTGACCTCGTCAGCCTTTTTCGAAAGCGACGCGGCGCGTTTTTTCGACGCATCAACGATCTTAGCGTCAAGATTTTCCATCTCACGCGCACGGAGCGAACGCTCTGCGCGCAAAGATTTGATCTCGCCCGCTCTTGTGAGCATACCGCTTTCGCGCTTCGCAGAACCTCCCGTGAACGAACCGCCTGCGTTGATCTGCTGTCCGTCAAGTGTGACGGCACGGATCTTATATCCCGACGCTTTCGCCGCTAAAGCGGCATTATCAAGGTTATCGAAAACGCAAACTCTTCCGAGCAGATACTTGACGATCTCTGCGTATTTTACGTCGTATTCCGTTAACTCGGAAGCAATTCCGATAAAGCCGTTTTTGTTTTGTGCTTCTTTCACCTCACGTCCGGGCTCCTGAGCACGGACGGCTGTGAGAGGATAGAACGTAGAGCGTCCCGCACCTGCCGCTTTTAAGCTTCTGATCGCGGATTTTGCCGTTTCTTCATCCTCAACTACTATGTTCTGTAGATTTGCACCGAGTGCCGTTTCGATCGCCGTGACGTATTCGTTCGCAACGGAAATAATATGCGAAACAGGTCCGTAGACCTTGCCCTTTATTTCTCCGCGGGACGCTGAGTCCATAACGAATTTTACGCTCTTTCCGTATCCCTCGAAGTTTTCTTCAAGTCTGACAAGAGCATCTATTCTTCTGTCGAGCGATTCCAAAGAAGCCGACGCGACGTTGCGATGTTCACGAAGTGTGTCGAGCTGTTCGTCTATCTTTGTCACATCACCGTCAAGCTCTGCTATTGCCACGTCAGCGGCCTCGATACCTGCGGAAAAATCGTTTACGTTACGTTCTTCGGCAGCGGCTTTTTGGCTGTATCCTCGAGACGCACGAGCATATTTTTCGATCTCATCGGATACCGCTACGTTCTTTTCGTCACCGCTTTTCATCGAATCGCGGAGCACGTTCAGTCGCACGCGATAGTCAACGATCTCCTCCTCGCAAGCTTTCAGGTAGCCAAAACGCTCCTCAAGCTCAGCTGTGATCTGCGACAGCTTCGCTTCAGCCGCACTCAATGCCTCTTTCTTTTCGGACAGTGCCGCTTCTTCATTGAACAGCTCGCGGCGCAGTTCTTCGATACGGCTTGCAACGTCGGTTTCTTCGTCACGCGCAGATACTATCTGCTGCTCGGTTTTCGCTATATTTTCCTTACATTCTTCAATTTGAGATAAACTGTGGTAGCAGTCCGTTTCAAGTGCGCGGAATTCGCTTTCAAGGCGCGTTCTTTCCGTTGTGAGTTCGCGTATACGTGTGTACGCACGCTCGGATGAGAGCTTATTGCTTTGCGATGCCTCGGAAAGACGTTCGCTTTGTGCTTCAAGCCCGTCAACGGTATCCTCGATCATTTCAAGCTCGTGCGTTGAAAGAATGAAATCGTTCTCCGCTTCCTTCAGCTCAACTCTGATACGTCTGCTGTCGTAAACGGTGAGAGCAATATCCGCCGAACGCTTGCGTTCATAAAGCTCAAGGTATTTTTTCGCCTTTTCCGCCTCTTTTTCAAGCGGCCCCACACGTCCTTCTATCTCGGACAAAATGTCGTTTGCGCGAAGCATATTATCCTCGGCATTAGCGAGCTGACGCTCAGCTTCATGCCGTTTGTGACGGTATTTAGAAATACCCGCCGCTTCTTCAAAAACGGTACGTCTGTCCTCGCTCTTGCGCGACAGTATCTCCGCAATCTTTCCCTGTCCAACAATTGAATATCCCTCGCGTCCGATACCCGTATTCATGAAAAGCTCGTGAATATCACGCAGACGGCAAGGACGGCGGTTGATAAAATATTCGCTGTCTCCCGCTTTATAATAACGGCGCGTTACCGTGACCTCATCGTAAGGCACATTGAGCTTGCCGCCCTTTTCGGTGTTTTCAAACGTCACCGATACTTCGGCGTATCCCATTGGATTGCGTCCGTCCGCACCTGCGAAAACGACGTCTTCCATCTTCGTGCCGCGTATGTTCTTGCTTGAAATTTCGCCGAGTACCCAACGCATCGCGTCTGTGATGTTGGATTTTCCGCTTCCGTTCGGTCCCACGATAACGGTAGAGCCGTGGTCAAATTCGATTTTCGTTTTGTCGGGGAACGATTTGAACCCCTGCATTTCCAGTGATTTTAAGTACACTTTGTTCTCCCTTGTCGGTTACTTTATACCGTCGGTTTCGACTCGCACACAATAGCCCGAAAGTTCATCGCTTTCTTTGAATCGCAAGGTGCATAGTCCGTATATTTTCTTGATTTTTTCGCTGTTTTGGCGTTTATGTCCAACAGCTTTTGAAACAGCTCCGCGCGGCACATACACAGTTACGTTCCCCGCGAGCTTTTCACAGTTATTTTCGTCTGTAATTCTATTATAAAACACCGCAGATTCGCAAAGCTCGCCGAGAGCAGGATGGTTAGGTCCTGCAGCGTAGCGTGACGAATGAAGATTCTCCGATTCGCAAAGCCCCACGCGAAGCATGTTGACGCCGTGTTTATAAAAAATTTCAAGCAACGGTGCCGTTCTTTTTACGGCATCCTCCACCGTCAGCGGCACGTATTCGCCTCGATTCATCATATAGGATAGCTCCGTTCCGTCAAAAACAACGGTCGGATATATCCGTGCCTCGCGGCAACCTGCGCGGCATATCGCCTCAGCACACTCTATTTCGTCTTCGGGCGTTGACAGCGGAAGCCCCACCATCATCTGTCCTCCGACAGCATAGCCGCGTTCGTTTAGCATGCGGCACGCACGCATCGAATCGTCGGGAGTGTGTCCGCGGCGCGATGCCGAAAGCACACGCGCCGACATACTCTGTATTCCGAGCTCAACAGCCTTCACAGAATAGCCCGAAAGAATATCGAGCACCGTATCGTCTATATAATCGGGGCGTGTCGAGCAGCGTATGCCCGAAGCTTTACCGTCTTTGACATACTCTTCGGCAATATCGAGCAAATACGTCATCAGTTCGCGGTCGATCCCCGTGAACGATCCGCCAAAAAAAGCAATCTCGCAATCGGCGTCGCCGCCGATCGTTTCAAGTGCGCCGTCGATAATGTTACGCAAATTTTGCGGATCAAAGCGTTCCGTTCCCGATATGACACGCTGATTACAGAAAACACAATCGTTTGGACATCCGAGATGCGGAATAAAAACGGGAATATTTACGTGTCTGCTCATTGGTCGTCAACGCCGAAAAGCTTCAGCGCTTCCTTTGCCGCTGCCTGTTCGGCGGCGCGCTTTGAACGTCCTTTTCCATGACCGATGACGTTGCTGTTAAGTCTTGCCTCAACGTCAAACGTCTTTTCGTGATCGGGGCCATCCTCTCCGACGACGACATACTGCAGAACTTCCCCGTCAACCTGCTGAATAACCTGCTGCAAGAGCGTCTTATAGTCAAAATAATCCGTTCTGTCGCTGATCTTTCGAATCTCGTCTTTGATATAAGGCAAAATGAATTCGGAAACCGCCGCCTTGCCGTCATTCCCCTGCGCTTCCGCGTCAATGTAGACGGCGGCGATTAGCGCCTCGTATGCATCGGAAATGATCGACTTGCGGTGTCTGCCGTTGCTTCTGTTTTCGCCACGTCCGAGGTAGAGAAACTCACCGAGCCCAATGGCTTCGGCATATTCCGCAAGCGCCGATTCACAAACGAGAGATGAACGTATACGTGTCAGCTCGCCTTCCTGCTTGCTTTTATAATTTCCGAACAAATACTCACTGACTACCAAAGAAAGCACCGAGTCTCCGAAAAACTCAAGACGTTCGTTACACTCGATATTTTTGTCGCGGTTTTCGTTCGCGTATGATGAATGTGTCACAGCGCGGCGGACGAGAGCTTGGTCTCGAAATTTATATGCTATTCTGTTTTCAAGTAATTCAATATCATAAGGGTAATCCATTACCGTTCTCCCCAGTAACAGTTATTTGCAAAAGCATTTTTCGTTTTTTCAGATATCAAGTTTGGAAAGTTCTTCCTTCATAATACCGATAATATCTTTTTCAACACATGATACCGCCTGATGAATGGCGTTGCACACCGCTTTTGCGTCGGAGCTTCCGTGAGCCTTTATAACGGGGCTCTTCAAGCCCAAAAACGGCGCTCCGCCGTGTTCAGACGAATCAAAGCTCTTTTTCATCTTTGAAATATGCGGCTTGACAAAAATCGACGAGAATTTTGTCAGTGCGTTCGTCATGTAAAGGCCTTTGAGCGTCTTCATCATAAAGCCGCCCATTCCTTCGATCAGTTTAAGCACGATATTTCCCGTGAATCCGTCGCATACGAGGACATCGCAAGCGCCAAAGGGTATCTCGCGGGCTTCAACATTGCCGACAAAGTTTACGTTCGATTCGGCAAGAAGCTTATGCGCGCGGACGTAAAGCTCCGTGCCCTTCGTCTCTTCGGTGCCATTGTTGAGCAGACCCGTTCTCGGGTTTTCAACGCCCATGATAGACTTCATGTAAACCGAACCGATAACGGACCATTGTAACAGATAGTCCTCGGTGATCTGTGTGTTCGCTCCCGAATCCATCAGAAGTGTCGGCGTCGGGAACGGCAGCAGTGCCGCAATGCACGAACGTCTTACGTTGAGTAAGCGTCCAACAAAGACGGAGCTTGCCAGATGAAGCGCACCCGTGCTTCCCGCTGAAAGAAAAGCGTCGCCCTGCTTGCCATATCCGTTGTCGGGCTTAAGCATCTTCATGCCGATCGACATCGACGACTCGCTTTTGCTCTTTACGGCATGTATCGGGGACTCGTCCATCGTGATATACACAGGCGTATGTACGATATCGATTCCGTCAAGCGAAAGTCCGAGATCCGCTGCCGACTTATTTATTGCGTCACGGTCACCCACAAGAGTAAACTCAACATTGTCTCCGCATTCGTTTTTGGCGCGTACCGCGCCCTCAACGAGGGCGGCGGGCGCGTTGTCACCGCCCATAGCGTCTATAATAATTCTCATTTTTTGTCTCCGTTTAAGATTTCTTTTAATGTATCGACAGCGCGGCGTGAATACTCCTCGTTTCTTGCGCGCTTGCCGCCCTTAACTTTGTATCCGAGCGGTTCAACGATACCGTAATTGGCATTCATCGGCTGAAAATTCTTCGATGCCGAGCCGACAGCAACGAAATTAGCCATAGCACCCGTCATCGTCGATGCGGGGAGTACAAACGGCTCTTCTGCAAGACTTCGGCGAAGTGCATTTATGCCTGCGTAAAGTCCGGATGCCGCCGATTCAACGTACCCTTCAACACCCGTTATCTGACCTGCGAAGAAAATATTCGGACGTTTTTTCATGGAATAATCGTTTGACAGTATTCCCGGCGAATTAAGATACGTGTTGCGGTGCATAACGCCGTAGCGCAGAAACTCTGCATTCCCGAGTCCGGGGATCATGGAAAAGACGCGCTTTTGCTCGGGAAAAGCGAGGTGCGTCTGAAATCCGACGAGGTTATACATCGTTCCCTCGACATTTTCACGTCGCAATTGAACGACGGCAAAAGGATCGCGTCCCGTCTTAGGATCGGGAAGTCCTACAGGCTTAAGCGGACCGAAGCAGAGCGTTTCCCTGCCGCGTGATGCCATCACTTCAACGGGCATACAGCCCTCAAACACCGTCAGCCCCTCGTCTTTATCGAAATCGTGAAGCTCTGCCGTGCGTGCCGTTACGAGCGCGTCATAGAAAGCATCATACTCGTCCTTCGTCATCGGACAGTTAAGGTAATCTGTAGGCTCGCCCTTGCCGTAGCGCGATGCAAAATACGCGCGGTCATAGTCGATGCTGTCTGCGGCAACGATTGGCGCCGCGGCATCGAAGAAATGGAGTCCGTCGATTCCGAGGACTTCTCTTATGTGCTCCGAGAGCGCATCGGAAGTCAGCGGTCCTGTCGCAACGACGGTAACGGTCGAGTCGTCGATCTCTGTAACCTCATCGTTAACGACGGTAATGTTAGGATGATTTTTGATCTTTTCTGTGACGTATTCGGAAAATTTCACTCTGTCAACGGCAAGTGCCGATCCCGCGGGCACACGGGAAGCTTCTGCTGCCTCCATGATGAGCGAGCCCATCATACGCATTTCCGCTTTGAGAAGTCCGACGGCGTTATTAACATCGTCGGAGCGCAGTGAATTACTGCAAACGAGCTCGGCATATCCGTCGCTTTTGTGAGCGGCAGAACGCTTATGCGGTTTCATCTCATGAAGCGTCACACGTACACCGCGCTCCGCCGCCTGCCAGGCGGCTTCGCAGCCTGCGAGGCCTGCGCCAATAACTTTAATTTCACTCATTGGGGTTTTCCTTATTTTCAGGTGTAAATTCGCGTTTGTAACCGCAGCCGTCGTTCTTGCAAACCAAAAGGTTCTTGCCCTTCTTTTCGTAGAGCATGCCGCCGCATTCGGGGCACTTTTCAACCGAAGGCTTATCCCACGATGAAAAGTCGCATTCGGGATACTTCACGCAGCTGTAGAACACCGATTTGTTACGTCCCCACTTCGTCAGCACGTCAGAGCCGCACTTGGGGCACTTGACGTCGATCGTTTGACCGTAGGGGCGTGTGTACTTACATTCGGGGTACTTTGAACAAGCGTAAAAGTTGCCGTATCTGCCGTGGCGGATGACCATATCCGCACCGCATTCTTCACATTTGTATTCGACTTTTTCGACAGGTTTTTCGGTCTTTTCGGCTTCTGTCGTTTTATTAAGCGGCTTTGTGTTTTTGCATTCGGGATAGTTCGGACAAGCGGCGAATTTGCCGAAGCGTCCGCTTTTTACTACCATAGTTGCGCCGCACTTATCGCAGATGATATCAGTTTCTTCGCTCGGCAGCTCAAGGCGAGTCGCCGTTGCGGTTGCCGATTCAAGCTCCTTTGCAAAATTTTCATAGAAACTGCGAAGGACTTCCTTCATCGTCGTTACGCCGTCTTCGACGTCGTCAAGACGGCTCTCCATCGTTGCTGTGAACTTATAGTCAACGATATCCGGGAAGCTTTCTTTCATAAGCTTCGTCGTTGCTTCCCCCAGGCTCGTGGGCTTCAGCGATTTTCCCTCACGAACGATGTATTCGCGCTGTGCGATGGTGGGGACGATGAGCAGGTACGTGCTCGGACGGCCGATACCGAGCTCTTCCAAGAGCTTGATAAGGGACGCTTCCGTATATCTCATGGGCGGCTCTGTGAAGTGCTGTTCGGGCAAAGCTTCACACAAAACGAGTTCTTCGTCTGCGTTTATCTCGGGCAGGAGCTTTTCCTTGTCGTCCGCGTTCTTTTCATCATCGGTAGATTCTTCGTAAACCGCAAGGAATCCGGGGAATTTCACGGTGCTTCCCGAAGAATGGAAGGTGTATCCGCCCGCTTCGATTACGGCAGACACCGTATTGATCTCCGCTGCCGCCATCTGGCTTGCGATATAGCGGTTCCAGATGAGCTTATAGAGTCTGTACTGATCCACCGAAAGATACTTTCTTATTTTTGAAGGCTCGATTGCAACGTTTACGGGGCGTACTGCCTCGTGTGCGTCCTGTGCACCCGACTTCGTTTTGAAAATTCTCGGTTCTGCGGGTGTATACTTCGCACCGAATTTGTCGTGGATATACTCAAGCGTCGCTGTCTGAACCTCCGTTGATATACGAACGGAGTCCGTTCTCATATAGGTGATAAGCCCCTGCACGCCGCCGTTTTCCGTTCCGAGGTCGATACCCTCGTAAAGCTCCTGCGCCACGCGCATGGTGCGTGTTGACTGGAAATTAAGCTTGCGCGAAGCCTCCTGTTGGAGCGTAGACGTTGTGAAGGGCGGCGCCGGCTGACGCAACTTTGTCGCGTGCTTACATTCTTTCACGAAAAACGTCTTGCCGCGCACCGCGTCAAGGACGCGTGCGGCATCAGCTTCGCTGTCGAGCGGAAGCTTACCGTCTTCATTTCCGTAAAAATGCGCGGTGAGCATATCTCCTCTCGGAGTTTTGAGCTCCGCGTCAATCGTCCAGTATTCCTTGGGAACGAACGCTCTGATCTCCTCCTCGCGGTCAACGATAACTCTCGTTGCAACGGACTGAACGCGGCCTGCGGAAAGTCCGCTGCGTACCGTTGCCCAAAGGTAGGGACTCAGCTTATAGCCGACGATACGGTCAAGGATACGGCGCGCTTGCTGCGCGTCCACAAGCCCCATATCGATGCGTCTCGGATGCTTGATAGCCTCCTTGACGGCGGTTTTTGTAACTTCGTTGAATGTGATTCTGTGGCTTCCGTCAAGCGGAATGCCGAGTGCCACGGAAAGATGCCACGCGATAGCTTCTCCTTCGCGGTCAGGGTCCGTTGCGATATATATTTTATCAGCGTTTTTCGCTTCTTTTTTTAGTTCTTTGATAAGGTCTCCCTTGCCGCGGATGTTGATATACTTCGGTTCAAAATCGTTTTCAACATCAACGCCGAGCGTGCTTTTGGGAAGATCTCTTACGTGTCCTTTGGATGCAACTACGCGGTAGTTGCGTCCGAGGTAGCCCTCGACTGTAGCCGCCTTCGTCGGCGACTCCATAATAATCAGATTGTTTGCCATACGTGTCCTTTTTTGTTGCGATTTAGTTATTGTTTTTGATATATCTGCCGCCGGGGACGGAGCTGATATATCCAAGAATCTCAAGCACCGTCAACGAGCTCATGACGTCCGAAGCGGAAAAGCCTTTTCCCAAAAGCTCGTCGGGTGTGACCGCCGAGTCGCCCATGGCGTCAAGAACGGCGCGTTCCGCGTCCGTTATCGGCACATCGTTAGACTTTTGCGCGGACGGTGCCGCCGCTTTCGGTTTCGGGGGCACTTCTGCCTCCTTGCGGTCGTCCGCAAATGAATACGACTTTACGATAGCGCCTGCGGTTTTGCTTATTTGCAGGTCCTCTTTGTAAGTCTTGCTTTCTGTTCGCTTTTGCTCGCGCGCCTTTTGCGCTTCGCGCTTCTTTTCTTCTTTTTTCTCCGCCGTTTTATCACTGCGGGATGCGATCTTTCTTGCTTTCGCTGTGTTGTGTCCGTGTTCGACGGACAGCTTACGCTCCGCGTGCTCCGCGGCAGCTACAAAGATCTTATGCGGATAAATGAATTCGTATGTTCCGATCACATCCTCCGCAGACGTAACGACGCGTGCGCCGTTTTTGATCAGATCGTTACAGCCTTCGCTGTTTTTATTGCCAAGCTCCCCTGGAACGGCGAAGATATCACGGCCCTGATAGAGTGCCGTTCTCGCCGTAATGAGCGCACCTGAACCTGCGGGAGCTTCAACTACGACGGTTCCCTGCGACAAGCCTGATATGATCCTGTTTCTGACGGGAAAATGCGCGCCGGCAGGCTCCGATCCCGGAGGATATTCGGTGATAAGCATACCGCTGCGGCATATATGCTCAGACAACAACTTATGCTGACGCGGATAAACGACGTCGATACCGCAGCCGAGTACGGCAACGGTGGGACTGCCTGCGTCAAGCGCACCGTTTGCCGCCATAGCGTCGCAACCAAGCGCCATTCCCGACACGATAACGGCTCCACCTGCTGCCATAGCGTACGAAAGGCGGTATGCCTGCGCTTCGCCGTATTCCGTCATCGTTCTTGTACCGACGACGGCAATGCAGACCTCGTCGTTCAAGTCTATGAAACGTCCGCGGTAATATAATACAACGGGCGGATCGATCAGCGTTTTCAAACGTTTCGGGTATGCACGGTCACCGTACGTCAGAACACCCCAATGACGCTTGATACAAAGCGCAAGTATATTTTCAGCGCGTGTTATATCCTTATCGCAAAGCGCATCTACAGCTTCTTTCGGGATGCCGGGTATTTCCTCAAAGCGTTCGCGGGGAGCGTCGTATATTTCACGGAGTGTATCAAAAGACGCAAAAAGCTTATTGTAGACTCGACTTCCCTGTCCGCATGCAAGCGACAGCCATATCCAGATCAATCTGTCCGACATTTATGTTCTCCGTTCCGCCGACAGTGTGTCGGCAATTTTTTTGTTGCCCTCGACGGGGCGGTCAATGCTTTTGCCTGTATACTTCGTAAAGAATGACAGCCGCGGCAGATGCGGCGTTCAACGATTCCTGCCCCTCAGCCATAGGAATATAAAGCATATCCGTAGCCACCGCGATAACGGCATCGGAAATGCCGTGTCCTTCGTTGCCGATGACGATAACATCTCCGTCGCGGAATGAAAATTCAAAAAGTGACGACGCCGTCGGCGACGGCAGCGTCGCTATGATGCGTCCGCCTTCGTCGGCGAGTTTACGGCACGTTGCCACGACATCTCCAACGTAAGTCGAGCCAATGTGGAGCGCCGCCCCCATTGAAGCGCGCATAACGCGCCTACCGTATATATCGGCGCATCCGTTGCCGCAAATGACGTTTTTCACACCGAAAGCGCGTGCAGATCGAATGATTGCACCGAAATTATCGGGGTTTTGAACACCGTCGAAAAGCAGAGAGATGCCCGACAAAGCAGACACGTCAACTTCGCCCTCACGTTTCACGCTGTCGCTGTATCTGACGGCGGTGACGACGCCTTGCGGCGCTTTTTCGTCCGTAACGCGGTCAAACGCAGACGGCGACACAACGTATATTTTTGCCTCGGGAAGCGCGCTATGCACAGTGGTGTAATACAGATCTCTCACGTCTTCGCGAATGATGACATATTCGACCGTAAGTGGCGACGACGCCGCTTCAAGCATCAGCTTGATCCCGTCGAGCAAAAAAAGGCCTTCAAGATCGCGGTGCTTCTTATCGCTGAGCTTTGCCGTCATGGAAATTATAGGATTCTGACGGCTCGTGATCACGTCGACACTGCCGCCGATTTTGTGTTTTTCTGACATAAATATACCGTCCCGAAACTCAAAAAAACGTGTTTTTTTCCTTCAAAAATGCAAGTTCAACTTGCTATATAATAGCACAAAAAACCGGTCGCAGCCGGTTTTTTGAATCAATATTATATTAGAGAGCTGCCTTTGCGCGTTCAACGATCGCTGCAAAAGCTTCCTTATCGGACACTGCGAGCTCAGAGAGCATCTTTCTGTTGAGATCTACGCCTGCGAGCTTGAGGCCGTGCATAAACGTGGAGTAGTTCATGCCGTAGGGCTTAACTGCTGCGGAGATACGTGTGATCCACAGTGAACGGAAATCGCGCTTTTTAAGTTTTCTGCCAACGAATGCGTAGTTACCGCTCTTCATTACGGCCTGCTTAGCCATCTTGAAGTGCTTGCTCTTCGCGCCCCAGTAACCCTTTGCGCTCTTAAGTACTTTATTTCTTCTCTTACGGGCCATCATGGCGCCCTTAACTCTTGCCATTTTATATATCCTCCGTTAACTTTCTTATTTGCGCCTGATTACTTGATGATCATGCGGCGAACGTTGCGTGCCTGTGCCTCTTCCATGATAGCACCGGAACGAAGATGTCTTTTACGCTTTGTATCCTTCTTGCCGAGCTTGTGGCGGTGGTCGCTGTGGTTCATCTTCACCTTGCCTGTTCCGGTAAGGGAAAATCTCTTGGCTGAAGCCTTATGTGTCTTAATCTTTCCCATGTTGGTACTCCTTTTTAGTAATGTAATCTTTTTAACTTATTTTGTTACGCTCGGGCGGTCGTTTGCCGCCTTTTGCGGATAGTTAACCGTGAAAATTATTCCGCGTCTTCCGTTGCGGCTTCTTCTGTAGGTGCTTCGTGCTTCTGTTTCTTTTCAGGCTTTTCAGCCTTCTGTTTGACAGGGTTGATCATCATCGTCATCTGACGTCCCTCAAGTGTGGGGCGCTTGTCAACGGTACCGAGCTCCTTACAGTATTCCTCGAAACGTAAAAGAACGTCGCGGCCGATATTCTGATGTGCCATTTCTCTGCCCTTGAAGCGAAGAACGACCTTCACCTTGTTGCCGTCCTTAAGGAATCCGAGTGCGCGGCGAGCCTTTGTTTCAAAGTCATGCGTGTCGATCTTGCAGGAGAGCTGGACCTCCTTGATCTCGATAACTTGCTGTTTGCGCTTTGCTTCCTTTTCTTTCTTTTCGCGTTCGTAGCAATACTTACCGAAATCCATGATCCTGCAAACAGGCGGGTCGGAATTCGGGGAAATAACGACAAGGTCGAGCCCTTTATCGTATGCTATGTCCTTCGCCTTTGCAACAGGCATGATACCGAGCTGTTCATCCCCATCGATAACACGAACATTTCCCGTCAAACGAATGTTGTCGTTGACTTGATAATCCTTGGAATTGTTAGCCATAAACCTCCGATAGATAAATGCGGGTTATAACCGCGAAAAAAATTGCGGGGGAACATAATTCCTCCGCCGACAGAAAAGCTCACCAAAAGCACGATGATAACTGTGTTGACCGTACCGATTCTTTGACCGCACGGTGGGAATGGAACTGTTCCGCTTCTTTTTACCGATGCATTTTACCACACGATAACGGCAGTGTCAATACCTTTTCATAACTTTTTTCACCTTTTCTGCGACTTTTTTTACGCAGTTTCTTGCATACGATTTTTCAGGTGCAATTTTCCGTCTATTTTACCGTTCCTCTTGACAAAACGGTTTTTTGGGCAAATAGGAGAAATTTCGGATAAAATATCGTCAAAAATCACTATATACAATTCCACGTCGATGCGTTATAATAATTATGCCGTAATCAAATATTGGCTTCTCCTCCGTCTGTAACGATGGCGGGGACATTCGTGGCAGTCCCGTTTTCCCGGAGATATATCAACCTTATGATATCACTCCTGCCGGTTTGGGACTGCCCGTTTTGTTTTATGTGCCGAAATTATCGTCGGAAGTTTTGTTAAAATATAAATGATTGATATAGATTTTATTTTTGCCTTGTGATATAATAATATAGATTACACTCGTATCCCGAAAGGAAATTCACGTAATACAATGCCTAAATATACAGAAAAAGCAGAAATCATGACACTTCCCGTTATTCCCCTTCGCGGAATCGTTGCATTCCCTTCCATTCCGCTCAGCTTTGAAATAGAACGCTCGTTTTCCGTTGCCGCGTGCGAGGCCGCCGTCAGCGGCGATATGCTCGTACTCCTCGTCACACAGAAAGAGACCGCTACCGAGGATCCAGACCGCGACGACGTTTTCGACATCGGTTGCGTTGCACGCATCAAGCAGACCGTTAAGACTCCTGAGGATATTGTACGCGTTATCGCGGACGGTATGTGCCGTGCCCGCATCATGGATTGGAACGTTACCGAAGACGGCGTCATCTACGCCGACGTTATGACGAAGACCGTCAGCCTTGACGGCGACCCCGACGTAAAAATGAGAGCCGCCATGCGCGTTCTCATCTCCGCGCTTGAAGAGCGCTCAGGGCAGCACCGCCCGTCACGCGAAATGCTGATGGCGGCGCATTCCATATCCTCCCCCGGTCTGCTCGCGGATTTCATTGCGTCAAGCTCGTTTGTCCGCTGGGAGGATAAACAGCTTATCCTTGAGCAGTTCGATCCGCTTCGCAGGATCAACATAGCAATCAAGCTTCTTGAAGACGAAAAGGAGCTTCTCGACATCGAAGCGCTCATTCAGGACCGCGTCAGAGAATCTATCGGTGCATCACAGCGCGACCATTACCTGCGCGAACAGCTCCGCGTAATCCAGGACGAGCTCGGTGACGGCGACGAGGACGATTTTTACGCTAAGATCACATCTGCCGACCTGCCCGATGAGGTGCGCAAAAAGCTACTGCGCGAATACAACCACCTGCAGCAGGTTCAGTTTGGCTCGCCCGAAAACGCTCTGCTCCGCAATTATCTTGAAACTTGCCTTTCCTTGCCCTGGACGACGGCAACGAAAGACAGAGTTGACATCAAAGCCGCAAAGCGCATCCTTGACGAAGACCACGACGGCTTACAAAAGATCAAGGACCGCATAATCGAATATCTCGCCGTAAAACAGCTTTCGCCCGAGCTTCGCCACCAGATCATTTGTCTTGTCGGCCCTCCCGGCACGGGTAAAACGTCGATTGCCGCCTCCATCGCCCGCGCGATGAAGCGCAAATACGTCCGCGTTTCGCTCGGCGGTGTGCGTGACGAGGCTGACATCCGCGGTCACAGAAAGACCTACATCGGCGCGATGCCGGGACGCATTATCACGGCGCTCACGCAGGTCGGCGTCAAAAATCCGCTTATGCTTTTCGATGAGATCGACAAGCTCACGCGTGATTCTCACGGTGACCCGTCCGCAGCCCTTCTGGAAGTGCTCGACGCAGAACAGAACAAGAACTTCCGCGATCACTTCGTTGAGCTTCCGTTCGACCTTTCCGACTGTATGTTCATCTGCACGGCGAACACGCTTGACACCGTTCCGAAGCCGCTTCTTGACAGAATGGAGGTCATTGAGCTTCATTCATACACACGCGGCGAAAAGCTCTCTATTGCCAAAAATCATCTCATTCCGAAGCAATGCCGCCGTCACGGTCTTGACCGCCGCCGCTTCCGCATCACGGACGATGCGATATATGAACTGATCGACTATTACACCGCCGAAGCAGGCGTCCGCAATCTCGAACGCGAGATCGCCGCTCTTTGCCGCAAAGCGGCTCGGCGTATGGTATCGGACGGGATCAAATCCGTAAAGCTCTCGGCAGATGATATCAAGTCTTACCTCGGTTCACGCAAGATGATTCCCGAACGCATTTCCGAAGCTGACGAGATCGGCGTCGTAAACGGAATGGCATACACCTCCGTCGGCGGAGACTTACTGAAGATCGAAGTCAATATCATGGACGGCACCGGTAAGCTCACGTTGACGGGCTCGCTCGGCGACGTTATGAAGGAATCAGCCTCCCTCGGCATCAGCTACATAAGAGCTCATGCCGCCGAGCTGGGCGTTGATCCCGATTTTTACAAAAATAAAGACATACATATCCATGTTCCCGAAGGCGCCGTTCCGAAGGACGGTCCGTCTGCGGGCATCACGATGCTCTCCGCCATGGTGAGCGCACTTTCCCGCCGTGCCGCAAGATGCGACACGTCAATGACAGGCGAGCTTACTCTGACAGGCAGAGTTCTTGCCATTGGCGGGCTGAAGGAAAAGACCTCTGCCGCTTATGCCGCAGGCGTCAAACGTATCATAATTCCGCGTGACAACGAAGCCGACCTTGAAGAAATTGACTCTGTCGTTCGCGAAAACGTTCACTTCATTCTCGTTTCGCGTGCGGAGGAAGTTCTCGACGCGATCCTTGCGCCGCTTCCTGCCGCGAACGACAAGCTCCCCGTGACGGACTCCGTTCCCGAAATTTATCCGCTTACGTCGTGCGGAACGTATAACATCGCTCAAAGATGACAAACAATTAAAGACACAAAAGGATAAAAATAATGCTCAACATCCACAATGTAACGCTGAAGATCAGCGCGGGACGTCCCGATCAGTTTTTGTCGACTCCCATACCGCAGGTCGCTCTTTCGGGCCGTTCGAACGTCGGAAAAAGCTCGCTGATCAACACCATGCTCGGACGCAAATCGCTTGCACGTGTCAGCAGCACGCCGGGTAAAACCATCACCGTCAATTATTACGACATTGACAAAAAGCTTTACCTTGTCGACCTGCCCGGATACGGCTACGCGAAACGCACCCGCGAAGATCAGGCAAAATGGTCGCTTTTGGTCGACAGCTATCTGGCACGCAACCCCAACATTGATCTATTGAAGCTCGTGCTGCAGCTTATCGACATAAGAGTCGGTCCCACCGCCGACGATAACGCCATGCTCGGCTGGCTCAACGACAGCGGCATTCCATACGTTATCGTTGCGACGAAATGCGATAAATGCAAAAAGAAATCCGAGCTCGCCTCCAATATCGAGGCGCTCGCTTCTCACCCCAACATTGCCGACGGAACTCCCATCGTTCCGTTCTCCTCCGCAAACGGAATGGGACAGCGCGAGTTGTGGAGCATCATCACCGACACTGTCGGGATAAAATGAATATGACAGAATTTCAGCAAACGATATTTATTTACGCCTTGCGTATACCGTCGGTCCTCATCGCGTTGACGGTACATGAGGTATGCCACGGGTACGCGGCATATCGTCTCGGCGACACGACAGCACGTGACATGGGGCGGCTTTCGCTCAATCCCTTGCGCCATCTGACGCTTCTCGGCTCGCTTTGTATGCTGTTTTTCGGATTCGGCTTTGCAAAGCCCGTGCCGATAAACACACGCTACTTCAAAAAGCCCAAGCGCGACATGGCTATCTCCGCGCTTGCAGGTCCCGTGTCCAATCTCATACTTGCGATCTTCGGTATTCTCGCCGAGGCAATAATCGAAGCTTATATCGATCATAATCCGCAGATTCTTTATACACAGGATTTCACTTATTGGCTGATATACGTTTTATATAACTTCGTTTACGTATTCTATATGCTCAACATAGGTCTTGCCGTATTCAACATGATACCCGTGCCGCCGCTCGACGGTTCGCGCGTTCTTCTGGCTTTTCTGCCTACAAAACTGTACTTCGGGTTCATGAAATACGAGCGCTATATCGTTATTGCCATGTTCGCTCTCATCTGGATCGGTGCGCTCGACGGTGTTCTTTCGCTTATGATCAATGCTGTTTACAAGGCGCTGTACACCGTTGTGCATCTTATCCCCTTTCTATAATTTACCATAATCACAGGAGGGACTCTTGGAAGCTCTCACATACAGACTTGACTTATTTGAAGGTCCGCTCGACTTGCTTCTTACCCTTATTCAAAAGAACAAATTCGACATCGCCGATATTCCCATAGCGGTGATTTGCGACCAATATATGGACTACATCAACGCCGCGAGCGACCGCGATCTTGAGGTGGCATCGGAGTTTCTCGTTATGGCGAGCAGACTGATGGTAATTAAATCGCGAATGCTTCTGCCAAAGCTCAAGGATGACGACGAGGAAGACCCCCGCGCTGAGCTTGCCGCCGCCGTGCTTGAATACGCAAAAGCAAAAGAAGCTTCCCTTCTTTTCGCGGGAATGTATTCCCTTCACAGCGGACGCATGGTTAAGGATACCGACGAGATCGAGCCTGACCGCACTCTGCGTCAACATTCCGTTGATCTGCTTTCGACGGCACTTCTGCGAGTGCTCGCCGAAACGAAAACGACAGAAACTGCAACGACACATTTCACACCTCTGATCAGAAAGCGCGCCGCAAGCGCAACGGAAAAAGCGTTTTCCGTCATCCGCCATCTTTACAAAAACGGTCCTGCAAGCGCATCAGAGCTTTTCGCAAAGGAATCGTCGCGCTCCGACAGAATCGCCGTTTTTCTGGCGATACTTGAGCTGTTACGCAATCAGCGCATCACCATTGAAGGCGGAATCGGTGAAGACGGTACAATTAAAACGGACGAGCTCCGTCTGGAGCTTGTCAGAACTCACAACAAGGATAAATCTGCAAATGAATGAAAATATTTTGATCGAAATGCCCGAAGTTGATGGTGAAAACTCTCCGAGAGTAACGGAAAAAGAGGTTACCTCCGCCATTGAAGCGATCCTTTTTGCCGCAGGGCATCCCATTACATACGAAAAGCTGTCGGCGGTGCTCGGTATTCCCACATACGAGGTGCTCCGCATACTGAAATTGATGGAGCCCATATATAACGATGAGCACTCTGAACGCGGACTGCTTCTTTTGTTGCTTGAAGACTCCTGCCAGCTTTGCACAAAGGAAAAATTCGCGCCGCTGATAAAAGAAGTCCTCGGCATCCGCCGCGGCGGGAATCTTTCCGCGTCTTCTCTTGAAGTACTTGCGATCATCGCATACAATCAACCCTGCACACGTTCGTACGTTGACCTCGTGCGCGGCGTCGATTCGGGCTACAGTATAAATTCGCTTTACGAAAAGGGACTCATCGAACAGCGCGGACGTCTTGACGTCCCCGGACGCCCCATCCTTTACGGCACGACGAACGACTTCCTTCGCGTATTCGGAATCTCGTCCGTCGACGAGCTTCCGCCTGTTGCCGCCGAGCAGTCGAAGGCAGACGCTCCCATTCAGGAAACGATATCAACGGACGAGCTTTTATAAAACGACAGCGATCATACGAAAGGAGACGCCATGACAGCTTTATACATAATTGCCGCCATAATCGGCGTCATACTTTTGATGCTCCACAGCCGCGTTTACATTAATTTTAAGTATAACACCGCCGCGGAAGATTCGCTGTACGTTTCGATTTCTTATCTTTTTTTGAAAATACCCGTTATACCGAAAAAAGAAAAGAAAGTCAGGGTGCGTGACTACACGTACAAAAAAGCGCAGCGCAGGATCAAAAAGACAGCTGAAGCAGAAGAAAAAAAGAAGCTGAAATCCCAAAAGAAAGCGGAGGCGAAAAAAGCGTCAGCTCCGTCAGCACAGGAAAGCGACAATACGAAAATCGATAACGTCGGCAAAAAAAAGAAGAAGAAAGAAGGCGTCGTCAGTGCCGTTTACGAGATACGAGAGATCATTTTTGACATACTCAAGCGTTTCCCGTCCAAGTTCAGGCTCGACGTCAACAGACTTCATGTCCGTGTCGGAGCCGCCGACGCGGCGAAGACCGCTATCACGTACGGAGTCGTCACCGAGGCTGTCGGTGCTCTTGTCACCTTGCTTGAAGAATGCAGCTTTCTTCGGCGCGGACACGAAAACGACGTTATGATCACACCCGACTTTTGCTCGGGTACGATCGACGCAGACGTTTTCGTCCGTCTTTCGATCAAGCCCGCGTCCGTTTTGGCGCTCGCATTCAGATTCATCAGGGGCTTCATTTCGCACAAAGTCTCATCCACGATCACGGAAATAAAATAATTCACATAAAACATCACGGAGGAAACATCCATGAACGAAAACAACAAGATCAGCGATATTATAAAAACTTCGCTTGAAAACATCCGCACCGTCGTTGACGCAAACACCATTATCGGCGATCCTATCGTAACGCCCGCAGGCATCACGATCCTTCCCGTATCAAAGCTTTCCGTTGGCTTCGCTTCCGGTGGATTTGATTACCTCGGAAAAAATGCATCACAGTCCTCCGCAAAGGAAAAGGGCAACAACTTCGGCGGTGGCGGCGGCTCCGGTCTCACCGTTGAGCCCGTTGCATTCCTCGTTATCGGAACCGACGGCGACGTAAAGCTGCTCCCCATCGCAGCTGCCCCCTCGTCACAGAAATCAGATATCGCCGCCATCATTGATGGCGCGCCTACGCTTATCGACAAGATTAAATCGCTCTTCCCCAAGAAATCTGCCGCTTCCGATGAAAAGGCTGACGAAAAAAACGATGATTCCGTTGATGAAGTCGTTTTCCCCGAGGAAGAATAAAATCGCAAAAAAAGCAAAATTTATCCTCGTATCGCCACTGCTGTTATGTGAGAAAATAAGCTTCGAGAAAATATTATTCAAAGCGGAGCTAATAATAAATGAAGATTTTATCATATATTCTCACGGTCATGGCGGCGGTATGCTTGTTATCGATCCCCGTCAGTGCCGCGGAAACACCTTCCGTTGCCGCAAAGGGCGCGATTCTGATCGAATGCTCGTCGGGTGACGTTATATGCGAATATAACGCCGACCTGCGTTTGCCAATGGCGAGCACGACAAAAATAATGACCGCCATCATCGCAATCGAAGAGCGAAAGCTGTCTGACGAGGTGTCCGTATCCCCTCTCGCCGTCGGCGTTGAGGGGTCTTCCGTTTATCTTTCCGCAAACGAAAAGCTCACGATGGGCGACCTCGTTTATGCGCTTATGCTTGAAAGCGCAAACGATGCCGCCGCCGCGATCGCAATTGAAGTCGCAGGCTCAACCGAGGCTTTTGCGGAGCTGATGAACGATACCGCACAAAGGATCGGATGCGAGAACACTCATTTTACGAATCCGCACGGGCTCGATAACGAAGAACACTACACAACGGCGCGCGATCTGTCACGCATTACGGCGTATGCGCTCCGAAACGAAACGTTCAAAGAGATAGTATCAACACAACGGCACACGATCCCGCTTGAGGGCGGCGGCATACGCCTGCTCATCAATCATAACCGTCTTTTACGCGAAAACGAGTACGTTATCGGCGTCAAAACGGGTTACACGAAGCGAAGCGGACGCTGTCTTGTGACAGCCGCGGAGCGCGACGGTGTCACCGTCGTAGCGGTGACGCTTTCGGATCCCGACGATTGGCGCGACCACACTTCCCTTTTGTCTTACGGACTCGACGCTTATGAATGCTACCGCCTTGCGGGTGACGGCACCGTTGCCGTCCCGATTCCCGTCGTCGGAGGGCAAGCAGATTTCGTGATTGCCGTAAACGAACGTCCCGTATCTCTTTGTCTGCCTGCTGACACAGGTAAGCTTAGCTCCGTCGTGTCGCTCGACAAGTTCTATTTTGCTCCCGTTGAGGCAGGTACGGTGCTCGGGCAAACGGATTGGTACGACACTGACGGAAATATCGTTGCAAGTGTACCGCTGATCGCACAAAACAGCGTTGATCGAATCGAAAAGAAAACAGTATTTGAAAAAATCTCCGATTTTTTCAAATACGCACCTTTTGACGAATGATCTATAAAGCCGAGTCTTCTCGGCATACATATTCTCACCACGGGAGGTGACAAAGTGATAATCAAAAATGATATTCCCCTGCTCGAATACGACAGCGATCCGAACGCCGTCATAATGCCGGATCAGCACAAGATCGCAGACTTTCCCGAGCGTGCCGTTTTCGGCTTTCTCGGAGATGAGATCGATAAATATGCCGCCGAACACGACTGCGAGGTCATGGCGTATTTTGAAACTATAACGATGATGTTTCCCATTTACCGCGTTAAATACAAGGATGAAGAAATAACGATGTGCCGCGCTCCGCTCGGAGGAGCCGCCGCCGTACATATCCTTGATTTTCTGATCGGGCACGGTGTTAAGCATATTATTGCCGCAGGCTCATGCGGTGCGCTCGTACCGTTTGAGGAAAACAAATTTCTCATTCCGACCGAAGCGTTAAGATGTGAGGGCGCGTCCTATCATTACCTTCCCGCGTCACGCACCGTTAAGCTCAATGAAGAGATGATAAAATCGATCGAATCAACGCTTGACGCACTCGGCATTGAAACGCGTCGTGTCAAAACATGGACGACGGATGGATTTTACCGTGAAACGAAGGCTATGGTGGAAGCCCGCCGAAACGAAGGCTTTGAGGTCGTTGACATGGAATGCGCTTCCCTTGTGGCTTGTGCCGAATTCCGCGGCGTCAGATTCGGTCAGCTTCTTTTAACAACCGATTCTCTTTCGGAAGATACTGAAAACGAACGCGACCGCGGCAAGCTTTCAATGGCATCGGCGCTCCGCCTGTCGCTTGAAATCGCGGTTGGACTTTAAGCATTCGCCGCACAAAGGAGTTACATATATGACGAACACCGAACTGCTGAAGCGGTCTGTAAACTACCGCTCGTACCGTTCGAATATCATTACGTATTCGGTGATAATGGGAATCTTTTACGCGATTGTATTGGCTCTTACGTTGAGTGTCGAGCTGACCGAAATCGCAGTTACATACTCCGTTATCTATTTCTTTATGATGGCTCCTTTTATCGTTTACAACGTCATAAAAATGCACGCTCTCTTAAAAAAAATCGACAGTTATAGGGAATATACCGCCACCGCAGTCGAGATACTTCCCGCGATGAAGCGTCCGGTAGCCTTCGTCCTGAACGTTGATAACGGCGGTTCAGCACCGTTTTCCATCACAACCGAAAGAGTATTTTCGTTGAGTGCACTCAGCAGTACCTACTACGGCAACTTCTACAAACAAAAGCTCCGCATCCTGTACGATGCGGAGAGTGGCAGACTTGCAGTGATCGAATATCTTTCATAAGCAAACATATAACAACAGCAAAAAAAGACCTTTTTCTCGCGAAAAGGTCTTTTTGTTATTCTTTTTCACAAAACCACTTCTTATGCACAAACTCCACAGTGCTTCCGAGGAAAAGCATCATAAGAACGGTAACGACATCAAGCTTGCCGGAAACGACAGCTCCGATGACGAGCATTATAAGATCAAGTGTTGACCTTATAAACTTAAAGGGAACTTTTTTCAAAAATTTCGACAGGATAAGCGACTGCGCATCGTATGGCGCGGTGCCAAGTCCTGCCGACATATACGTAGCGGCGGAAAAGACAAAAACCGTCAGCGCAGCTATCATAGAAAGATAACGGACAAATACGTTTTCCATAAGTGATGCATATCCGATGCGTTCCCAAATGATGTCACACAAGTCAACCGTATATCCGACGAGAACCATATTAAAAACGGTGCCGATACCGATCTCTTCCCGTCCCCATATCATAACGGGAACGAAAAGCAATACGTTTATAAAAAGCAGCCAGTTTCCAAGACTCCAACCGATAGCGGCAGAAACGGAAACGTTCATAAACGTAAACGGGTCCGTCCCCCGATCGACCAAATTAAGCACCGAAAGAGAGACTCCCATGAAAAGCACTGCCAAAAGAGTGATAAATATCCGTTTGGGATCGCGAAAATTGAAGTTCATAAGTATTAGTAATACCGCACGGATGCGATAACTTTACCGAGGATCGCAACCTCGTCGGCGTAGATAGGCTCCATCGTATCGTTTTCGGGCTGAAGACGGAAGTGACCGTCCTCACGGTAGAAACGCTTCACCGTTGCACTCTCTCCCACCATGGCAACGACAATGTCGCCGTTATCAGCCTGCGGTGCACGAAGCACTATGATAACGTCACCGTCAAAAATACCGACGTTTATCATACTTTCGCCCGTAACGCGAAGCGCAAACAGATCATCCGCCGAGTATTTGCCACCGACGGAAATTTCGATCATATCGGTATCGTCGTACACCTCTGTCGCGTAGATAGGCTGACCTGCCGCGATGTCACCTATGACGGGCAGCTTCACAGACGACGACGGGCGCGAGGAGGATGACGTGCGGAGAGTGCGGCTCTTGCCGCCCTCCTTTTCGATATACCCCTTCTCTTCAAGCTTGCCGAGGTAGGTGTGTACCGTGGAGGTGCTCTTTATACCGAGTGCCGCTTTAATGTCGCGGACGGACGGCGAAAAATTGTTTTTTCTTATCGATTCGGATATGTAATCGTACATAGCCTGTTCTTTTGCGCTTAAGGGTTCTCTTGACATAGCCAGCTCCGTAATTTTTATAGAGAATTATCGTTATGCAATCATATTGTATCATACCCAAACGAAAAAATCAAACGTTTGTTCGATTTTTTTCGAACTTTTTTCATATACTTATTATTAATTGATTGTAAATATATTTTTTTAGCCAATTATGACTTGAAATATTGACACGTATGGATTATAATGATATTGGTGAAAATTTGGAAAACCAATATTCTTATTTTCAGAAGGAGAAATATACATGACAAACAACAAGTATGTTCTTGACTGGATCAATGAGATGGCAGAAATGTGCCGTCCTGACAACATTGTCTGGATCGACGGTACCGAAGAGCAGGCAGAAGCGCTCCGCGCAGAAGCTTGCAGCACCGGCGAAATCATCAAGCTCAACCCCGAGCTTCTCCCGAACTGCTACCTCCACAGAACCGCCATCAACGACGTTGCCCGCGTTGAAGGAAGAACCTACATCTGCACTCCTACCAAGGAAGAAGCAGGTAACATCAACAACTGGATGGATCCCACCGAAATGTACGCAAAGCTCAAGAAGCTTTACACCGGTTCCATGAAGGGCCGTACCATGTACGTTATCCCCTACTCCATGGGCGTTGTTGGCTCAGACTTTGCCAAGTACGGCATCGAGCTCACTGACTCCATCTACGTTGTACTCAACATGCTCATCATGACACGTGTTGGTACGAACGTTCTCGAAGCTCTCGGCGACAGCCCCGACTACATCAAGGGTCTTCATGCAAGAGCTGACATCGACGAAGAAAACCGTTACATCACTCACTTCCCGCAGGACAACACCATCATGTCTGTTAACTCCGGTTACGGCGGAAACGTTCTTCTCGGTAAGAAGTGCTTCGCTCTCCGTATTGCATCCTACCTCGGCCGCAAGGAAGGCTGGATGGCTGAGCACATGCTCATCCTCGGTCTTGAATATCCGAACGGCGAGATCAAGTATATCACCGCTGCATTCCCGTCCGCTTGCGGTAAGACCAACCTCGCTATGCTCATTCCTCCGGAAATCTACCGTGAAAAGGGCTACAAGGTATGGTGCGTAGGCGACGATATCGCTTGGCTCCGTGTGGGCGATGACGGCAGACTGTGGGCAGTTAACCCCGAGAACGGCTTCTTCGGCGTTGCTCCCGGTACCAACGAGCAGTCCAACCCCAACGCTCTCTACACCTGCATGAAGAACACCATCTTCACCAACGTTGTCAAGACCGAGGACAATACCGTTTGGTGGGAGGGCCTTGGTCCCGCTCCCGAGACCGGTATCGACTGGAAGGGCAATCCCTGGAACAAGGATATGGGCATTAAGGGCGCACATCCCAACTCACGCTTTACCGCTCCCGCAGAGAAC
>JAZNDW010000002.1:0-29476 GCA_045588245.1 Eubacteriales bacterium
ATCATCACGGACAATCTCAAAGCCGACAAAGGCGAGATCACCTTCGACGGCGAAAATGTACTCAAAATGGGCGTGCGATTCCGCGAAATGCTCGGTTTTATGCCGCAGTATCCGGGACTTTACCCGAACTTCACCGTCGAGCGTCTTCTTTGGTATATGGCAACGCTGAAGGACATGAAGCGTGACGACGCGGCGCGTCAGATCAAGGAGATCCTCGCCGCCGTTGAGCTTGACGACGTGCCAAACCGCAAGATTGGCGCGCTGTCCGGCGGCATGAAGCAGAGACTCTGCCTCGCGCAAGCCGTGCTCGGCGATCCGAAGATCCTCATCCTCGACGAGCCGACGGCGGGACTCGACCCGAAGCAGCGAATTTCGATACGCAACTACATATCGAAGATCGCACTTGACAAGATCGTTATCATAGCAACCCACGTTGTATCCGATGTTGAATACGTCGCGCGCGACATCATAATGCTCAAAAAGGGCGTCATCGTAGATAACGCGCCGCCACACGAGCTGACGGCAAAGATCGTCGGCAAGGTCTGGAACGTGCCCGTTGACGAGCGCCAGGTCAGCGAGATGCAGAACCGCTACCGCGTTATTAACATCTCCGTCGACGACGTGATCGGCAAAGCAGTCCTGCGCGTGCTGTCGGAGACGCAACCGACGGAGGATGCGAAGCCCGTCACCCCCACGCTCGAGGATTATTACCTTTATGTGTTCGGAAGTGAGATGTGAGTAACAAAAAAGACCCTTCTCGGGGTCTTTTTTGTTGCTCTTTTGATGATGTAACAGACGGAAACGTTGCGACAGGACGGGGCGGATGGAAATTTGCAAAAAAAGACGCAGGAGGATTCTGAACGTTCTCAAGTCTCCTGGCGCTGAAAACAAAAAACCACCCTGTTGGGTGGCGTTCCCCCATTTCGAGAGAGGATTCTGAACCTAAGCCTCGATTGCCTAACGGCACTCTCGGCGCGAGTTTGCTCGCGAGGCTCGCGAACGTCGCCGCGTCGCGCTTCGCGCGCACGATTTCTCTTACATCCTATCGCTGAATCAAAAAAGCCGTCCTTTCGGACGGCTTTTTTGTGTGTTGCCACTACAAAATAGATCCATATAAAGCTATCGTACAAAAACAGTCCATAATTTTTGCCGCGAGGATACACTTATCCCTTGGCGATGATGGGTGCAAAAAGTAATCCGAGGTCTGTCAGGCTTTCGCACCATGCTTGCAAACGAAGTCTATGTAAAACCTTACCACGGACACTCCTTGCGCAAATTGTTCCAATAATAACGAGTTTCGGGAGCGGAAATCTTCATAATACATTCTTGGCGATATGGTTTTTTATTGAGTTTCAACTCGCACTCAACAATCCTCGAATTATAATCAACATATTGGTACAAAAATTCGAGTTTGCATTTTCCGTTGTTTATGTTATTTATCAATTCTTGAATTGTCCATTCAACACGGAGTGTTTTTTTGAAAAGGTTTTTCTTGAAAACGTACACGGTAACGTCGTAGTCCGCACCATCTTCCAACGAATATTCAACCTTTGAAAAATCCGTTCTTACAAGATTAGATAGATTACTTTCGGGATGATCGGGCGAAATCCAAAATCCGTCGTTAAATTCAAAGCTTAACTTTCCATTTTCAAAATAGGCTTGTTCGGCAACGCAATCATGCAAAGAGAGATATTTTTCGTCTTTATCGCAATGAGAAAAGTTCATATACAACTCACCGCCTTTCCAATTTTATTATACCATACTTCAAGCTAAAAATCAACAATATTTCAGCGCACAAGACTATCGGTCTAATTCCGTTTGCGCGAAGCGCAACATCATTGATGCGAAGCATCACATCATTGCGAAGCACATCATTTGCACGAAGTGCAACCTCGTTCATTTGTGCCGCGCGGGGCGGCAATGATGTTCTCGCTTTGCTCGAAATGATGTTGCGTGCGTTGCACGCAAATGATGTTGTGCCTGCGGCACAAATGAAAAAATCCAAGTCTTTCGACTTGGATTTTTTGTCAGGGGCAGGAGGATTCGAACCCGCGACCCACGGTTTTGGAGACCGGTACTCTACCAGCTGAGCTATACCCCTATTTAACCCCGTTTGGGGATCCCATGTTGGGGACAAAAGTGATTATAACACAGCGACAAAGATTTTGCAACAGTTTTTTGCTGTTAGATGCGATTTTTTTGCGATAATTTCGTTTATTTTCCCTCTACGATGGCGGCTGTGAGCTTTACGCAGGCTTCGACGTCGTCCAAGTCGATCATTTCAACGGGCGTGTGCGCGTATCTTGTGGGGATGGAGATGCATCCTGCGGAGCATCCGGCACCTGCGGACTGCATTTTCGATGTGTCGGTGCCGCCCGCGGTGAGGATCTCAAGCTGGTACTTGATCTTTTCGGACTTGCAAACGTCGATCATTTTATCAACGAGCTTCGGATCTGCAATCACGGAGCTGTCCTTGACCTTGATGGCGGCACCGCCGCCGAGCTTGACGTCCATTTTCGGCGAACCGGGAGTGTCGCCCGTTTTTGTTATGTCAACGGCAACGGCGATGTCGGGCATGATGGCGTATGCCGCCGTCTGTGCGCCGCGGCAGCCGACCTCTTCCTGGACGGTGAAGACGTAGTACGTGTCATAAGCCGTCGTGACGGCACGCTTTGCGGCCTCTACGAGAATGACACAGCCGATCCTGTCGTCAAACGGTCTGCCGGCAAGACGCTTCGTGCCGAGCTTCGTCACGTTCGATAGAACAGCGAAGGTGTCGCCGGTCTTGACCTTGCGCTCCGCTTCCTTTTTTGACTTGGCACCGATGTCCACGTATGCGTTGTCACCGTTGTATCCGGAGGCACTCTCGTCTGCGACGAGGATGCCGCGCGTGCCGTTTTCGAATACGACCTCGTGGTAGCAGGTGGGATTATAGCGGATACCGCCTGCGTTGGAGAAACGAACGTTGCCGCTGTCGTCAACGGCGGTGACAAAAAAGCCGATCTCGTCCATGTGTGCGGCGAACATGAGCTTTTTCGCACCTTCGGGACCGCGCTTATGCGCGATGAGGTTTCCGAGCGCGTCGATGTAGACTTCGTCAACGTAAGGGGCGATCTTATTTTTGATGACCTCGGCGGCGGCGCTTTCGCGTCCCGAAACGCCGAGAGGCTTCATTATATCTTTAATCAGAGTATACATTTGCAGTTCTCCTTATCTCAAAATTCAAATTTTCCGTCGTTTGCGATGGCGGTGACGAGTTCTAACGTCGAGGAATAATCATCGGCATGAATGACGTTGCAGGCGGTGTGGATGTAACGGGAGGGTGCGGAGATCGCCGCAACCTTAACACCGGCGCGGACGCGATGGATGTGACCTGCGTCGTTGCCGCCCGAAACGAAGCGTTTGGGCTGCGCCTTGATGCCCTTTTGTTTTGCAAGTGCGAGAACGTATTCGTAAACGTTCTTATCATATATCGTCGAGCGGTCCATAAATGAGATCGCGGGACCGTCGCCGAGGACGGCGACCTTTTTCTCGTCGGGAGAGCCCACGTTATCCGCAACCGCAGTCGATTCAAGGATAACGGCGAAGTGCGGATCAACCTTGTAGGAGGTCACCTCGGCGCCCGAAAGACCGACTTCCTCGCGCACCGTGAACGCAAAATATACGTCGTGCGGAAGCTTATCGCCTTCGGCAATACGGCGGATGAGGTCGCACATGACCGAACATCCGAAGCGGGCGTCAATGGCTTTGCCCTTGACGAACTTGTCGCCCTCACCAAACAGACGGAAATCGGAATCAAACGTGCCGAACGAGCCGCGGCGGACGTATTTTTCAGCCTCTTCCTTGTCTTTTGCTCCGATGTCGATGTAAAAATCGGATGCGGAGGGCATTTTCTCACCCTCGTCGCCGCGTTGCAGATGTATTGCCTTCGAGCCGATAACACCGCTGACCTTGTTCGTCTCGTCGCCGACGGTGACGCGGCGCGAGCCGAGAACGGACGGAATGATACCGCCGAGAGGGGCGAATTTGAGAGTGCCGTCGCCGCCTATCTCCGTGATCATAAATCCGACCTCATCCATGTGAGCGGAGAACATAAGACGGCGCTCGGCGTCGGTGCCGTGATCGGAGCCGTAAACGGCGGCAACAAGATTGCCCATTTTGTCGTATGTGATCTCGTCCGCATAGGACTTGACGATGCGTCGGATGAGCTCGGCAACGTTATCTTCACAACCCGTCGGTCCGAAGGTGAGCGACAGCTCGCGCAGAAGCGGAAGTCCGTATAAATTTTTGATTTCACTCATGGCACCAAGCCTCCAATCCCGAGTCGTTCATAACGGCGGCGAGCAGCTTTGCAAGCTCCTCTCCGTCAGCTGAGTCGATGACCTCGCTGTAGGTGTGCATCGAACGGAGCGGTATTCCGAGCACCGTTACGGGGATCCCGTTTGCAACAAGACCGACGTTATCCGCATTCGTTCCCGTTCCGCTCGGCTCAACGGAGATCGTGTATTTTATCTCGCTGTCGTCGCAAAGCTTCAGTATCTTGCGTGTCAGCTTGACGTTCGTGACGGCGGAATACGATACGATGACGCCCGAGCCGAGTGCGGACGTGCCGTTTTTCTCGGGCGAATCGGGCGACGACGCGAAGCCAACGTCAAGGACGAGCGCGATGTCGGGCTCAATTCCGAAAGCGGCTTTCGCCGCACCCGACATTCCCGTTTCCTCCTCGGCGGAGACGGCAAGATAAACGTCAAAGCAGCCTCTCTGCTCACCCAAGAGCTCGATGGCGCGGACGGCGGCGGCAACGCACGCCTTGTCGTCGAAGGCGGGGCCTGCGGCGCGCTCGCCGAGAAGCTCTTTGAATTTATATCCGAAGCTGATCGGCGTTCCGATGCGGACGCCGAAATCTTCCGTAAGCGTCTTTTTTGAGTAACCGACATCAACGGTCATTTCTTCGATAGGGGGCACCTTGCTTCTGCCCTCCGCCGTCATAAGATGCGGCGGCGTTGACATCACAACACCGTAGATGGGGCGCTTTGCGTGGACGGTGACCTCGGAGGCAGGCAGTATCTTTCTGTCAACACCTCCAAGACGGGCAATGCGAAGATTGCCCTCATCGGTGATTCCAGTGACGGCGAGGCCGACGGCATCAAAATGCGCGTCCAAAAGAAGCTTGGGGGCGCCCTCAATGCCGCATTTGCGGACGAAGATGTGGTTGCCGACGGCGTCGGCGCGCCACTCGTCAAAATATGGCGACAGGAGCTCGGCGAGCGCGTTGGTCTCGGACGTTTCGTGGCCGACGACTGACATCATCGAAGACAAACGCTCAAGAAGACTCAAATATGTATTCATATTCGTTATATTTCCTTTCCCGTCCGCGGCGGGGCGGACGAAGAGTAATTATTTGGTATTAATCAAATGATAACACAGAAAACTCCCCGTGCCAATAGTGTTTTACCGATATTTTCATCCGAAAAATAGGTTTTTGTTATTTCTACGGCGATTTTGTTCACAATTTCGATAAATATTTACAAAAGAATATACAATATTCTTTTGATAAATGCCGCTAATTTATTGACATTGGGAGCGAGGTTTTGTAAAATAACAGTAGAATGAAGAAGTAGGGGCGTCCGCCCCGTTATCAAGTTATCGAAAGGGTAAAACAATGAGCAAACTTGTTATTAACACCTATGACAAAAAAAGCCGTATTGATAAAAATATCTACGGTCACTTCTCCGAACACCTCGGCAGATGCATTTACAACGGTGTTTACGTTGGCGAAAATTCTCCTATTCCGAATGTAAACGGAATGAGAAAGGACATCGTAAAGGCTCTTCGTGAAATGAAGCTTCCCATCCTTCGCTGGCCGGGCGGCTGCTTTGCAGACGAATATCACTGGCAGGACGGTATCGGTCCCAAGGAAACCAGAAAGAAAATGATCAACACACACTGGGGCGGCGTTGTTGAAGACAACAGCTTCGGTACGCATGAATTTTTGGAGCTCTGCCGTCAGCTCGACTGCGAGCCCTATATCAACGCAAACGTTGGCTCCGGCACAGTTCAGGAAATGTCTGAATGGGTTGAATACATGAACTTTGACGGCGTTTCTCCCATGGCGGCTCTTCGCGAAAAGAACGGTCAGAAGGACCCCTGGAGAATCAAGTATCTTGGCGTCGGCAACGAAAACTGGGGCTGCGGCGGCTCTATGACTCCCGAATACTACGCAGGCGAATACCGCCGCTATCAGACGTACTGCCGCAACTATCCCGGCGCACCTCTCTTCAAGATCGCGTGCGGTGCAAATGTCGACGATTATCATTGGACCGAAGTTCTTATGCGTGACGCAGGTCACATGATGAACGGTCTTTCCCTCCACTATTATACCGTTTGCGGTACGTGGGGCAAGAAGGGTCAGGCTACGGGCTTTGACGAAAAAGAATGGTATCGCACGATGAAACAGACGCTCCGCATGGAAGAGATCGTTTCCGGTCACGAGCGCATCATGGATCGCTACGACCCGCATCGCCGCGTTGCTCTTATCGTTGACGAATGGGGCAACTGGTTCGACGTTGAACCCGGCACGAACCCCGGCTTCCTCTATCAGCAGAACACGATGCGCGACGCTCTCGTTGCGGGTATCAACCTCAACATCTTCAACAAGCACTCCGCGCGCGTAAGAATGGCTAACATCGCACAGCTTATCAACGTGCTTCAGTCCGTCATCCTCACCGACGGTGAAAAGATGATCCTCACGCCTACCTATCACGTATTCAAGATGTATGCTTGCCATCAGGACGCAACTCTCGTCGGCAGCTTCATCGAAACGGAAGAGATCGGTGTTGAACGTCCCGAAGAGGTTCAGTTCCGCGGTCCTCGCGGTCCTCGCACAAGAGGCGGCGTTATGGTTCAGGATCTGCACGAATCCGCTTCCATCGACGCAGAGGGCAACCTCAACATCACCGTCTGCAACCTTTCCCACGAGGACGAAGCTGACATCGACGCTATCCTCGTCGGACACAAGGCAGCAAGCGTTGAAGCTGAGATTCTTACAAAGGAGATGGATGCGTTCAACGATTTCGACGCTCCCGAAGTTGTTAAGACAGAAGCGTTCGACGGTGTTAAGATCACCGACGAGGGCATTTCCTTCACACTTCCCGCTTGCAGCGTAGTTCGCATCACAGTTAAAAAGTAAAAATGGACTCACAATCGAACCGTACACCGTGCCGAAGATGCCTTCTTTCGGAGATCGACCGCGACGGCGCGTATAAAACGGTACTCGAATACATCGGATCGCTCGATCCGACGGTTAAGTGCTCCCGTGAGGAATATGCGGCGAGGTTACAGGTGTGCCGTTCCTGCGAGCATCTTACTGAGGGCATGTGCGCTTTGTGCGGATGCTTTGCGGAGGTGCGTGCGGTGAAAAAAAACCAGAATTGCCCCGATATTCCAAACAGGTGGTAACCTTGCCGACAAATGTGACAAAATTGATTAAAATCACCCTCCCGACACCGTTGGGAGGGTGATTTTGCGTTTGTTTGCGAAAAATGGAGCGTGAACCAAAAAAAATAAGTTGCAAACAGTTCACACTTGTGTAACAAAAGCAGGATAGCTGTTGAAATGGCTCGATTTTTGTGATATACTCTAATATAAGCTTTAAGCAATAAATAAAATTAAGCAAAAAAACGGAGTAAAACATGGAAAATCAGGTAAAAACGCCCGAGGCAACCGAAAACGCCGCCCTCGAAGCTTTGCGCGCGTATAACCTTCCCGAAGTCACGGACGTTATCAAACGCCGCCGCTGGGGTGACAGACGCGACGGACGGCGCGTTCGTTCGCTTTCGCCTATGGCACAGCTCATCCCGTACATCATGCGCGAGCGTTCCGACGCGCAGAACCACATCCGCGAGTCCATAAACGTTGACCGCGTCCTCGATTATATCAACGAAAAGCGTCGTGCAGGGCTTCAGGGCTTCGGTTTCATGCACGTCATGATCGCAACTTACATTCGCGCTGCCGCCGAGTATCCCGGCATCAACCGCTTTATCAACGGACAGAAGATATTTACCCGTGAGGGTTGGATTGAAATCAGTCTCGTTATAAAAAAGGAAATGGTGCTCGAATCTCCCGACACCGTCGTAAAGATCACGCTTCCCCCGAGCGCAACGGCGCTCGACGTATACTATGCGATGCAGGAAAAGATCCTCGGCTACCGTGACGTAATGGACAGCTCGTTTGATAAAACGGCGAAGATCATCAATGCCATTCCGGGGCTGCTCAAGAGATTCACCATCGGTGTTCTTTATTTCCTTGACTATTTTGGCCTTTTGCCGCGCTTTTTGACGCGCATCAGCCCGTTCCACAGCTCGTTATACGTAACGTCTATGGGAAGCTTAGGAATACCGCCGATCTATCATCACCTTTATAATTTCGGCAACGTGCCTGCGTTCTGCTCATTCGGAACGAAACAGCGCCGCTCCGAGCTCCGCCGCGACGGAAGCGTTGCCGAGCACTCCTACATCGACGTCACCTTCGTGCTTGACGAGCGCATCTGCGACGGATACTATTACGCCGCCGCTCTTAAGTACATGAAGCGTTTCTTCCGCGATCCGTGGCTGCTTGATACGCCGCCCGCGGAAGTCAAAGAGGACATTAAGTAATCAATAATCAAAAAACGAAAGCACTTGTTGGGAACAACAAGTGCTTTTGTATTTCGGCAGCGGATATTCAATCTCCCGGGCGGTATTCCAAAATGTCGCCGGGCTGGCAGTCGAGGGCTTCGCAAAGCTTTGCAAGCGTTGAGATCTTGATCGCCTTCGCCTTTCCGTTTTTAAGTATGGATATATTTGAGATTGTAATGCCGACGCGCTGGGAAAGCTCGGTGACGCTCATTTTCCGCTTTGCAAGCATAACGTCAATGTTGAAAATGATATTTTCTTCCATGTGTGCCTCCTTATATCGTCAGGTTCTGTTCGTCCTGAAGACGGGCAGCTTTTGATACAAGATGTGAGAGCGCCACTGCGGCGACGGAGACGGAAACGCCGATGAAAACGATGATCACGACGAGGGCGATCGGTAAGAGCTCAGGGGAGTCAATGCAGAAAAAGACAGAAGAACCGACGAAGACGTAGGCGGCGTCAACGGCGGCAAGCGTTGATATGCGACGCAGGAATCGCGCGTTTTCTTCCGAAAACGATCGATCGGCGCCGATGTTGCGTGCGATCATATATGCATAAACGAGCACCGCATAGCAGGGAACGGCGGAAACGAGGAAGAATACGAACCATGTCGAAGGGTATACGTTCTCGCTTTCAAAAAACATCGCGGCAAAGGGCAAAAGATATGAATAAAAGAATATGCCGCATACGCCGACACCGATTATGATGAGCTTTAGTCTATTCGAAAGGGATCGCTGACTCATTGTGATATACCTCGTTTTTCTTTAGTTTTATTGCCGTAATGCCGCTTTTCATAACGGCACGGCGGAGAAATCTGTTATACATGAAAGGGCGCTTGACACAGCGGAGGGCGATCTTGCACCGCAGGTGCAGGATTCCTTTTTTGTAGCGGCACAGGATCCGACGCTCACTGTCACAGCGATTCATGGCGTCCGCCAACGCTTCTGCGGAGAGCAGAGCGTAGCTGATGCCCTCAAACGAGCTCGGACTGATAAGTCCCGCTGCCTCGCCGAGCAGAAACGCACCGTCACCGCCTGCGAAAACGCCGCCGAAGAGCTTCGGACGCGACACGAGGCAAGCCTCGATCTTGTCGGGGTGCAATAGGACGTGTGCGGGCACGATGCCGAGCTCTGCGAGCTTTTTCTTCTGCGAGAAAAAGCCGTCCCGACCGTTTTTTCGGTCGAAGGCGCCGCCGAAAACGAGATGCGAATCCTTGAAAAAGATCCACGAACAGCCCTCGGATGTGGTGTTATCGAAAATGCAGGAATAGTATGGGTTTTCGTCCGTCGTCGGATACCATTCCTGGATCGCGGTGTACTGCGTTATACCGCGTGAGCGGTAAAGCTTGCGCCGCACTATGGAAGAGGCGCCGTCAGCACCGACAAGATATCGGCAACGGATACGTGACGGGGTAGTGTCGGTCAGCTCAACCGAAAAGCCGTCTCCGTCGCGGATGACGTCCTTGCATCGGGAGCGCACGACCGTGATCCCGTCGGGGATAAGGGAGCGCATGAAGGTGTCGAATTTCTGTCTGTCCATATTGAGGTAGCTTCGGCGGTAGTAGGCGGTGAGCCCGTCATGCAGATCAATGGTACGGACGGAGAAAAGCTGAGGGGAGGAAAGTACGTCGCTCGGCAGGCTGATGTCGTATCTTGCAAGCACGTCCTGCGCATCGGGCGAGAGAAGCCCGCCGCAGACCTTGTCGTGCTTTTCCGAGCCGTCTATTAGGAGCACGGAGTACTTCTTCGTGTCGATCAGCCGCGCAAGATTGGTACCGCCCGGACCTGAACCGATGATGACGACGTCGTAGACGGTATGTGTGTCGGTCATTGTAGCCTCCTTTTGCGGCATAACGTATTGTGTTTTAATTATATAATCGATGTTACCGAAAGTCAACACAAATTTATCGCAACACGATAAATTTATGCCGATGACGTCAAGCGAAGACGAAAAATATCCCCGAACGGCATCGTGCCGTTCGGGGATGTGAGGCATATTTTCAAAAAATGAAGCGCAGATATTAAAACTTCAGCCAGACGGCGACCTTGCGCGCGGCTTTATATATCGGACCTTCAAGCTCGCGCTTCGCATTTTGCAGCTCGCGTCGGATCTCGATATTCTGCGGACAATGCTTTTCGCACTTGCCGCAGCTGATGCAGTTTGATGCCGCCGTCGAGGTCTTGCGCAGGGCGGTGCAGATCGTGTAATCGACGAGCGACCAGAATTTGCCCTCGGCGTAGCGGCGGTTATATGCCGCAAACGTGCCGGGAATGTCAACGTTTTTCGGACACGGCATACAGTATCCGCACCCGGTGCAGCCTACCTTCATCTTCGCGTTGATAGCGTTGACGACGCGGCGAAGCATCGCCTCTTCGTCGGGACCGAGCTCGCCGACCGTCACCGTTGACGCGGTGTTTACGTTGTCGAGCACCATTTCCTCGGAGTTCATGCCCGAGAGAACGCAGGTCACCGTAGGCTGATTCCAGAGCCAACGGAACGCCCACTGTGCAGGCGTGTGACTGATCTTATATTCGGCGAAGATGCGTTTTGCCTCCTCAGGCAGACGGCTGACGAGCTTACCGCCGCGAAGCGGCTCCATGATGATGACGGGCAGCCCCTTTTCGTATGCGTAATCGACGCCGACTCTGCCTGCCTGCGTGTGTTCGTCCATGTAGTTATACTGCACCTGACAAAAATCCCAGTCGTAGGCGTCAACGAGACGACGGAACATATCGGTGTTGCCGTGATAGGAAAATCCCACCTGACGGATAGCACCGCTTTCTTTTTTCTCTTGCAGCCAGTCTTCGATTCCGATAGCTTTCAGCCGATCCCACGTGTCAACGTCGGTGAGCATGTGCATGAGGTAGTAATCTACGTAATCGGTGCGCAGTCGCTTCAGCTCCTCGAAAAAGAGCTTGTCAAGGCCTTCTTTGTTTTTAATCAGATAGTGCGGAAGCTTCGTTGCGATGAAGACGTTTTCGCGTATGTGATTTTTCTCCAGAATCTCGCCGAGCGCGGACTCGCTTCCGGGATAGATGTAGGCGGTGTCAAAGTAATTGACGCCGCCGTTATATGCGGCAAGGATCTGACGTTCTGTTGTCGCCATGTCGATCATGCCCATTTTCATGCGGAAACGCATACATCCGAAGCCGAGTATTGAGATCTCGTTGCCGTATTTATCCGTTCTGTAGTTCATGTTTTACCTCTCTTTACGGGAAAATCTCCGCGTTGCCGCACACGAGAACATTTTACACGACTTTTTTGATAATTGCAAGCGTATGTTACGTCGGCTGTAACGGTGAGTATTGAAAAAGCGATCGACGTTTGATATAATTGAAAAAGAGAAAATCACAAAAAGGAAACCCTATGACACAAAAAGCAGTTATATTTGATCTTGACGGGACGCTTATGCACACGCTTCCCGATATACACACCGCGATCGTGCGGATGCAGACCGCGCTTGGCTACCCGAAAAGTGAATACGTGGACACCGTTGGCGGAATAAACCACGGTGCTCGCGAGCTTGTGAAGCACGCGCTGCCCGATGATGTCACCGAAGAGGAGCTTCTCGTCGCGCTCGATAAATATTCCGATGAATATGCCGATTGCTACGCTGACACGACGATGGCGTTTGACGGCATAGACGCGCTGACAGACAAGCTCCGCCGCGATGGTGTTCGCATGGCGGTGCTGTCGAATAAGCCCGATCCGTTCACGAAACGGCTTGCCGCAATAGGCTTCGGCAGCAGATTCTCACCCGTCATCGGCCAGGGAATATACGCTCCCAAACCGTCAGCGGAGGCGCCGCTCGCGATTGCGTCAGGGTGGGGGCTCGCTCCCGGTGAAATTATTTTCGTCGGAGACTCAGACGTAGATATGATGACGGCGAAGGCGGCGGGAATGTATGCTGTCGGTGTGAGCTGGGGCTATCGCAAACCGGAGCTTTTGCGTGCCGCTGGAGCTGACGCGATCGTTGACACGCCCGAGGAGCTTTATGACCTTATCACAAACAAATAAATAAAACGAGAAAGGATAAAATCACATGAAAACTTACGGCAAAAAGGTGTGGCTGATCCCCGACGCATTTTTGGGCTCGGAATCGGCAAATGAGCTTATAACGCACGAGGCTGTCTGCGTTATCAACACGTCCCCCGTCGACGCGGAAATAAGGCTGACGGCGATATTTGAAGATAGAGATCCAATGACGGACTTCGTTTCTTATTGCGGTGCGGGACGCACGCATCACATTCGACTTGACAAAATCCGCGACAAAAGCGGCAATCCGATCCCATACGACACGCCGTACGCACTGCTCGTCGAATCGAGCACCCCGATCGTCGTGCAGTATAGCCGACTCGACGCAAGCCACGCAGAGCTTGCGCTGATGACGACGATGGCGTGGGCTCCCGACGAGGAGTGAGATCACTTATAGTGACATCCGCAAAATTAAAATAAAAGCCCCACGTACGGTGGGATTTTTCGCCGCGTTCAAAAAATATTTTGATCTCGGCGAATTTTTTTCAAAAAGAGCGAAAGATTTTAAGAGAAATGTCGACATATAGGGTGTAGCGGCGCAAGATGTGCGCCCGTATCCTCTGAAAAAGGAGAGTTCTTCGTGACAGACAATGCAATAATAAAGTTGTTTTTCTTGCGCGACGCAGACGCGGTCGCAGAGCTTGAAGAAAAATACGGACGGCAGATGAAAAATTATGTCAAGCGATGCCTGCCCGACGGCCGCGACGCGGACGAGGTCTATAACGACACCCTTGCCGACATCTGGAATTCGATCCCGCCTGAGCATCCGAACCGCCTCGGCGCATTTGCGATGACGGTGCTGAAGCGGCGCGCCATTGATAAGATCAAATACGTATCCCGCGAAAAGCGCGCACGAGGCTCGGAGGTGCTTTTCGCAGACTTTGACCACAGTGGTACGCAAAAAAGCGCCGAGGACGAAGTCATCGACGACCAAAGCGGCGCGATTGAGGAGTTTTTGTCAAAGCAGACGAAAGAAAACCGCATCATTTTTATCAAGCGATATTATTTCGGCAGAAGCGTGTCACAAGTGGCACGCGAAATGGGAATGACCGAAACAGCCGTATCGACGCGGCTCACGAGGACGCGTGAGCGATTACGCAAGTATTTGGAAGAAATGGGGGTAATGCTTTGATGAAATACAGAGATTATGTTAGAAAAGAAGTCGCCGCCCTCAGCGATATCTATATCGCCGAGGCGATGGAGTATAACCGCGACGGAACGGCAACGCTGCCGCCGTATTTCATCGGTACGACGGCGGATACGGTCAAAAACGTGCTCTCTGCGGCGGCGTGCGTCGTGCTTTCGGTCATCATTGTGATCGCGTTCGTCCTGATGCGCAACAGCATATCGACACCACCCGCAGACACGACAGCCGACACGGGCTCGGCTGCGGATACCGAAACGGACGCGGAGACGGATGCAGAAACAAATGCGGAAACGGAAGCGGACACGGATGCAGAAACGGATAAGTCCGTGAATTACGTATCTTCAAACAGTGAATACGAATATACCGTAAAATTCGGGGAAGTTACGTTAAACAGATACGTTGGAAACGACGAAGACGTAATTATCCCCCACAGTATCGACGGATACCCCGTCAGATCTCTCGGGACGTATGTTTTGGAAGAAAACGCTTGGGGAACGATATCGACGGGAATGTTTACGGGAGTTGCGGTAAAGCACATCACCATACCGGGAAGTGTGACCGTTATTAACGATGGATTCGTTGACGCCAATCACATTGAGACGATCGTGATCCGAGAGGGCGTTCAAACGATTGAAAACGCGGCATTTTGTTTTTGCTCGTCGCTGCGCGAGATAACTATCCCGAAAAGCGTTCAATATATCGGCGAGGAAGCGTTCATAAATAGGAACAATCTCAGAACCGTTTATTATCTCGGAACCATGGACGAGTGGACGGCACTTATGGATGCATCCGCTTACAATTCGGGGCTTGAGAATGTGACGGTCGTGTGCATGCCTAACACACCCTTGACACTCGTTTCCGAGGACGGCTTATTTGAATACCGCGTTGATACGGACGGCAACGTAACAGTGATGAAATATCTGGGGCGGGATGCCGACGTCGCCGTTCCCGAAGAAATCGAAGGGATGCCTGTCGTGAAGATCGGTAACAGCGAGGAACGCAACGGGAAAAAGCAAAGCGTTTTCGGTTCAAGACCGATAACGTCGGTAACGATACCGTCGAGCGTCACGGAGATTGGCGAAAGAGCGTTTTACGATTGCGATTCGCTTGCTTTTGTTGAGCTTGGCGGCGGTGTGACCTACATTGGTGAGGAAGCGTTTGCGGACTGTGACGGCTTAACCGAGCTTACGATCCCGTCAAACGTGAAAACGCTCGGCAGTAAAGCGTTTGGCGGATGTACCGCGTTAAAGACAGTTACGTTTGAAAACGGAATCACCGCGATCGGCGAATATGCGTTTGACGGATGCACGTCACTTTCGACGGTTTCGCTTCCGATAAGCGTGACCGCGATCGGTGACGGCGCGTTCCGCGGCGCGGCATCTCTTGAAACGATAGTGGTTCCCGCGGGCTGTGTCAATATCGGCAAGGATGCCTTTGCCGGTACGGCATGGCTTGACGGTGCCGAGGACGGACTTGTGATGATAAACGACGGCGTTTATGCGTATAAGGGAGCCATTCCCGAGGACGGCACCGTTAAGATAGGCGAGGGCGTCAAGTACATATATGACGCGGCATTTTCGGGTGTTGGCGAGCTTGTTGGCGTCAGATTGCCGTCAAGTCTTTTGTCAATCGGCGGCAGAGCGTTTGAAAACTGCCGTAAGCTTGAAACGCTCCGCGTTCCCGACGGTGTAAACACGCTCGGTGAAGAGATCGTTTACGGATGCCTGTCGCTGCAAAGCCTGTACCTGCCCGAAACGGTGACGACGCTCGGAGACAACGTATTCGCGCACACGCCCAAACTCGCCGAGATCCGCTTCGGCGGCACCGAATCGCAGTGGGAGCTGTTTTTGAAGCTGAATGACAGCGTTTATGAAAACTATATTGAACTTGATAAATACACGTACAAGTGGACGGTGTATTTTGAATCGAAGTGATGATATGCGAAAAACCGAAAGGAGGAGTAACATTGAAAGCTGTTTTTGAAAAAATCTTGTTTGTTGGCGTTGCCGCCGTTATGCTGCTTGCGATTTCGGGATGCCGTGACGAGGAAAGTGCCGAAACCGAAACGAAAACAGAAATCGGGACGGTGACGGAAACTGCGGATTCATCCGCCGATGTATTGGCGCCGTATCGCGATTCAAACGGAACGTGGGAATATATCGTAGATAACAAAGAGGTGACGGTCGTTCACTATCTCGGTTCGGAAACGGACGTCACGATCCCCACGGAAATCGAAGGGATGCCTGTCGTGAAGGTCGAGTATGACGGCAAAGAAAGTGACTACAAAGGAATATTCTACGACAAAAACGTTGAAAGCGTCACGATACCGGGAGAGATAGACTATATCGGCAAGTCTGCGTTCAAGGAATGCGAAAGCCTGAAAAGTGTGACGATATGCGACGGTGTTATATCGATCGGCGAAAACGCTTTTTATGGCACAGCCATAAAAGAAATAACGATTCCGCCAAGCGTCGGTACGATCAGAACATACGCGTTCCGTGACTGTGAAGAACTCGAAACGGTCAGATTGAACGAAGGGCTGACGCTGATAGACGCAGGAGCATTTTTTTCGTGCGGAAGCCTCGGGACGGTACAGATTCCGTCAACGGTCACCACAATAGGCATGGAAGCATTTTCGTGCTGCGAGAGCCTGGAAGTAGTTACGCTGGGGGAAAATGTCACCAAGATCGGGGAAGAAGCGTTTTGTTGGTGTGTGTCTTTGCGTCAGATCGAGATCCCGTCAAGCGTCAGGATTTTGGGGAATCATGCGTTCGGAGGGTGTTCTTCTCTGGAGTCCATTACGATTGAGCCCGGCCTTGAAACGATAAGAGGGGGAACTTTTGACGGGTGCGCGATTCAGGAGATCGAGTTGCCGCCGAGCGTACGATCCATTGAAAGATATGTGTTCAGTTCATGCGAAAATTTAACGAAAGTTATTATACCGTCGAGCGTAACCAACATACAAGGATCCATTCTCCCAAGAACGTCTACTAATAAGAATCATCTTGTTACGGTCTTTTATGACGGAACTATGGAAGAGTGGCTTAACATAAAGAACGAATATTGGACGTGGGAATCGATAGATACGGATTCGAATGTGGCAGTCACTTTTTCCGAATATGTCGAGGATGATGATTTTTCGTATATTATTATGTACGGCTCTCAGTTCGAAAAAGATACGGTCCATATCACAGGATATATCGGAGATGACGAGGACGTCGTGATCCCCGAAAAGATCGGAAAATATGCCGTGGGAGCGATCACGGGAACCGTCGATGAGAACGGCGAGAAATACGGCATTTTCCACGGCACGAACGTCAAAAGCGTAACTGTCCCCTCCGGAATCGGCAAGATCAGCGAAAGAGCGTTTTACGGAAGCGAAACGCTTGAGGTAGTCACGATCGAGGACGGTGTTACCGAAATAGGTGCGTACGCGTTTTCAAACTGCGATTCTTTGCGGACCGTCAAGTTCGGTGCAGATGTCGTGACGGTAGGTAAGGGTGCATTTTGCGACAACGAGTCGCTCCTGAACGTGCTGATGAACGATACTCTTGAGTCGATCGGGGATAAAGCTTTTGCGAACTGTACGGGCTTGCTTGAGGTCACCGTTCCCGAAGGCGTTACGGATATGGGAGTGTCGGTCTTCAGTGGCTGTGAAAAGCTCGAATACGTGCGGATAGACGCGCCGCTGACAACGATCAGCGACGGCACCTTTGAAAAATGCAAGGCTCTCTGTGAAATTGCGTTGCCGACGAGCGTGGAGCGCATCGGATGCGAAGCTTTTTTGAATTGCACCGCTTTAACCGGGTTCACGGTCCCGTCAAACGTCACGTCGATCGGTGACGGCGCATTCCGCGGCTGCGAGCGGCTCGCTTCGGTCGCGCTGCCGACGGGTGATTTAACGATCGGAAGCTATGCGTTTGGCGGATGTACGTCGCTCGCTTCGGTCGCGCTGCCCGAAGGGGAGCTTTCGATCGGGGAATATGCTTTTGAACGTTGCGGCGCGCTGGCAAAGCTTGAGCTGACGGCAAATATAACGTATCTCGGCAGAGGTGCGTTTTCAGAATGTACGTCGCTGCAGTCAGTTTCGATCCCGTTTATTTCAGACGTTGTCGCGGCAAACCTGTTTTACGGATGCACCTCACTTCAGTCCGTAACGATCGAGGACGGTGTGAAGTCGATAGACGCAGGCGCGTTTGGCGGATGCACATCGCTCTGCGAGCTGAATCTGCCGTCGAGCGTCGTTCACATAGGCTTCGGCGCGTTTGAGAGCGTGGGCACACGGCTTTGTGTCAACTACGGCGGCAATGATCTGTTGTGGAATAACATTTGGATTCTGTCGGAAAACTATGCTTTATACGAGGCAAAGGTCGTTTTTGCAAAATAAGAATCCTCTTGACAAACTTCCCCACAAGCGTTATAATACCGACGTAAACTTCATATCGGGGTGCTGCGTGCACGCGGCTGAGATGACGGGCGAACCTGTCGGACCCTTATAACCTGATGCGGATAATGCCGCCGTAGGAAAATTTTCGCTTGTATTTTAATTTTAAGCGGAGCGCTCTTCCTCGGTGCGCTCCGTTTTGTTTTGCAAAGCGGAGCCGACCTTTTTGCAGATTCACAGCATCGAAAACTGCACAATTCGGAGGATCAATATGGAAACAACAAAAAGAAAAAAGACGCTCAAAACACTTGCCGAGGGCGGAATCTCGATCGCACTTGCGTTGGCGCTGTCGTATATCGACATCCCGCTCGGAATTCAGGGCGGCTCGTTTGACATTGTTATGGTGCCGCTTTTCGTCTTCGCTCTGCGTCGTGGAACGCCGTACGGCACGGTCGCAGGCTTAGCGTTCGGCACGCTCAAATATTTTCTGTCAAACGGCTTTGCGATCTCGTGGGAGTCGATACTTTTCGACTATGCGGGTGCATACGCCGTCGTCGGCCTTGCAGGGCTCGCAATGCTCCGCGCCGCTGACGGCAGAATCACGGCTCCGCGCGCCGTTGTCGGCGTGCTCGTCGGAGGTGTGACGCGTTATTTCGTTCATTTCGTTTCGGGCGTGACCGTATACGCGAAGTATATGCCCGAAGAATTCCTCGGACTGCCGATGGAGTCGGTGGCGATATATTCGCTTTTATATAACGGACTTTATATGATCCCGAACATCATCGCTGCCGTTATACTCGTGCCGATCGTCATCGCAGCGCTTCGCCGCGCGAAAGTGTAAAGTGAAAAAAAGAATCCGTCCGATTCCCGTGAGCGCCGGGAGCCGGACGGATTTTTGACGTGGGGTAGCGTGTCGCCGCAAAAGCAGACGAAAGTATACAATAAAACAAAAAAGCACTTGTTTACACAAGTGCTTTTCAGCGGATTACGGGGCTCGAACCCGCCACCTCGACCTTGGCAAGGTCGCGCTCTACCAAATGAGCTAAATCCGCATATGCCTCCGATCGGAATCGAACCAACGACACGGGGATTTTCAGTCCCCTGCTCTACCAACTGAGCTACAGAGGCAGATGAATTTCTCATCCCCAAGAGATTTTAGAGATACGACCCGGATGGGACTCGAACCCACGACCTCCGCCGTGACAGGGCGGCGTTCTAACCAACTGAACTACCGGGCCATACTGGGAACAACAGGGCTCGAACCTGTGACCCTCTGCTTGTAAGGCAGATGCTCTCCCAACTGAGCTATGCTCCCGAACATCTCTTTTGCATGGCGCCTTTCGGACGGTGCTTTCCGAACGGCGAGATTTATTATAGCATAGGGACAAAGGGTTGTCAACACCTTTTTTTGTTTTTTTTATATTTTTTTCAAAAAAGTTTTAGCGCCGATTTTTCTGCCGAAAAAGGCTTCAAACCGGCGCGTTTTTGACGTTATTTGAACATTTCGTCTATCTCGGAGTGCGTGAAAACGTATTTTGAGCCGCAGAAACGGCAGCAAAGTTCGATCTCGTCAGGCTTGCCCTCCGCAATCTGTTCTCTGAGCAGCGATTCTGCCTCGCTCTTGCCGAGACTGTAAACGGCGCGCGCCGTTCTCTCGCGCGAGCAGGTGCAGCGGTATTCGGCTTCGATCTTGTCAAAAATATCGTATTCGACGTCCCCCATCGCAATGGCGAGGATCTCCTCGATCGTCATGCCCGAAGCGAACATGGACGAAACCTTCGTCAGCTTTGCGGCGTTTGCTTCAAGCGCCGACGCCGTTTCGTCATCGTAAAAGGGAAGGAGCTGAACGAAAACGCAGCCGGCAGCTTTGCAGGTGTAATCGCGGTCGATGAGAATGCCGACGGCGCACATCGTCGGGATCTGCTCGCTTTCCGCATAGTATGCGGCAATATCGTCTCCGATCTCGCCTGTGCGAAGCTCGATCATGCCGATGTAGGGCTCGTCGCCGCCCATGTCGCGGATTATCTGAAGCACACCGCCGCCCTCGCCGCAAACGGCACCGCCGACGTCGAGCTTGCCGAGCTTGTTGAGCGGCAGTTCGACTTCGGGATTCTCAACGTAACCGCGTACGTTGCCTTCGTAATCGGCAACGACCGTCATAACGCCGAGCTCACCGTTGCCCTTGACGGTAACGGTAATAGTGTCGTCGCGGTCGCCAAGCATAGCACCCATGATAGAGGAAACGGTCAGAAGCCGTCCGATCGCGGCACCTGCCGTGGCGGAGGTGTTGTGTATTCTGATCGCCTCGTTGACGATGGCGGTCGAATCGATAACGTGTATACGCGCAGAGCCGTCTTTCGTCATCGCGCGTAAGATCGTAGATTTACTCATTATATCAGTTCTCCAAACATTGATTTAATCCGTTATTTCCGCTTTCGCGGGTCTTTTTTACGCGGCAGACGAAATAGATCCTGTCGCCGCCGCCTTCGCTGACGCGGGGCGTCATGTCGTAGCTTTCCGTCACAAGAAGCACGTCAAATCCGTTTCTTTGCAGCGCCTGCCTCAGCCCGCGGACGCTCCAGGCACGCTGTCGCTGCCACTCGTCGTATCTGCGGTAGCATCCGTCGTCTTCTTCGATAAAATAGGACAGATTGAAGTCCGCGATACCCGTTTTTTCACTATATCTGTTCTGCCAGCCGCAGTAAACTCCGTCTTCCTCGATGATGATATCACCGCTATATAGACGACGGAATTTTGCACGCGAGGAAACGTCGAAGACGAAGATGCCGTCGGGGATGAGGTAATTGTGAACGAGCGAAAAGCACTCGTCAAGCTCCGCCGATGAGTAGAGATAATTGACGGCATCGCAGGTTGCTATAACGGCGTCGACGGTCCCGTAAAGCTCAAAGCTTTTCATATCCTGACAAAGCCAGAGCACGTCGGCGACGCCGAGTGCCTCGGCTTTTCTTCTTGCTATGTCAAGCATTTCGGGTGAAGAGTCAACGCCCGTCATATCATAACCGCGTCGCGCAAGCTGTAGCGTTATTGTGCCCGTGCCGCACCCGAGATCAAGCAGAAGCGACGGCTTTTCGTTGCTGTAGCGGGAAAACACCGACTCAAGGAAATCGCACCAGGCGCAGTGATCGACGTGAGAGTTGACTTTGTCGTAGATCTGCGACGTTATCTCGTAGCTGTCGTAGCCATAGTTATCGTGAGCCATTCGTGCGCCTCCTTTTTAATAATATATTGATTATACGGGAAAAATCGTAAGTAGTCAAGAGGGGGGGCAAAGGAGTGCCCTTCGGAAAACGATACCAAAAAATTACAGCAAAAAAAACTTTTATAAAAACGCCAATAGAGTCTTGACATAACAAAATATAGTGTGGTATAATCGAATCCGCACCACAAGATGTTGTGCGTGTTATACATTCACCTAATATGGAGACAATAACGTGAAAGCGTAGCCACACTATTCCAAAATACGCTGTTTCACGCAAAAAACCTTGCAACAGCGCGGTTTTGAGTATTTCGATGTTTATTTGCGCCGCCATTGGCAGCGAAATGAAAATTAATGTGAGAACGGCGGGATTTGTCCCGCTTTTGTAAAGAAAATTTGTTAAAAGGAGAGAACAGGCATGTATCAAGTAATTAAAAGAGACGGAAAAGTAACAGATTTTGATATATCAAAAATCAGCGTCGCAATAAAAAAAGCGTTTGACGCGCAGGGAGTAAAATATCACCCCACCGTTATAGATATGCTCGCGCTTAAAGTAACGGCAGATTTTGAACCCAAGATCAAGGACGAAAACATCGCCGTTGAAGATATTCAGGACAGCGTTGAATCCGTTCTCGTTCAGGCAGGCTATGCGGAAGTTGCAAAGGCATACATCCTCTATCGCCGTCAGCGCGAGAAGATCCGCAACATGGGCGCGACGATCCTTGACTATAAAGAGATCGTTGACCAGTACGTTAAGGAAAGCGACTGGCGCGTTAAGGAAAACAGCACCGTCACGTATTCCGTCGGCGGACTTATCCTTTCCAATTCCGGCGCGATCACGTCGAACTATTGGCTCTCCGAAGTATACGATAAAGAGATCGAGATGGCGCACCGCAACGCGGACATCCATCTGCACGATCTTTCCATGCTCACCGGTTACTGCGCGGGCTGGTCGCTCAAACAGCTTATCAGAGAGGGACTCGGCGGCGTAACGGGACGTATCACGTCCGCGCCCGCAAGCCACCTTTCCACACTCTGCAACCAGATGGTAAACTTCCTCGGTATCATGCAGAACGAGTGGGCAGGCGCGCAGGCGTTCTCCTCGTTTGACACGTATCTTGCTCCTTTCGTTAAGGTCGATAACCTTTCCTATAAGGAAGTCAAGCAGTGCATCCAGAGCTTCATTTTCGGCGTTAATACTCCCTCCCGTTGGGGTACGCAGGCTCCGTTCTCGAACATTACCCTCGACTGGACGGTTCCGGCAGACCTTGAAAATATGCCTGCCATCGTCGGCGGCAAAGATATGGACTTCACGTACGGCGACTGTAAGGCGGAAATGGACCTCGTAAACCGCGCCTTCATCGACGTTATGATCGAGGGCGATGCAAACGGACGCGGATTCCAGTATCCGATCCCCACCTATTCCATCACACGCGACTTCGACTGGTCCGAAACCGAAAACAATAAGCTTCTCTTTGAAATGACGGCGAAGTACGGAACTCCTTACTTCTCCAACTATATCAACAGCGATATGGAACCCTCCGACGTTCGCTCCATGTGCTGCCGTCTGCGTCTTGATCTCCGTGAGCTTCGCAAAAAGTCGGGCGGCTTCTTCGGCTCCGGCGAATCTACGGGCTCTATCGGCGTCGTAACGATCAACATTCCCCGTATTGCGTATCTTGCAAAAGATAAGGCAGACTTCTATGCGCGTCTTGACCACATGATGGACGTTGCCGCACGTTCGCTCAAAACGAAGCGCACCGTCGTTACAAAGCTTCTTAACGCAGGGCTCTATCCTTACACGAAGCGTTACCTCGGCACGTTCGAGAATCACTTCTCAACGATCGGTCTTGTCGGCATGAACGAGGCTTGCCTCAATGCCGCATGGCTGAGAAAGGATCTCACCCACAAGGAAGCACAGGAGTTCACAAAGGAAGTCCTCAACCATATGCGCGAGCGCCTCTCCGACTATCAGGAAATGTACGGTGACCTTTATAACCTTGAGGCAACTCCCGCAGAGTCCACCTCCTACCGTCTTGCAAAGCACGACAAGGAGCACTACCCCGAAATCATCACCGCTAACGAGGAAAGCGGCGTTCCGTACTACACGAACAGCTCGCACCTCCCCGTAAGCTTTACGGACGATATTTTCACAGCTCTTGACATTCAGGACGAGCTTCAGACGCTTTATACGTCGGGAACCGTGTTCCACGCATTCCTCGGCGAGCGTCTGCCCGACTGGAAGTCCACGGCGGCTCTCGTCCGCAAGATCGCGGAAAATTACCGTCTGCCCTACTATACCATGTCCCCGACGTATTCCGTCTGCGCAGACCACGGATATATCGTGGGCGAGCACTTCACGTGTCCTACCTGCGGCAGAGATACAGAGGTTTACAGCCGTATCACGGGTTACTACCGTCCCGTCCGCAACTGGAACAACGGCAAGGCTCAGGAATTCCGCGACAGAGTTGAATATAACGTTTCGGGCGAACTGCAGTCCGCTATCGAAAACATGGAAGCTCCCGTTGCCGAAAAGGTCGAAACACCCGAGGCGGCTCCTGAATCGTTCTATTCGGATGCCCCCGCACTTTATCTTTTCACGACGGCAACCTGCCCCAACTGCAAGATTGCAACGGCGATGCTTGAACGCGCAGGTGTAGAGTATGAAAAGCTTCTGGCGGAAGAGAATCCCGAGCTTGTCAGCGAGTTCGGTATTAGACAGGCACCCACGCTCGTCGTTGTGAACGGCGACTCCTATGAAAAGTACGCAGGCGTATCGAACGTCAAGCGTTATATCGCAGGCGAGCCCGCAAAGGCATAACACAAAGAAAAGCTCCGGCGCGAAGCGGACCGCTTCGCGCCGGGGAAATATTTTTATACGGAGAATAAAACTGTGTACGATATAATTATAATTGGCGCGGGTCCCGCAGGACTCACGGCAGCAATTTACGCTCGCCGCGCCGAAAAATCTGTGCTTATCATAGAAAAGGAAGCGTTCGGCGGACAGATGGCATATTCGCCATGCATTGAGAATTATCCCGGATTTGAGTCCGTTTCGGGAGCTGAGCTTGCGGATAAGATGGTATCTCAGGCGCTCGCTCTCGGCGCGGAGATCGAGCTTGCCGAGGTGACAGACCTCACGGAAGGCGACGCACCCGACTATATTAAAACTGTATGGTGCGGCGACGACAAATACGAGGCGAGGTCCGTCATAATCGCCGCAGGCGCTCGTCATCGCCGACTCGGCATCGACCGCGAGGAGGATTTTATCGGTCGCGGCATCTCATTCTGCGCGACGTGTGACGGCGCGTTTTTCAGCGGCAAACACGTTGCCGTCGTCGGCGGCGGCAACTCCGCTCTGATCGAGGCGCTTTCGCTTTCGGAGATCTGCGAGCGCGTTACGGTGCTGCAGAATCTTGACTTTCTGACGGGCGAAGCAAAGCTCCGCGATGCGATCGGCGCACGCGAGAACGTCACCGTTATTTGCGGCGTCACCGTCGACTCCATCATCGGAGACGACACTTTCATGGGACTTAATGTCAGACACACCGAGACGGACGAGATCGAGAGGGTGACTTGTGACGGTGCGTTCGTTGCGATCGGACTTGAACCGAAAAACGAGCCGTTTCAATCGCTTTCGAGCCTTGACGAGAGAGGTTATCTCATGTCGGACGAAACGTGCTGCGGAGAAACTCCCGGTATCTACGTTGCGGGTGACTGCAGAACGAAAACGGTGCGTCAGATAGCGACGGCGGTTGCGGACGGTGCCACGGCGGCGCTCGCGGCTGTGAGATTTTTAAGTTAACGTTATTTTGCCCGAATGGCGGGGGACCCCCGCCACCCTATCGGTTGAAGTTTCTCGTCACGGCGGGAGCGAGCCCCTGTCTCACGATGAACACAACATCTTTAATAGATAGAGCGCAAAACAAAAAAAGCGAGTCGGTCGACTCGCTTTTTTGCTGTTTTATTCTTCGTCCTTTTTGTCTGCGGTTACTTTGTTGAGGATCGCCGTTACGACGATGATGGCACCGATAACGATGAAGATTCCAAGCATGCCGATTCCCATATAAGAAAGGTTCGTGACGAAATTCATAGGTTCAAATGTCATGTTAAATACTCCTTTACACTAAATCAGCCAAAGAAGCTGAGTATGAGACCGCCCGCAATAACGGATGCGATCTGACCGGAAACGTTGACTCCGATGGAGTGCATGAGCAAAAAGTTCTGCGGATCTTCCTTCAGCCCCATCTTGTGAACGATTCTGCCGGACATGGGGAACGCGGAGATACCCGCCGCGCCGATCATGGGATTGATCTTCTTTTTGGAGAAAAGGTTGATAAGCTTTGCGAACAGTACTCCGCCTGCGGTGTCGAAAATGAACGCGAACAGACCGAGCGCGAGGATGAGAAGCGTGTCAACGTTGAGGAATTCCGCAGCCTGCATACGGAGCGCAACCGTGATTCCGAGGAAGATGGTGATGAGGTTTGCAAGAACCTTTTGTGCCGTTTCAGAAAGGGAATTGAGAACGCCGCACTCGCGGATGAGGTTACCGAACATGAGACATCCGACGAGCATGAGAGAGTCGGGTGCTACGAGTCCTGCGATGAGGGTGATAACGATCGGGAAAAGGATGCGTGTCAGCTTGGAAACGTTCTTTGCCTCGTAAGGCATACGGATCATGCGCTCTTTTTTCGTTGTGAGAAGCTTGATTACGGGCGGCTGAATGATCGGAACGAGCGCCATGTAGGAATAAGCGGCAACCATAATAGCACCGAGGTACTTGGAGCCAAGCTTGTTCGCAACGACGATGGAGGTCGGGCCGTCAGCGGCTCCAATAATGGCGATGGAAGCGGCGTCCTTGATATCAAAGAACATAGACGCCAGGCAAAGCGTAAAGAAGATACCGAACTGCGCTGCAGCGCCGAAGAGCATGAGTTTCGGGTTGGAGAGCAGAGGACCGAAGTCGATCATCGCACCGATACCGATGAAGAGGATCAGCGGAAACAGCTCTGTCGAAATACCTGCTTCAAACAGCGTTTCGAGCATGCCGAGTTCGGCGAAGGGAAGGTTTACGATGATGGCACCGAAGCCCATCGGCAGAAGAAGCGTGGGCTCCATGTCCTTGGCGATGGCAAGGTAGATGAGGAGTCCTCCGATACACCACATGATGACCATCGGCAATGTGATGTGGGTCAGGTTTTCATATAATATCTCCATAGATACTCCGTCTCGCCGCAACGTTGGGTGCGACGTTATTGTGATGAATTTGCGTCGGGAAGACGACAAAAACAAAAAAGGCTGTTACCGTATAAGACATCTGTCCGGTAACAGTCTTGCCGTCGCAACGAGACCCAAAAAAGACCTCGTTTGCTTATACGTGAGCGGACACCGACGCGACAGCGTCGGTGACGTATTGACGCTGCACGTCACGTTTTTTCGTCGGCTACTCCCTGTATGCGAAATAATTATAACCGAGCCCCCGACGTTTGTCAAGCGAAAAAGGGCGTTTCTTACATACTTATCTATATGTGACGAAAAAACGGTCCCCGACGTGCGCGGCGGCACATCGGGGAATACGTACTCTTACAGAGCTTCTTTTTTGGGGATTATACGCGCAACGGCATAAATGGAGCCGGCGCCCATTATGACGAGATTGTCACCCTCGTCAACGCGTGACGCCGCATATTCGGCGATGCACTCAAACTCGGTCTTTCCACCAAGCGAGCCTGAATATACGGCAACTCCGCCGTGTTGATTGATCTCGTTTGCGAGCATTTCGGAGTTGACGCCGTAAACGTCGTCCTCGCGTGCGGCAAAAACGTCGGCAACGATCACCTCGTCAGCGATGGCGAGCGAATCGGCGAATTCCGTGAACAGAGCCTTCGTGCGAGTGTACGTGTGCGGCTGGAAAACGGTAACGAGCCTGCCGCCGAAGCCCTTCGCGGAGGTAAGGGCGGCTTTGATCTCCGTCGGATGGTGAGCGTAGTCGAGGTAAACGTCGGCACCCGACGGCGTCTTCCCAACGTGCTCCATGCGGCGCACAGCACCGCGGAAAGCTTCCAAGCCCCGACGGACAGCGTCAATTGGGATTCCTGCCGAAAGCGTTGCCGCGGCGGCGGCAACGGCATCATCAATGTTGTGAAGCCCCGCTTCGGTAAGTTTTATGCGTGTCGGTTCGATCCCGACACCGACGAGGGTGAATTCCGAGCCGTGCGGATGAAGCACGATGTCGACGGCAAAAAAGTCGTAATCCTTTCGCGGCATGAGATCGGAGTCAAGCTCTGTGCCGAAGCGGAGAAGCTTGCCGGTGTAATCTGTGCAGACGTCGCGCACGTTCCCGTCGCTCCAGTTGACGACGGCGGTGTCGCCGACGAGGGCAAGACATTTACGGAACGAATCCTTCACCATCGGAAGTCCCGTAAAATAGTCGGGATGATCCATGTCGATGTTCAAAATCACGGCAACGGTCGGATAAAACGAAAGAAAGGCATCCTTATATTCGCAGGCTTCGTAAAGGAAAATGTCACCGCCGCCCGCGCGGTAGGTGCATCCGAGCTCGTGTATCGCCGCGCCCGACGAGATGATGGGGTCACATTCTGCGGCAAGCAGAATGGAGGCGCACATTCCTGTCGCGGTTGATTTGCCGTGCATGCCCGAAACGCCGATGCGAACGGGACTCTGATACATCAGCCAGCCGAGGTAGTCGGCACGGGAGATGCGCGGAATTCCGCGCCGTCCCGCCTCGACGTATTCGGGATTGTCAACGGAAACGGCAACGGTGTATACGAGCGCGTCGGCGTCGGTGACGTTTTCGGCGGAGTGCCCGATACGGACGTGGATGCCGTCGTCAACGAGACGCCGTGTGGCGGCGGACTCTGATCTGTCCGAACCCGATACGGTATATCCGTGAGCGGCTGTAATGGCGGCGAGAGAGGACATATTGACACCGCCAATGCCGACGAAAAAAATGTGTTTCGCGCCCGACAAAAGCTCGGTGATCTTTTCGGCACCGTAACGAGTGTTTGATGTGTTCATTTTTGGAGAATCCTTTCGAGAAATGACGAATATTAACATAAATTCAAAGATAATTAAAAGAATTTACGCAAGAATCGTCAAGAATTTTAATATATGTATAGTAACATATAAGCATAAACGAGGAAATATCCGTATGGACAAATATATTAACACCGCAGAGGAGAACACTATGGTTATCACAGACGTAAAAATCAGAAAAATGTTTGACGACGGTCCGATGAAGGCGGTCGCTTCCGTGACGTTTGACGGACAGCTTGCTATCCACGATATCAAGCTTATTTCCGCCAAGGACAAGTTTTTTATCGTTATGCCGTCAAGAAAGGTTGCCGACGGAACGTTCCGTGACATCTGCCACCCGATAAATAAGGATTTCCGCGAGGTGCTGGAAGCTGCGATCGTTACGGCATATAATTCTGAGCAGGAATCAGTGACGGCAGCGGCAGAAGCTCCCGCAACGGTGTGAAACAAGCTCCGTTGGAATATGAAATTTTCAAGCTCGCAGGCTTTGCCTGCGGGCTTTTTGCTTTTTGCGTTATGAATCTATATACATTATATGTTACAGATACAGTATATCACGTGCGGGCGAAAAAAACAATGCTTCCAAAGAGAAGTCGTGAGCCGCGGCACGAAAAAATCTTCTGTTTCCTATTGACTTTTTGCGCCCGGTGTGAGATAATATATGTCGCGCCCGACAAATCGCACAATCAAATACGGAGAGATATCGAAGTGGGGACGTTTGCGACCGCCGCCGGTGGCGGATGAAGGGAGCAAAAAGGAGTGGCAGCGGTCGAAATTTTGCGAAGCGAACAGCGAGCGAAAAATTTCGGGCACCGCAACAGGACATAACGGGGCGCCCCGTTCGATGAAAAATTGAATAGTCGTTATACTCCAAAACGGAGTTTAACATAGATGGAGAGATATCGAAGTGGTCATAACGGGGCTGACTCGAAATCAGTTTGCGCTCACGCGCACGAGGGTTCGAATCC
>JAZNDW010000003.1:0-19091 GCA_045588245.1 Eubacteriales bacterium
TCGGCGCGTGCACGCGCCGACCCCCCCCGCAGCGAGATCCTCATCCACACCGCTTATTACGCCGCAGGCGTCGCTTCCGCCGCTGTTGCCGTGTTGGCAGGCTTTTTGCTTTGACATAGAGGCAGGTGCCGTGCTTGACAAAAGATTTTCGGTGTGGTATAATTTGGGGTAGGCTTTTTGATGTGCTCAGGGCGAACGGCACATCTTTACATATATGTTACAACTCCATATCGAACGAAAAAGGCGCTTTTTTGACGCCTTTGGTTTTGCATGTCCAAAACAATTACACAATTATAAAGAAAGGAACTTTATGGCAAGAAAAAAGAAAACAACATCTTTAGGTAAGATCCGCGTTGCCGCCCTGGGCGGTCTTGACGAGATCGGCAAGAATCTTTACGTTATTGAATATGAAAATGATATCATCGTCGTTGACTGCGGACTCGGTTTCCCCGACGACGATATGCCCGGAATCGATCTCGTTATCCCCGACATTCAATATCTTGAAAAAAACGCTGACCGCGTACGCGGCATTTTTATAACTCACGGTCACGAGGATCATATCGGCGCACTTCCTTATATGCTCCGTACGCTCCGCGTCCCCGTTTACGGAACGAAGCTTCCTCTCGGTATTATTGAAAGCAAGCTTGCCGAGCACAAGCTCGACTATGAGCCCGAGCTCGTCTGCGTGAAGGCGGGTGACGTTATCACCGCAGGTGACGTTACGGTTGAATTTATCCGCGTCAACCACAGCATCGCCGACGCCTGCGCGCTTGCAATCAAAACTCCGCTCGGATATATCGTTCATTCGGGCGACTTTAAGTTCGATTTAACACCGATCGATGGCGAGATCATGGACGTCAAGCGTTTGTCCGAGCTCGGACAAGAAGGCGTCATTCTTCTGATGTGCGACTCCACAAATGCAGAGCACCCCGGATATACTCCCTCAGAGCGCACCGTCGGCGCATCGTTCGATCAGATCTTCATCAGCAATGCCGACAAGCGCATCATCGTTGCGACGTTTTCATCCAACGTACACCGCGTTCAGCAGATAATCGATTGCAGCATCCGCCACGGCAGAAAGGTCGCCATCACGGGGCGCAGTATGGTTACCGTCGTCGGTGCCGCTTCCCGCCTCGGTTACATGGACTTCCCCGAGGATGCCATAATCGACATAAACGATGTTAAAAAATATCCTCTCAATCGCGTGACGATCATCACAACAGGCTCGCAAGGCGAGCCCATGTCGGCGCTGTCGCGCATGGCATTCGGCGAGCATTCAAACATTACAGTCGGTCAGGACGACCTCGTTATCATCTCCGCTCACGCTATCCCCGGTAATGAAAAGCTTGTCGGGAAGACCATAAACGAGCTTTACCGCTGCGGTGCTGAGGTATATAACGATCCGTCCAATCACATTCACGTTTCGGGACACGCCTGCCAGGAAGACTTAAAGCTTATGCACGTCTTGACAAAGCCGAAGTATTTCATGCCCATTCACGGCGAACGCCGTCACTTAATGGAGCACCGCAAGCTCGGTTTGCAGACCGGCATCCCCTCTGAAAACATCTACACCCCCGAGCTCGGCCGTGTTCTTGAGATCGACGAGACGGGCGCACATTGGGCAGGCAATATCCCCGCAGGACGCATACTCGTTGACGGAAGCGGCATCGGTGACGTCGGCAACGTCGTCCTCCGCGACAGGATCCTGCTCTCGCAGGACGGTCTCATCGTCGTTTCCGCAGCCGTTGACCTTATGGCACGTGACATCATTACACCGCCCGACATTTATACTCGCGGATTCATTTACGTCAAAGAGTCCGAGGAGCTTATGGACGAGATGCGTGCCGTCGCGCTCGACGCACTTGAAAGATCCGTATATTCCTATAATGACGATCTGTCCGACATCCGCACCGAAGTTAAGGACGCGCTGCAGAAGTTTGTCAACAAGCGTATGAAGCGCCGTCCCATGATACTTCCCGTTATTCTTGACGTTTAATAAATTCATCAAACGGAGTAACATTATGATAAAGCACGTTATTCTTTGGAGACTCAGGACCGAGCACGATCCTGAAGACATGAACAGAAAGATCGCGTTTTGCCGCGATGCTTTCGCCGCGCTGCGCGGTAAGATCCCGGGTCTTGTTTCGATCAAACTCTACACTTCTCCGCTTTCCACATCGACCTGCGATCTTATGCTTGATACCGTTTTTGAAGATGAGGCATCCTATCTCGGCTACAAAACGCATCCCGAGCATTTGGCTGTCGCGTCCGTCATCCGCCCGCTCATCACTGAGCGCGTTTGCATGGACTGCGAAATGTAAATAAGTAAAAAAACGCACGCAGACTCCGATGACGGAGTTCTGCGCGCGTTTTGCATTTTCATAAGAATCGGCGTGAAAATTTCGCTACACGATCCTAAAGTGCACAGTTTCACGCTTAAAATCCTCGCAAAACGGGACCCAACCCGTTTTGCCGCGTTGAGGCGCGGTCCCGAGGATTCCGATATATATTTGTGCCGCCGTTGGCGGCGGAACGGAGTTTATTATGAAATACGATTTTTTAACGCTCGTGCCGCGAAAAAACATTGGCGCGATCAAATGGGACATTATGTACTCGGCAAAGCCCGATGCGGCAGAGGACACAGTCCCGCTTTCAATTGCCGATATGGAATTCAAGAACGCTCCCGAAATAATTGAGGGGCTGAAAGCATATCTTGACTCAACCGTCCTCGGATATACACAAGGAACGGACGAGTATTACGCCGCCGTCATCGACTGGTGCCGCCGTCACCACGGATACGAGCCGAAAAAAGAGCATATCCTGACGTCTCCCGGCGTCATTCCCGCATTCATCAAAGCAACGGGGTGTCTTTCGGGAGGCAAAGCCGTCACGTTCATGACGCCTGCATATCCGCCCTTCCGCAGTGCAGGACGCGACAACGGCATCCCCATCGTCGAATGTCCCCTCATCGACTGCGGCGATACATATGACATCGATTTTGACCGCTTCGAAGCCATCGTTTCCCGCGACGACGTCGGTGTCTTTATTCTATGTAACCCCCACAACCCCGTCGGCAGAATATGGACTCGCGACGAGCTGATACGGATGCTTGAGCTGTGTCTTCAGCATAACGTCTACGTTATTGCCGACGAGATACACTCCGACCTCATCATGCCGTGGGCGGAGCACGTCTCCGTCGGCACTCTTGACGAGCGCTATCTCAAAAACACCGTCATCTGCACCGCCCCGTCCAAGACGTTCAATCTCGCAGGAATGCAAACGTCAAACATCATCGTCAGCGACGGTGAGCTTCGCTCACGACTTGCGCCCGTCCACACGAATCTCAACTCGCTCGGATACGAGGCATGCCGCCTCGCATATACATACGGAGAAGAGTGGCTCGGCGAGCTTATCACCGTTATCGCGGACAACTACCGTTTCGTCTGCGATTTTCTTGCCGAGCACTTATCGAAGATCAAGCCCTACCGCATGGAAGGTACGTATCTTATGTGGCTCGATTGCAGAGAGCTCGGCTTGACCACCGAAGAGCTTGAACGTATCAACATCGAGCACGACCTGTTCCTTGACGAAGGCTACATTTTCGGCAACGAGGGTAAAGGCTTTGAGCGAGTCAACATCGCCTGTCCGCGCCACGTATTAGTGAAGGCGCTTTCCCGCCTCGCCGACGCATACAAAGACATATAACCGCACAGCAAAAAGGAGCCTCCCTTCGCGGGAAGCTCCTTTTTTTGCTCAGATCTTATATATACCGACGCCGTGCGCGGGGAGCGTGAGCTTGCCGACCGCCGCCGTCTCCGCCGTAACGTCATAAAGCTCTCGGTGCAGCATTATCCGAACGGGCTCATGCGCGTAATTGAGCACGAACATATACTCACCGCGTACCGCGATCTCACAGCATTCGGGTGCCGCTACCGTATCTGCAAAAGGCTCTGTCAAGCCGAGGTATTGCAGCATCGCTTTTGCGGCAGGCTCGCGGAGCGTGCCGCCGAAGTAATAAACCTCGCCGTCACCGTGACTGCGCTTCGTTATTGCAGGCAAATCTTTATAGTAACCTCCGCCGTACGTACCGATGACCTCCGTTCCCTCGTCCGGAATAAGAATGTCATTATAGATTCCCGACGGTATCTGTGCGCCGAAAAAGTCAATGAGAACGACGTCGTCTCCGCGGGCGACCGCCGTAGAGTCTCTGATATCGACACCGGCGAGCGGTGCCGCATAGCCGGGCAGCGGCATCATATAGCACTGTCCGCGCTCGTCCTTATATCCCGTGCGGCAGGCGAAAATGAGCTTGCCGCCACGCTCGGCGTATTCGCCGAGCAGCTTCGCCGTTTTTTCGGTGAGTATCAAAGGATGCGGATAGAATAAAACGGGATATTCCAAAAGCTCGTCTGCCGTCGTTCTATCGTTAATATAGACGTAATCGAACGGCGTGTGCGTGAGCTGTGCGGCTCGGAAGAGACCGTCACGGCTTTCGTTTTCAACGGATGCGTGCCAATTATCGACCTCAGCGTCAAAAATGTTGTCGTAGTCACATATAACGCCGAACACGGCGCTGTAACGCTTGCCTGCGAGAGTCGTGAGCTTCTCGGTCAGCCCGTGAATTTCACGAAGCTCCTCGATCTTTCTGTTGTCGCGATTATCGTAGTTGAGCAGTCCGTGCCAATACATTTCCGTGCCGTATGCCGCCGTGCGCCAGCGGAAGTAGCTGACGTAATCGGCGCCGTGGGCGATGCTCTGCATCGTCCAAAGCTTCATTTGCCCCGGCTTCGGCGACGGAGACAGCCCCCATATATTCCAGCTGTTCGCTCCCGACTGCTGTTCCATTATGCCGAAATTCGGAGAAATGGAACGTGTAATCGTCAAATCGCGGCTCCAGCCGCGGTCGGGATACCATGCGTCGCGGTTTTTCGAGCCCGGTCTGCCGTCTGTACCGTAGGCGAAGTTCGGATACGAATCGTACATATAAAAGTCGAGATGATCGTCGGTCATTTTATGGTTGTCGATATCGGGAAACATTCCGTTTGTCGTGATGAAGTCACCGGGCTTTATGTATTCGCGTAGAATATCCGCCTGCAGCTTCACAAATGCGATAACACTCGCCGAAATAAAACGAAGATAATCGAGCATAAGATGCGGATTTACCGCGTTGTTTGTCGTTCTGCGGGGAACGTATATCTCGCTCCAATCGTTGTAGGTCTGATTCCAGAACCTCGTCCCCCACGCGCCGTTAAGTGCCGCGAGGGTAGCATATTTTTTTTGGAGGAATTTACGGAATGCGGCTGTATCCGCATCGGAATAAAAGCGGTTAGCCTCTGCGTTCAACTCGTTATCTATCTGCCAGCCGATAACGGCAGGAGATTTTGCGTAGTGCTCCGCCATAACGCGCACGATACATGCGGAGTATTCGACGTAGACGGGTGAATTATAGTTATAGTGGCGGCGTGAACCGTGACGGTAGAGATTACCGTTCATGTCACAGTTGAGTACCTCGGGATGTGCCTCCGTCAGCCATGCGGGCGGCGTCGCCGTAGGTGTGCCAAGTATAACCTTCATGCACAATTTTTCGGCGAGTGCGAGAAAACGGTCAAAAAGATCAAACGTAAACTCGCCGTCGCGCGGCTCGATGACGTTCCACGCAAATTCGGCAACGCGGACAGTGCCTATTCCGAGCGCGAGCATACGCGATAGGTCATCCTCCCATAAGTTCTCATCCCACTGTTCGGGATAATAGCAAACACCGAGAGCTATCTTGTCGAGCTTGATTGAGCGATCTTTCATATTCTTTCCTCCGAAATATCGTGTGATCTTTCACGGCTACACTTCATTATACCACAGTTTCCGTTATCGGTAAACGCCATGTGCCAACTTTGTGTTTTTGTTTCACATTAAGCAGAGTTATAATTCAGTGCACACGTTCTAAAGAATAATTAATAAACAGTTTTTATATATTTTTTCGCAAAAAGATTTCGCGCGCGCCATTGACAAGCACGTCGGCACAGCTTAAAATGAATAGTGGATAAAATATCGTATTTATTACATATTATAAACAATATCTGTGCCTTCGGGCGGAGGGATTCGTTATTATGTTTTCATGGATCAAAAAACACAAGGATGTTTTTTCCGAGATCATTTATCTGATCGTCGGTTCCGCTATCTTCGGCGGCGGTATCGCCATGTTTCTGACACCGGGCAACATCGTCCTCGGCGGTGCTACCGGTCTTGCAACCACAATATACATTCTTACAGATCTTCCCGTCGGTACGATGATGTTCTGCATCAACGTTCCCCTGATCCTCATCGGTCTTAAGATCTTCGGCTTCAAATTTCTTTATAAAACCATTCTCTGCTCGGCAACGACGTCGATTTTCGCCGACCTGCTCGTTTTCCTGCCCGTCACCATCGTTGACCCGTTGCTCTGCTCACTTATCGGAAGTGCCACGCTCGGTGCAGGCGCAGGCATTTTGCTATCTCGCGGCTACAATACGGGCGGATCGGATCTTGCCGCCATTATGCTTAAAACAAAATTCAAGAAGCTTTCAACGGGCAGACTTATACTTATCATTGATATATTCATCATTCTCGGCTCGGCTATAGTCACAAAGAATTACGCCGGTATCCTCTATTCCGTAATCGGTACGCTTGCATATACCTTCGCGCTCGACTATATCATCGACGGTACCAAAACGGCAAAGATGGTGCTCGTTATTTCAGATAAATACGAAGAAATATCAAATGCAATCTTTGAAGACGTAAACCGCGGCGTCACGATTTTGCACGGACTCGGCTGGTATTCTCAAAATGATAAAAACGTCATTCTTTGCGTCGTTAAGCGCGATCAGATCTACGCAACCAAAATGGTCGTGACACGAATCGACCCGAACGCTTTTATGATCCTCACCGACGCGCGTGAGGTGCTCGGTTCGGGTTTTGCGGCAATTGAATAAGAATTTTTTCCGAACATTGTGAATTTTTCTGTGATATAATTGAAGTGTCGGAAAATGTATGGTATACTGATATTTGGTGTGCGGTTTTCCCACCGTTTCGCCTCAAAAACCGTAGTTTCCGCACAGCGAAATACGTAATTTATTATTTGTTATTTATAAAAAGGAGTTTTACAACTATGTCAACACTTAAAGGTGCTCTCATTGTCGGTCAGTCCGGCGGACCTTCCTCCGTTATCAACTGCTCCGCTTACGGCGTTATCAAGACAGGTCTTGAAAACCCCAACATCACCACCGTTTACGGTGCCTGCAACGGCATCAAGGGCGTCCTCGAAGATCGCCTCATGATCATGAACGAGGAAGATCCTGAAGAGCTTGCAAATATGCTCCACACTCCCTCTTCCGCTCTCGGCTCCTGCCGTTACAAGATCGCTGACCCCGCCGTTGACGACACCGATTACAAACGTACTCTTGAAATCTTCAAGAAGTACGACGTTCGTTACTTCTTCTACAACGGCGGTAACGATTCCATGGATACCTGCAACAAGATCTCCAAGTACATGAACCGCGTCGGCTATGAATGCCGCGTTATCGGCGTTCCGAAGACGATCGACAACGACCTCGCAGGCACAGACCACTGCCCCGGCTTCGCTTCCGCAGCTAAGTACATCGCTACGTCCTTCATGGAAGTTTCCCGCGACTCTCAGGTTTACGACACAGGTATGGTTACCGTTATCGAGTGCATGGGTCGTCACGCAGGTTGGCTCACCGCTGCTGCTGCTTGCGCTAACATCAAGGGAGACGGTCCCGACCTCATTTATCTGCCCGAAGTTGACTTCGATATGGATCAGTTCATCGCTGACATCAAGCGCGTTTACGCTGAAAAGAAGAACTGCCTCGTTGCTGTTTCCGAAGGTATCCACTATGCTGACGGTACATTCGTTTCCGAAGCAAAGACATCCGGCACTGACGGCTTCGGCCACGCTCAGCTCGGCGGTCTTGCGGCTCGTCTGACAGACATCATCAAGGCTGAACTCGGCGTTAAGGTTCGTCCCATCGAGCTTTCTCTGCTCCAGCGCTGCGCCGCTCACTGTGCTTCCGGCACCGACATCGCAGAATCCTTCCTCTCCGGTAAGACAGCTGTTGAAGCTGCTGTTGCAGGCGAAACTGACAAGATGGTCGGCTTCAAGTGCACACGCGACGAAAACGGCTACCACTGCGAGCCCGAGCTCTTCGAGCTTTCTCTCGTTGCAAACACCGAAAAGAAGGTTCCGCTTGAATGGATCAACGAAGCTCACAACGGCGTTACCCAGGACTTCATCGACTACTGCCTGCCTCTCATTCAGGGCGAAACCGGCATGGTCAAGGAAGACGGTCTGCCCCGTTTCGTACAGCTCAAGAAAGTTCTTGCTAAATAAGAAATATCAAAACCAAAAAAGGACACGCACCGCGTGTCCTTTTTAGTTTTCCGCAGCGCGCCGCTTTCTGCAAGTTTATGCATCGTTTTATGCGTATTTTTCGACTTTTCGACGAATTTACATTCATTTTTGCAATATTTTTGCAAATTTAGCACATCACTTTTTCATTCACTCATTGACAAGAGCCGCGATCAGTGGTAAAATAATAAATATCATTTAACAATCAGCTTTTTATAAAGTCTCTTTAAGATATTTGACCGCAAAAAAATCCTCCGTCCGAAAGGAGATACAACCGCATGAAAAACACTCTTACAGAAAAGCTTTTATCATCTCACCTGCTTGAGGGCACCCTCACCGTCGGCACTGAGATAGGAATAAGAATAGATCAGACGCTCACGCAAGACGCAACGGGTACGATGGCGTACCTCGAACTTGACGCTATGGGAACGGACCGCGTCAAAACAGAGCTCTCCGTTGCATACGTTGACCATAACACGCTCGGCACTGGCTTTGAAAACGCCGACGACCATCGCTTCCTCGCCTCCGCGGCGAAGAAGTTCGGGCTGTGGTATTCACGTCCCGGTAACGGCATCTGCCATCAGGTACACCTCGAACGCTTCGGTATCCCCGGCAAGACCCTCATCGGCTCCGACTCGCACACTCCCACGGGCGGCGGTCTCGGTATGCTCGCAATCGGCGCGGGCGGTCTTGACGTTGCCGCCGCAATGGCGGGCGAGCCCTACTACATCACCTGCCCCGGCGTTATGGGTGTAGAGCTGACAGGCTCGCTTCCTCCCCACGTCGCCGCAAAGGACGTTATTCTCAAGGTTCTGAGCCTCATCTCAGTCAAGGGCGGCGTCGGCTACGTTCTTGAATACTTCGGTGACGGCGTCAAAACGCTTACCGTTACAGAACGCGCCACCATCGCAAACATGGGCGCCGAATGCGGTGCCACCTCCTCCGTTTTCCCGTCCGACGAAAACACGCTCGATTATCTCCGCCGTCACGGCAGAGCCGATGCATACCGTCCGCTCGCCGCAGATTCCGACGCGGAATACGAAAAACTCATAAAGATCGATCTGTCCGAGCTCACACCGCTCGCAGCTTGCCCCCACATGCCCGATAACGTATCTGCTGTTGCAGACATCGAAGGGCTTCCCGTCAGTCAGGTATGCATCGGTTCTTGCACGAACAGCTCGTTTGCCGACCTCACAGCGGCGGCAAATATCCTCCGCGGCAAGACCGTTGCCGATTCCGTTTCGCTTACCGTCACTCCAGGCTCCCGCAAAGTTCTGACTGCGCTTACCGAATCCGGTGCGCTCAAGCTTCTGCTCGACGCAGGCGCACGTCTGCTTGAATGTGCGTGCGGCCCCTGCATCGGCATGGGACAGTCACCGAATTCGGGCGGCGTATCCCTGCGCACCTTCAACCGCAATTTCAAGGGACGTTCAGGCACCGCTGACGCCGAGATCTACATCGTTTCCCCCGAGGTCGCGGCGGCGTCCGCCGTCACGGGTGTCGTCACCGATCCGACGAAGCTTGCATCTCCCGAACCGATTAACGAGCCCGATCTCTTCCCCGAAAGCATAAATATGCTTGTGCCGCCGACAGACGGCAAGCACGAGCTCGTGTTCGGTCCGAACATCAAGCCATTCCCGAAGACTTCCCCCATAAATGACGAGCTTCACGTTCCCGTTTCGATTAAGGTAGGCGACAACATCACCACCGATGACATCATGCCCGCCGGGTCAAAGATACTTCCTCTCCGCTCCAACATCCCCGCGATATCGCAGTACTGCTTTTCGGGAATCGATCCCGATTTCCCGAAGCGTGCACTTGACATGACAAACTCCGTCATCATCGGCGGCGAGAACTACGGTCAGGGATCATCCCGTGAGCACGCGGCATTAGCACCGCTTTACCTCGGTGTCAAAGCCGTCATTGCAAAATCCTTTGCACGCATCCACAGAAGCAATCTCATCAACATGGGCATCGTTCCGCTCACCTTTGTTGACCCCGACGACTACGATAAGATCGACGCCGACGACGTACTCCATATCGGAGACATCAAAAACGGCATCGAGTACGGATCGCTCACCCTCACAAACGAGCGCACAAACGAAAAGATCGCCCTTCGCGTCACGCTCGGCGAGCGTGAACGCAAGCTTTTGCCCGCAGGCGGACTTCTCGGCTACATAAAGGAGAAAAACGCATGAATGATAAGATAATTATGAAAAACGCTATCGTTGAGATGGACGGCGACGAGATGACCCGCGTCATCTGGCAAAAACTCAAGGACGAGCTTATCACTCCCTACATCGACTTAAAAACCGAATACTACGATCTCGGTATGGAATACCGCGAGAAGACCGACGACCGCGTTACGGTCGATGCGGCTGAAGCCACAAAACGCCTCGGCGTTGCTGTCAAGTGCGCCACGATCACGCCGAACGCGGCAAGAAAAGAGGAATATTCCCTCTCGCGCCTCTATCCGTCCCCGAACGCAACGATCCGCGGCATCATCGGCGGCACCGTTTTCCGCGCCCCCATCCTTGCTCCCTCGATCAAGCGCTACATTTCAACGTGGACGAAGCCAATCACGATTGCACGTCACGCTTATGGTGACATTTACAAAAACATCGAAGCCCGCGTCGCAGCAGGCAGTAAGTGCGAACTCGTCGTAACAGATGCAAACGGCATCGAAACCCGTCAGCTCATCCACGATTACAAGGGAGACGGCATCGCGCAGGGAATCCATAACACAGAAGAAAGCATTCGCAGCTTCGCTGTCTCATGCTTTGAATATGCACTTTCAACGAAGCTCGATCTTTGGTTTTCAACCAAAGATACGATCTCCAAAACCTACGACCATCGTTTCAAAGATATCTTCGCCGAAATATTTGAGGAAAGCTATAAAGCCCGCTTTGCAGATGCCGGCATAAACTACTACTATATGCTCATCGATGATGCCGCTGCCCGCGTCATCCGCTCAAACGGCGGCTTCATTTGGGCTTGCAAAAATTACGACGGCGACGTTATGTCCGACCTCGTTGCCGCTTGCTACGGCTCGCTTTCAATGATGACCTCCGTTCTCGTTTCCCCCGACGGTACATACGAATACGAAGCCGCTCACGGCACCGTTCAGCGCCACTATTACAAATATCTCAAGGGCGAAGTCACCTCCACAAATCCCACAGCGACCATCTACGCATGGACGGGTGCTCTCCGCCGCCGCGGCGAGCTTGACGGGATCCCCGAGCTTTGCCGTTGGGCAGACAATATTGAGACGGCAACGATGCAGACCATCGCCGACGGAATTATGACAGGCGACCTCTGCGCCGTTTCGGATAACGAAAACGCCGTCACGGCAACGACGGACCGTTTCATCGCCGAGATCCGCGCCCGCTACGATGCACTCGCCGGCAACTGATCCCTTTTTTAAGAAAGAAGATACAAAATGATAAAAGACAATCCCACAAAGCTTTTGGAGCTTGCGGAAATTTGCGAACAAAACAACCATATCGCATCGGAGCTGTACACGCAATACGACGTTAAGCGCGGCTTGCGCGATTCCGACGGGCGCGGCGTTCTCACCGGACTTACCGACATATCCACCGTTCACGGATACAAAAACAACGTCCCCGTTGAAGGTGAGCTTTACTATCGCGGAGTCAATATAAACGACCTCGTTCGCGGTTTCCTTGCCGATTACCGCTATGGCTACGAAGAGACCGTATACCTGCTTCTTTTCGGCGAGATGCCCACAAAAGAGCAGCTTGAAAGCTTCGCGGAACTCATCTCCGACTGCCGCACGCTGCCAACAAACTTCGTCCGCGACGTTATTATGAAGGCGCCGAACGCCGACTTAATGAATTCGCTCGCGCGAGGCGTTCTCACGCTTTATTCGTATGATAAAAACGCAAACGATCTTTCGATCCCGAATGTGCTCCGTCAATGCATCGGACTGATTGCAACGCTTCCGATGCTCACCTCTTACGCGTTTCAGGCGTATTCGCACTACATAAAGGGACGCGGACTTTTCATCCACAATCCTCTTCCCAAGCTCGGCACGGCGGAAAACATCCTTCGTTTGCTCCGCGAGGACAACAAATACACGGAAACCGAGGCTCGCATCCTCGATCTGTGTCTCGTTCTGCACGCCGAACACGGCGGCGGAAACAATTCCTCGTTTACAACGCACGTCGTTACCTCGTCGGGCACCGACACGTATTCATCGACCGCCGCATCCCTTTGCTCGCTTAAAGGCTCCAAGCATGGTGGCGCAAATCTCAAGGTCAAGTGGATGTTTGACGACATTGAGAAAAACGTCTCCGACCTCAAAGACGACGACGAAATCCGCGCATATCTATATAAGATACTGCGTAAGGACGCGTACGACAAAACAGGTCTCATTTACGGCATAGGTCACGCCGTTTACACGAAGTCCGATCCGCGTGCTTTGCTTTTGAAGAAGTATTCCGAAAAGCTGTGCATTGAAAAAGGACGTGCAGACGAATTCGAGCTTTACAAAAAAGTCGATCGCATCGCGCTTGAGATCATGAACAGCAAGCCCGGACTTTTGAAACCGATCCCGATCAACGTTGACTTTTACAGCGGTCTTGTTTACGACGTGCTTGGCATCCCCGAGGAGCTTTACACGCCCATTTTTGCCGTTTCACGTATCGCAGGCTGGAGCGCACACCGCATCGAGGAGCTGATGAATTCGAGCAAGATCATCCGTCCTGCGTACATGAGCGTCCGCGAGGACAGAAGCTATATCCCGCTTGAGGACAGAAAATAAAACAAAAAAATCACCGCCGCAGCGGTGATTTTTTATTTCTTTTATTATTTCTTTCCCTGTCCGTAGTATGCGTTCGGGCCGTGCTTTCTGTCAAAATGCTTGCGGAGAAGCTCTTCCTGCATACGTTCAGCTCCGCCCGCGTTACCTGCGAGGATCTCCGTATGAAGTGCCATCATAGCAACCTGCTCGAGAACGACTGCCGCCTCAACGCTTCCCTTTGCGTCCTTGCCCCATGTGAACGGTGCGTGCGAATTAACGAGGACTGCGTGCATTCTGTCGGGATCCATGCCCTCAAACGTTTCAACGATGACCTTACCAGTGTTCAGCTCGTATTCGCCCGCGATCTCCTCGGGTGTCATGCGTCTGGTGCAGGGGATAAGTCCGTCAAAATAGTCGCCGTGTGTCGTTCCGTAAGGGATGATGCCGCGGCCTGCCTGAGCGAAGCTCGTTGCCCACTGCGAATGCGTATGCGTTACACCGCCAATTGTGGGGAACTTACGGTAAAGCTCAAGGTGTGTGGGAGTATCGGAGGAGGGTTTCATATCGCCTTCAACGATGTTTCCGTCCAGATCGAGTACGGGAAGATCAGAGGGCTTGAGGTCTGCGTATTCAACGCCCGACGGCTTGATTACAACAAGGCCGCTCTCGCGATCGATACCGCTGACGTTGCCCCATGTGAATGTGATGAGCTTATATTCAACAAGCATCATGTTAGCAAGATAAACTTGCTCCTTTAATTTTTCAAGCATAGCTGTATTCCTTTCAAAACGCGCTCGGCGCATATTATTCTTTTGATATTTTATCACACCACGCCTCTCTGTGTCAACACAAGAAAGAAAGGATGGTTACGAGAGTCAATAACCGATTCCAACACCAAACAAGAGGATCAACACGGTCAGCGCAAAAACGAACAGCTGCAGTTTCCACGTCCACTTGACCCACTTTACGTAGGAGACGTTAGCCATGGATAAGCCGATCAGCAGGACGGGATTTGTCGGTATGATCACGTCGGTAAAGCCGTCTGCCATGCAATACGTCAGAATCACGAGCGTCGGAGAGATGCCCAGCGCCTGAGCTATAGGTACCACTATGGGCATCACCAAAACGATCTTGGCTGTGGCAGAACCGATGAACAACTGCAAAAACAGGATCAGCAAATAAATCAGCAGTATCGCAACGAATTTGTTGCTGCCGTCCAAAAGGTTCAGCACCCAGTGCATAATAGTGTCAATTATGCCGCTTTCCTCCATCACTAGTTTGACGGACGACGCAATCGCGATCATGATCACCGCAGGCAGCATTGCCGACGCTCCCTGCAGGAACCATCTCATCACCTGACGCGGTTTTTTGCTGACAATGAATCCGGCACCCAAACCAAAGATCAAAAAGCTTGCCGCCAAAATGGGGATCGCAAGCCCTGAAATAGCACGGACGGAAGCAATCAAGACAAGCAAAACACACTCAATTGCAAAAAACGCAGAGTAGACCTTGAAGATTATCGCTTGATTTTCGGGAGCGGACATCGCCTCGTCCCCCAGATGCTCACGGCGAACAGAGTCCTCTTCGTACGTTAACGATGCTTTGGGATCGCGCTCGATTTTCCGCAAATAAAGCATCAAAAAACAGCAAAGGGCAGCATAAATAATAGCAAAGAACACGATTCTCAGCCACACGCCTGAGGACGTGTGAATGCCTGCATATTGCGATGCAATTCCCACTGAAAACGGGTTTGTAATCGCCGCAGAGAAGCCAAAGCAAGCCGCAAGAAGGCAGGAACCGAGTCCCATCATCGTGTCCATATTCATCGACAGCATAAACACGATGATCAACGGCAACAACGTGACCAGCTCCTCAAACATGCCGAACAGACTTCCGAAAAGCATAAAGATCATCACCGTTATGCAAACTACGGGGCCACCTTTGTCACGCAGGCGGTTCATGATCTGTACAATAAACGTTTTAATGCCGCCCGTATATTCCAACACGTTGAAAATACCGCTCATTATCAGCAAAAAAAGGCTGATTGCAATGATAGTTACGGCATCCGACGTAGCAAACACACGTATCGGCGCCGTTACAACGCGCCAGATTTCAATGCCCGACACCCCTTCTTTTTCGTAAGTTCCAATAATAATGGCACCGGTATCATCGCGTTCGTAAGCGCCGCCGGGAACAAAATAAGACAGTGCACCGCAGAGAAGCAAGATTGCCACAAGTATTGAAACGACAGTCAAAAACGCCTTCGTGTTAATGGTGGAAAAGGCTTGCTCTTTTTGTTTTTTCTCAGAGGTTTTTTCTTTCGTCATCATAAACTCCTCCCCATTGTTACTCACCGGATTTCATTTCATCGTAAAGAATCATCGACGTCATATACCAATCAACAGAAGACTGCTTTATTTCCGGAACAAAGTAGAATATTTCCTCTCCGTTATATATCTCGAAGTTCTCGCCCGCACCAAAAAGCAGTCTGTAAACCTGCTTTATCGGAAAATGAACATCAATATCTTCGTTATCCTTCGTGCCAACATAGCGCAGACCGCTTCGATCAAGAATACACAAGCCGTCCCCGCCGTGGCGCGTCAAGCCTCTGCCGTTACCGGGCAGACGCAACTCTACACGGGACTGCAAAGAGAACGATTCATCCGTCAATATCTGCTGTTGTAAAACGTCTTTCTGCCAGTGATACCACAGGGCAAAATTCCGGAATCGAAAATCCTCCGTAAAACCGTATCGGTCGTCAAGAGACGTCAGTTTACCGCAGTTTTTGCACAGAACGTCCCTGCCCTTTGTATAGACGGTATACTTTTGACCGCACTCAGGGCACAAGGTCAGGACGTTTTCTAATCCTTCTGCAAGATTTCTGTTCCGATATCGGACATTCGGTCGACTTTGCAGCCATCGGAACTCGTCATAATAAAGACGCTCCTCAACTCCTGCCTTGATTTCCGCTATAGACAGCTTGGCGAGCTCTTCGGCCGTGAACAGAATATCAAATTCAACCTCCACAAGAGCTCCTCGGCGCATCCCCTTGCCCCACTTGGGATCGGCAAAATAGTCGCCCTCAATTTTAACGGTATATACCGGCACCCGCGATTTTTTCAAAAACGAATATGTAGTTTCCTGAATGTCCTCAAAGCGACCGACCGTGGACAGACGAGCTTCAGGCATCATCGCCAGTATCTCCCCGTTTTTCAGCACACGCAAGCAGTTTTTCGTGCATTCCATGTCCATAGTAAACATACTCTTCGGGAAGCAGCCCATTTTTCTTAAAAGCCACCCTAAAAACCTATGATAAAAGTACAGTCGCGCCACCACAAAATGAGGATGGTTTTTGCGCAGTACCGTTTCTGCGTAAACAAAATCAATGAAGGAACCGTGGTTGCACAAAATGATTGACGGCTTTTCAGGCTGTTTGCCGTACTTGTTCACCGAGCGGATCCTGAAGCCGCACATATAATAATAACACAACAGCACGTTATACAACAGCGCCAGCAAAAATCCGTTTGCTTTTTGTACGGTGGTTTTTGACAGATTTTTCGAACTTGACGCAAAGGTGTTCAATTTTGAAAACAGTTTTTTTCGGTTACAGTAAAGGCATAAGAGTACCACTGCCATTATCCCGAACAGCACCACAGCCAAAATCCAACTGTAAGCGACAGTGATATATCCCAAGCCAACTCCGATGCAAATGGAGGGAAGCGATCCTAAAAGCGTTATTAACGCGAAGCGTCTGTACTTCATGCCCGTTCCTGCGGCAAAAAAGCAGATCATACCGTAAGGGATCACCGGCAGGAAATAAAGAATAAATACAATCGCCGTTATCTTGCTAGACTTAGCTATATGCTCCATATCCAATCCAATGTTTTGGGTAAAAAAGCGGCGCAATTTATCTCCGAACAGTCTTTGCAAGAGATATATCAGCGTGTTTCCCAAAAGAACACCGACAGCACAGCACAAAACACCGACAGCAAAGCCAAACGTCAAGCCCGCAAGCACCTGCACCGGTTCAGCAGGCAAAAACGTACTTACCACCTGAAGCATCGTGGAAATTATGATCGTTATGTATCCGCGGACACCGAAATCGTTCAGTTTGTCCCGCAGCTCTTCGCCCTTGTAGTCATTTTTCAGAATGCTTATAAGCAGTTCCCTATTGTCACCCGAAAACATAAACCAAAGCAAAAAAAGTATTACTGACGCTGTACCTGCGGCTACAATGATTTTTGTTATTGTTTCTCTTTTAATCTTCATATCTATAGTTTCATTCACCGTTTTTCGACACGGCTCGCTCTCGTTTTGATCCTGACATTTTTTATAATAAATATTATGTAGATTACTGACTTATACTATATCACATTTACAAAGTTTTCACAAGCAATTTCGCGCAATTTCGACATTCTCTCAAATATGCTTTATTTATCCGCAAAATAGGCGCACGTTTTCGTTTTGTCACTGTACACATCTATTATCGCATCATTATCTGCTCCCGAGCCGTAATGTCGCAAAAAGCAACGCCTTCATATACTGACAATGGGCACACGCCCATAAAAAACTATGGAGACTTAAAAATTGGAACGTGAAAATGATAACCGCACTCCGCGCGACCGTATCAGCGACGATTTCCGCGATTCACTCATGAATATTGAGGACATGATGAACGGACACGGCTTTAACCCCGGTGTCGTTGACGGTTTACCGCTCGCCATGGCATACGTACCGCGTCAGAAATGGCGCAACGCCTACTCGCCTGAGGAGGCACTTTGCCGCGGCACGCTCTTCGCAGAGCTTGATCTTCCGTTTTATCCTCCGAGAGTGTGCGGAGGTGGAAAAAAATGAAAAACAAATCGAAATACGAAAGCCTGATGCACGAGCTGCAGATGTATGGCTTCGTGCTCGACGAAGCACGTCTTTTTCTCGACACGCATCCCGATAACCGTGATGCGCTCGCATATTACAGAAAATATAGCGAACTTTACGAAGAAACGAAAAGAGAATTTGAGAAGATGTTCGGCCCCTTGACGGCAAACGCCGCGGCGGCTGACGGCGACACATGGCGTTGGATCATGGGCGGTTGGCCGTGGCAGGGCAGCTATCCGGAGGTGGATTGATATGTGGTCATACGAAAAAAAGCTTCAATATCCCGTTAATATAAAAAATCCGAACCCGCAGCTCGCCTCGCTGATAATTTCTCAGTTCGGCGGACCAAATGGTTATTTATGATAATTATTAAGCGTGAAAATAAATAGCCAAATTGTTGTTGGCTTTTTGGAATACGACTTTTTCTATTATGGCGCGTAGGGCCTCATTTTTGGCTTGTGGGGTGATATCTTCGCGCTTGATAAACTCCACTATCTCTGCGACTTTCTTTGCGTAGGCAGCGGTGTCGATGTTCTCGGCGGGCTCTGCGCCGTTTTTCTTCTCCTGCAATTCCTCTATTCTTGCTGTGATCTCCGCTTTATTCTTTGCGTACTGCTCTATTGTGTCTATCTCCGCGAGATATGCTTGTTTTGCACGTTCAAGTCTGCGTTCTTCAAGAGCGATCAGCTTATCATAATCGGGCGTTTCGACGCTCTTGTTTTTTTGCGGTTTGCGAGGCGTAATATTGAACGTCTGCGTTTCGACAGCTTCTTCAAGCCCGGCAATAAAAGCTTCTTCGATCTTCGGCAGGGTGATGCCGTGCGAAACGTGGCAGGAGCCTCTCGAATAATTACAGCACTGCAAGCAACGAGTTTTGTTCTTTCCGCTATAACCGTTTATCGCGAGCGTAGAACCGCAGACGCTGCATCTGACAAGGCCTTTGAGCATATAGTCAATCGTCTGTTCTTGTCTTGCGTATTTTGGATATGCTTTTCGTTGAGATTTGAGGCGAGCTTGTACTCGTTCCCACAGCTCCATAGAAACAAGCGGTTCGTG
>JAZNDW010000004.1:0-37602 GCA_045588245.1 Eubacteriales bacterium
AGTCTCCTTTCACGAGGCCGTGGGGAGGCGTGAGCCTCCCCCTATTTTGGCGGATATGGCTTATTTTCTCCGCTTTTTCGCTACGGTGACGGCGGTGGCTGCGGAAACGACCGCAACGGCGGCGTAGGCGACGGTGGCAAACCCGGTCTGGGGGGCGCCATTCAAATAATAATCATAACTTCTACCGTAAAGGTATGTGTCTACCATACTTCCACCCGAAATCCTCCAACCAGATTCGGTGTGAGTAAACTCTACAGTTAAGTTCAAAACTTGATCTTCTGGCGATGGGCGATCTGATTCGTCCGAAATATCAAAAACACCAATCCAAAAATCAAAAACCTGATATTCGTATATAAGTGTGTTTCCGTTTGATTCTATAAGCTTGAATGTATCGCGCGACTCCAAATCTATATCATATTCACCTATAGTATCATGATACGAAAAAAACGGACCGTCATTTTGAGCACCGTAAAACATACTCTCTTTAACGTACACCTTGCCTGAATTTTCGAATCCCTGCATATTATCAATAAAAATATCGCCTATTTCATCTGTATAGTATGAATACAGTTTGTTACAGAAACTCTCCCAGTTTCCCAACTCATCAGTTCTGGGGTAATAAGTATTTGATGGCCATATTGCTCCATCTTCTCGTTCAACTATTATGGGAGTATCACTATGATTTATCATCTCTTCTTTAGCAATCAGAAAAAACTCTGTGTAAAAATCAAATGAAGATTCAAGAATAGAGAAAAGTTCATTTTCATCGTATGATGGAAAAACATTTGCAGTAATACTGAGAGTCAAGCAAAAAATTACAGAAACAACTGCGATGATTATGATTATTGTTTTTAGATAATTCATTTTTTACTCCTGTGAACAAATAAATTGATTGTACAAAAGAAATCCCATAAATTGATCTACAGGTACAGTATAAGTTCCCTGCGTATTGTTTGAATCGTTGTTGGGATCTTGAATTATAAAATGTAACCCATTGTTGTATTCTATCCCTGATATAACAACATAATGTGAAGTAGAGCCAGATATATACATATATCCAGGGCGAGACGGAACTACAATACACATCACAGGGCATCCTGAATCTAATGATTTAAGTATTTGATAATACTTCATTTCTTTAGTCGTTAGATTCTGTGCACAATAATACAAATCTTGGTCAAGTAAATCATTGATTGCATGCATAACAACATACATTATGCTCCAATCATTTTCACCATAGTATTCTTTCCACTGTTTCTGAGTTTTTTGGATTAAAACTTGATCTGATTCTTCTGTTCCTACTATGTCATGATAATTAAGTAAAATCTGTGCACAAGCTGAACTGCAAGAATAGCTATCCATTTGTCTAATTGTAGTATCCACGTTCAAATCCACAGAACCATCATCAATATACTCAAATCGCCACTGTTCATTAGTCGAGGTATAAGTATTTTTCAAATACACGTCACCACCACTTGTTGAAGACAAATAATATGCGGTCGAGCTACCGTTGAGTCTTATCCAATATACATTTTCGGAAACATATATTAAGCTCCAATGGTTAATTGTAATTGTATTATCATTTTCATCTTCCAGTAACACATCGTCTAAATCATTATCTTCTTGTCCAAGTTTTTTTCCATATCCGTATGAACTATTTAATGCATATATATTAAAACCATTTTCACTGCTGTTGTACACAACTCTAAAGGTTTGTTCAACAACGTCATTGACGGCACTATATGCAGTTGCATTAATTGTTGCACCGGAGCTATTGTTCAATGCTTTCCCTGTGCCAACATTCACCAGTTTATATATACCATCCTGTGTATATGTTATCTGTAAATACGGACGGTAAGATGTCACTCCGGAATATTCGCCTGAATAGAAACTTGCTATATTGTTTCCGGCAGTATAATCCGCACTCGCCAAATGACAGAGAATCCCTTTGTAGGTTTTAACGCTTGAATCAGCCCATTCTTTCACGTGATTTGTTATATCGAATTCAACATTTCCAACAGCAGTAATAAGTTTGGATGCTTGTGGATATTGGGATGATCCATAATATGCAACTCCGTTGCGCGAATAAGTAGCAGTAGATTCCTCCCAATATACTCCGGAAGTATAACTTATCGGATTATACTGATTAATATATACTGCTATTTTTTGATCACTGTCTTCTTCATCAATGCTTATCGTTGAACAACGCAATTTTAAAACAGCATTTTGTATTTGTCCCGACGCCAGTCCTGTAAAAGTACTGTTCGACTCAAGGCCGTGGAATCTGATTGCAAAATATGAATCATTAGCCCCGTTAAGAGAGAGAACTGTGCTCGAACCATAATTTGAGGTCGGATATTGTCCTACAAGAGTAGCATCATGATATTTTTCCTCATCATCGTCATCAATCGTAATCGTCGGATTCACCGTCACCGGATACACGGTCGATTCCGCTTCGAGGAAGGATTTATCCGCATGGACGGTAAGTGCGTACTTCGTATGTGAAATCTGCTCTACGGTGACGCTGCCAAGGGCGGTGTTGCCCACGCTGTCGTATATGTAGATATCGGACAGCCAAGCCACAGGAGTGGCGGGGTCCTCTCGATATGCGAAGTACCAGTTCGGTGGCGTGACGAGAGTTGCATTATCGTCGTCTGTGATGCCGTCGTCAAGTTCCGCTTCCGCTTCTTCAAGCACCGTGTCGGGCAGCATCAGAAGTCCGTTCGTATCGATCGTAAAATCGAAGCTGTACGTGCCCGTGTACGACTGAAGGATGATATCCTCCTTGACGCCCGAGTACATCGGCGTGTAGCGGACGGAAATGCCGCTGCCGAACACGGAATCATACGTCACGTTGTCTGCCTGACCGCGTGACGTTGAGGTGAGCGTTGCAGTCGGAGCGGTGCTTGTGAGCGATCCTGCACCGACGAATTCGGGCGTCATAATGATTTCGATGTCCTCGTACGTCAGCGTGACGCCCGAGGAAAGGCTTGTCGGGATCGCCACGTTTATGTCGTTATCCTCGTTGACGTAGACTCCATTCGAATACGTCAGCTTGTTTGTCTTATCGCGGACGGTGCCGTTTTCGTCCGTGTACTTGATATTTTCGCCGTAATAATACATCGTTTTAGTATTGTCCTCATTGGCGAAGATGAGGGTGTTCATATCTTCTTCGTCGTTAAGACGGTTTACGTGGCCTGCGGCTACGGCGTCGGCATAGCTTATCATTTCGTGAAGGTCTGCCTCTGTGTATTGTACGTTGCTCTCCGCATTGATCGGTATGACCGCTGTGGAGAGGATTAACACAACAGCAAGCATGAGCGATAGTGTGCGATTGCGTTTCATTTGTCGATCTCCTTTTATAATTTTATTTTTTCACGGTCAAATGAGCGTATAAGCGAGTGTTGCCGCCTACACGCTATCGTTTGCGTACGAGAAGCAGCGGTGTTTTCCCGCGGGTGTGGTTGTTTTTCATAGTGTGCTCCTTGCGTGTTACATAGACAAATGCAGTCTTTTTACATCTCTCTACATATATATCCTTAAAAAATGCGCTTTGCGTTCGGTTTTTTGAAAATATTTTTTCTTTTCACTATATATGTCGCTTTTTTGTCAAAATCTTTCGCTGTTTTCGAAAATTTTTCATTTTTTTATTTTTCTTTCATCTATATTTTACCACGCCGAGCGCGGCGGCGTAAATTAGTCAATATCACAAATATACGCCGCCGTTTTTGTGCAACAAAACCAACGGAAATAAAAAAGGACAGAGAACGATATAGTTCTCTGTCCTATAATGAATTTATCTTCCGATATAGTTAATGAGGACTTTGCCGTCGGGATAAAGGTGAAGCTCGTAAACGAGGGTGCGTGAAGCGTCACTTTCGATATCGTTACGGAAAGTACCGTTGTTTTCGAATATTTTATAATCGACATAATATATATATGATGTAACGTCGCCTTCAAGCGCGGTAGTGCTTTTATACTTGACATTTATATCATAGAGCTTTTGCGGTGTGAAGCGGCTTTTATTTGACTGTTTTTCGAAATACGCTTCGGTGAAAAAATCGTTATAGGTTTCGTATTCGCCGTTTATGACGGCATCAAAATACTCGGCAAAAAACTCAATTGTGGGACCGTAAAACGCATAGTCGCCGTTCGTGATTGTGAATGTGTCGCCGCCCTTTTCATATGAAAGATAACGGTTTTTATCCATATATTCTTTGTCTTCATATATATTCTCATTATAATCCGCCGGATAGAAGGAAAGACTTTTTATGTCGTCCATATAGTCGCTTTTGTATCCGTCGTCCTTTTGATCGGCGATCATATCGGCGATCATTCCGATGCCCGGAATGATTATATACGTGACAAGCACGATCGCAAGCATAACGGAAAATGCAACTATAATGCCGCGCTTTTGCTTTTGCTTTTTTTCTGTTGCGGTAAATGTTTCTTTATTCTCTTCGTCTATAGTTTTCATCTGTTTGTTTACTTCGCTCATTGAATAATACCGTCCTTTTGTTTCGGTGTTATTTCATTATACATGACTTCTACATCATATTACAAGGCATATTGATGAATTTATCATAAATTAATTGTTTATATGATAGAATTATATCAATTCTGTTATTGACTTTCCGTTTTTCTTTTAATATAATATGTTTGTTGTTGTCGAAATATAGCGACTTAAGAATGATTAATAATAATATTACAAAACACCGGAGGACACATCAATTATGTATGCACAGATCAAGCAGATGCTTATCGAAGACCTTGACATTGCCGAATCCCGCATCACTCCCGAGGCAGAGCTCATTGGCGACCTTGAGATCAACTCTATCGACCTGGCTGACCTTGTTATGAAATGTGAAGAGACTTATGATATAGAGATTCCCGAAGATCAGCTTACCAAGTTCGTTACCGTTGGTGACGTTGCGGAGTATCTTGAAAAAGTTGTTAAATAAGTTTTTTATAAAGCAAAACGCTTGCCGTGAGGCAAGCGTTTTTTTGTTATTGATCAGTCTTTCTTTACTATCGCGCAGCCGAGTGCGGCGGTGATCACTACGATAGCAGAGGCTGCCGCGAGGGACGAGCCGCATCCGCCTTCATCCACGGGTGCTTCAGTTTCGGGCGCTACCGTTGTTTCTTCGGGAGCTTCGGTTTCAGGTGTTTCGGTTTCCGTGTCATCGTTCACATCATCATTATCGACTGTTTTTTCGGATAGCTCCATTATGACAACGTTATCAACATACATGGATTTTGAACCGTTAGCGTAAAACTCAAGTCCCGCGGCGGCATCGCTGTTTACCGAATCTTTCATTTCTTTCATCAGATCCCACGAATCGGGTTCGACGCTATCTTTTGCCCAGATCTTTACATACATAACGCTGTCGTAGACCATTGTTTTGCAAGTATACCACGTACCGCGCTTCATGGATTTTATCATGCCGACCTCATCTGTCCCCTTTGTTTCGAGTCTCACTGTCGTACTGTGACCCGGTGTCAGGTTCGCCGTATACACGACACCACTGTCGCGAATAACATTATACATTCCCTCCGTTCCGCTCAAAATATCAGTAAAGCAAAAATCAAACTGTGTAACGTTAGCGGAAAGGGATATGTCGGCGTGAAGCTTCGTATTTGATCCGTTGCTTGTCAGCTTCACGACTTTATTGCCGGAATCGGTTTCTATGTTGATAAGCTTTTTCTGAGTCTTTTGAATCGTCCAGAGGTCAGATTTGAGATTACCTTCTTCGTATGATTCAAAATCATCACGGAATACTTCGGTGTATTCAAATTCGGGAAGATCGTCTCCAACCTGCGGCACATCCTCGTAATCGGACAGATCGATGCTATTCTGAACACCTGCATTTTCTTTCACATCGGCTGCGGCGTCATTTTTAACCATGCCGTTTTCGTTTACGAAATTTCCGAATATATCATTAACGCCCGTGGCATGAGAATTGATACCGTATGCTTTTTCGACGACATTGTGCGTTATATAGTAGCCGCCCGTTCCTTCGTCAAGGTAGATGCCGCTTGTGCCGTAATCTGCCCACGACGGCAGTTTTATATCGTGGATATAGTTGCCCCACATTTGTGAATCGGATTGTTGTGAGAGCGTGTAGATACCGCCCGCGTCGCACAGGACTTCGGTGACATTATATATTTCGTTTCGTATGATTCTGTTGCCGCTCATCGCGTTTTTTGACTTCGTCCATCCAAAACCGATCGATATGCCCGAATACGGAGCATAAGCGATCGTATTATTTGCAATCAACATGTTTTTCGGGTAGCCTGCGGCTATTGAAACCGCACACTCATAATCGCGTCCGACACGATAAATCTCGTTGTTTACGATCATATCGCCGTCACACACTTCCCTTTTATCTTTCGGGTTGTACGGAGTGTGATAGTCTACGTTTGAATCTTCAACAAATTTACCGACAGCAACTCCGTTACCCGATATGTCCGTAACGAGGGAGTTCGCTATGACGCTGTTTGTTACGCCATAATGGAAGTCGATGCCCGTCGCGCCCATGTTTGAGATCTTAACGCTATCAAATACGATACTGTCCGCCGCTTCTATGAGAACTCCTGCCGCGGCTCTGCCAACACCTACATCGTTCGTTGCAAACGTCGTTCTTGTAACGTACTGCATAGCTTGTCCGTCAACAAAGCCCTCTTCACTCGGTTTGATCCAATTTGAATACGCAAAACCGACATTCGTGAAAGCTATATCACGTACGGGCTCGTCGAGTGTGCCGACTACGGAAACCACCGTTTCAAGGTTCGGAACGATAACCTCGGCTTCGTCAAGATCAAAGCCGGAGGGAGCTTTGAAATAAAGGATGTTTTCTTCTTCATCAAGATACCATTCGTTATCCTCGTCAATCAGCTCGTATGCGTTCTCAACGTAATAGATGAAGTTTCTTGTGCTCATGTGGCTGTATCCGTCGATGTTCGGATGCTGACGGTTAAAAACGAGCTCCGCTTCTTCGTCAGCGATTTTTATGCTGTATTTATCGTCATTTTCTGTGACTGATTTTACCCTTAAGATATTCACACTCCATGCTGTGAAAACGTGAAGCTCCACATTATTGATATTATTCCACGAGCTGTCGAAGGTTTTGTCTTTTTTGGCAATAAATATCGTGCCGTCGTCTGCCTGTGCTCTCGAATTGGCGTTATCAACGGTCAAAAGCTCAGGGAGGGTCTCGCCATTCTCGATACGCTCGGCGCCGATGATCCTTGTTGTATACGTTCCGACTTTTCCGCTTCTTGCGCGGATAGTTTTTTCACCATTGACGTACAGCTGTCTGAAATCAGCGTCTTCGGGGACGGATGCACGGTATATGTTATTTTCTGCGTCATGGATATCCCAGGAATCAACCGCGACGCCACCGCTTATAACGGTCGCTTCTTTTCCTGCACCTTTAAAAATAACTTTATATCCATTCTTGCCGGAATCTTCGCTTGTCAGCGTAAAGGTTTCATCAAGCGTAAATACGCCCTCGCCGATATTTACAATGATATCGCCCGACATACCATCATTGAGCTCGCGAACCTTTTGACGCGCACGTTGCAGTGTTTTGAACGGCGATGATTTTTCTCCCGAAGCGGTATCGTCACCATTGACATCAACGTACAGCTCGATGATATTTCCGCTTTCGGATATGAAATCTGTAGTTTTTTCTTCTGCCGATGCAATTATCGGAAATACTGCGGTAACCAATACTGCAAGTACTGTCAGCAGCGCGATTCTTTTCGTCATATTACGGTTCCTCCGAGACAATTAATCATTTTTTGATGTGTTTGCATTTTTATTTATTTACATTCATATTATCAGATGTTATAATCATTTTATCAAATATAATTGCCATATACAATAGCATTAATTTCACCGTAGGGGGTATTTTTTTGATGTACGATGATCTTGCCACTATCGGATTTCCTTTTTCGGAAGAAATATCGGACCCCGCGATACGTCTTACCGGAGTTGGGATCGAAGTTCGGAGCGACGAATCTTATTATTACGACAATCGTTGCCGCAACATTGACAGCTATGCCTTTCAATATACTCTTGAAGGGTCGGGCATATTTGAGGTCGATAATACGCAGTACGCACTCAAGCCGGGAATGGCATTTTTTACATATATTCCGGCAAACACAAAATATTACTGCAATCCAAACGATACGCACTGGAAATTCATTTTCGTTTTGTTCATGGGAAAAAGTATGATACCGTATTATAAAGACATTATATCAAAACGCGGCATGGTATTTGAGCTTGATAAGAACTCTCCTGCTGTAGTTTCCGCGTTCAATTTATTCAACGATGCAAAAAAAGGTCTGATCGGCAATCCATTTTCCGCATCTTCTGCGGCGTTTGATTTCGTATGCAAGCTGTGTACGTCCGTAGACTCGACATCCAACTATTCTGCTCTTACAAAAAAAGCAATTGACCTGCTATCGGAGAATTTCCACAAAGCCTACGGCGTTTCAGATATTGCCAGCGTTCTTAACGTTTCGGCAAGTCATTTATCGAAAGTTTTCAAAAATAACACGGGGATAACTGCTATTGAATACCTGACTAAAATCAGGCTAAATCACGCTTTGCGTATGTTGGCAAACACAGAGGACACGATTGATTCTATAGCGCACAATTGCGGCTTTGACAACGGCAATTATTTTTGCAAGGTATTCAAAAAATACAATCGTATGACGCCGTCGCAATACAGAAAATACCACAAACTATAAAATAAAAAGCTCTCGTGACGAGAGCTTTTTTGTTTAATGTTTTTTGACTATCGCGTAGCCGAGTACGGCGGTGATCACCACGATTGCAGAGGCTGCCGCGAGGGACGAGCCGCATCCGCCTTCATCCACGGGTGCTTCGGTTTCGGGCGCTGCCGTTGTTTCTTCGGGAGCTTCTGTTTCGGGTGCTTCTGTTTCGGGTGCTTCGGTTTCGGGCGCTTCCGTTTCGGGTGCGTATTCGGATTCGTCATGTAATTCGTTCACGCCTGCTTCGCCTCCGACGAAGTATTTAGCCATGAGATTATCATCAAAATAGATGCTGAAATCTGCGATCTCTGCGTTTACGCAGTCGAGGCTTTCGCTTACCCACCAGGAGTTATATCCGAAGTCGAGTTTGCTTGCCGTGCATACGAAGCTTGAGATGCCCCAGAAATCCGTCATTGTGCCCGAGCCGTAGAAAGCGTCGGAATCGCTGTTTCTATCTGCGAGTGTATCGCTGCCGTATGCGTATTCATCGTTTACGTATACGGAGAAGTATTCATAATCCACTACGATCGAAACGTGGACTGTTTCACCGATATAGTCGCCGAAAATATTATCGTATACGCCGTTATGCAGTCCTGCGTCAAACCAGTTGCCCGACCAGTCGTTATAGAAAAGTCCGCCGCCGAGTGTGAAGCAGAGTCTTGCATTTCCGTCGCCTTTATGGAAGCAGAAGATCGTTGCATAGGGGTTGATCGTATCCGTTACGGTGAGATCAAATTCAATTTTGAGCTGATCGGGAATGACCGTTCCGACAAGATGGTTTTCGTAGCAATAGTTGCTTACGTCTTCGCCTGCATTCACGTTAAAAAGCACGTCATAAAGACTTGCTGCGGATGCAGATACGGCGAGTGTCATTGCGATTGCCACGGTAAGAATTACGGATAAAAGCTTTTTCATAATTTCTCCTTTTTTGATCGGCATGTATTATGTTACTGTTTTAAGTATATCCTACAATACACGATATGTCAACAAATAAGACGGATTAGTGACAAAAACATGAGATATAGTTTATATTATACCGTTACGGTGTCGCCCTCTTTGGTGAGCGGTACGATTCTGTCGCGGTAGGGAGATGCGGTCTTTGATTCGACAAAGTCTTTCACGTATTCGGGCTGTTCCCAAAAGTGCATCGGAAACGCTTTTTTGATCTTCAGGTTGCGCATGGCATGGTCAAATCCGAGGGAACCGTGCTCTTCCTGGCGCGGGTCGAGCGGAAGGAACGCGGCGTCAATGTCGACGCCCTTGAGTAGTTGAAGTTCGCGTGTAAAAGCTATCTCTACGAAGCGGCGTTCGATAGCGGAGGATCTCTGCCAAACCCAGAGGTGAAGGTCCCCTGCATGATATATCGTTTTGCCGTCTGCGGTTACAAGGTATGCAACACCGCAATCCGTTGAGCGCAGGGTTTTGATATTGACACCGTCGACGTTATACTCGCCGTGCGGAATTACATAGGTGGCGTGTATCCCCACGGGGGCGTCGTTTATTCCGTCATCAAGAACGTAATAAACACGGGAGCGCTGTTTTGCCGCATCGAAAATTGCTTTCTCGTAATGGTCAACGTGGAGATGGCTGACAAAATAGTACAGTTTTTTATCAGTCGGCACGTTTGGGAGCTTACCTTTATAATAATCAAAAACAAGGACTGTCGTATCGGTTTCAACGGCAAAGCCGCTGTGATGTATGTACGTGACTTTCATTGATTATATCCCCGATTATTCAGTATAAAGTGAACGAAGAAGCGCGATCTCCTGTTTATAACCCTCTACTTCGTTTGGAGTTTCAAGGCAGAATGGCAGATGACGAAGGCGCGGATGATTGATTATACGTGCGATCGCATCAATACCGAGCGTGCCGTTGCCGATAGTTTCGTGTCTGTCCTTATGAGATGCCAATGGATTTTTGCTGTCATTGAGGTGAACTGCGAAAAGGCGGTCAAGACCGATGATTCTATCAAAATCCGAAAGAACGCCGTCAAGATCACCGACGACATCATAGCCTGCGTCATTGACGTGGCAGGTATCGAGGCAGACACCGATCATTCCTTTTATAGTCGGGTTTTCTTCTTCGGCGGCATTGATCATCAAACGTATTTCTTCAAAGCTTCTGCCAATCTCCGAGCCTTTGCCCGCCATCGTTTCGATCAGGACTGTCGTTTTCATCTCCTGCCACATCGTGACGGCAAGACAATGTGCCGTCATGGCGATACCAACGTCGGCGCCCTGCCCTGTGTGTGAGCCGGGGTGAAAATTATAGAGTATTCCCGGAATGCGCTCAAGGTATTCGAAGTCCTCGCGCATCGTTCTTATCGTGAAATCTCTGACTTCGGGTTTTGCGGAGCACGGGTTCATCGTATACGGTGCGTGAGCAATCAGTGAGCTGTGCTCTATTCCGTATTCTTGCAGGAGCAGCAAAGCGTGTTGTTCATCCGTTTCATTGATGGCGCGCATATCGCCGCCACGAGGGTTACGTATGAAGCATTGTATGACGTTGCCGTCTATCGAATGCGATGTTTCTATCATTTTTGAATATCCGCCCGATACGGAGAGGTTGGCTCCGATCTTGAATTTTTGTTTCATTTTTATCTCCGTCATGTATTTTTGTGCGTTTTGAATAAATTTTTTTATTTTGCGTTTTTTTCGCAAAGATATCATGAATATTATAAATTAATTAAAATTCCTTGTCAACACAAGGTTTTTCCGTGTTGCGAGAACTGTTTTTGATGATTTTTTCAAAATTACGAACATTTGTTCGTTTTGCCGATTGATTTTTCAGGAAAAATATGGTATAATTATGCCACGATATGAGAACACGCGCTCCCGGCGTGTTTTTATATCCGTCAAAAACGAACATTTGTTCAGATTGGTGGTGAAATATGATGTGTGATGTTTGCGATTATGATTTTGGGCACATACACGGCTGTCCGTTAGACTACGACGAACAGTCGGAAGCTGATGTGTCCTGTTCCCTTTGCGGAGGCGTAATCGATCACGGACAGCTCTGCATTTATCACCCGAACGGCGACGGGGACGGTTTTGTCTGCGCGGAATGTATTGAAGCTTTTTCTGTTTCGGACATTTTGGAGGTTTGCGGACTTTCAACCGTCACTGAGATCATCGCCGAGCTTTCGGGGAAAGTGATGCGGGCGGGGGACCGTTATTAAGTTATCCGAATTTCGCGGTTTGCGCCATGAGCTTCGTTTGCTTGATCGACAGATGTGTGAGCTCGATCTCTTAATGAAGGCAGGTGAGGTTTGGGGCGATGGTGAGGACGCGCGACTCATTCAGCTTCGTTCCGACATCAAGCGGCGCGCCGATGAACTTTCGGCAAAATACGAAAGCTTTCATCGTTATATTTCCTCTGTGGACGATCCTTTTGACAGATCTGCCCTGACGCTCCGTTATTTATATGGGATGACGTGGCAGCAGGTTGCGTTTGCTCTCGGTGAATACGACGAGCAATACGCAAGGAGACGTTGCGAAAAATACACTAACGGAACAAAGTTCAAAGCGTAGCAATATTCGGAAATTGAGGCTGTTTTCCGATACGCTGCACGGTCGGCTTATGATGTTTTTGTATTTATTGCAAAGGATACACGTTCACGCTGACTTTTTAGTTTTTGCCGCCTTGCAATAAGGCGGCGATTGGAGGTCGATATTTTAATTTGAATGAAAGACAGAATCGTTTTTTGAACAATTATCTGTCGGGGATGTCCCCCGACGAGGCAGCTCGGCTCGCAGGCTACAAGCGTACGGGCATGGGTGCTTTGCTTTTAACAAACAAAGAGATACTTGATGCCATTTCTTCCCATACTCCTACTACATCGGACACTATTGCCGATTCGTCGGAGATATTACGGATGCTTACGTCCGTTATGCGCGGTGACGTACACGACCCGGTTGTGGTCGTTGAGCAAAGAACGGGCAAGGAAGGCAAGACCGAGCGCCGCGCTCGCGTTATAAACAAGTCGGCGTCGGTCAAAGAGCGTATGTCAGCAGCTGAGATGCTGGCACGTCGCTACGGCATTCTCGACGGGAGCGAAGAGGAAGCCGACGTTATTATTTACGGCGAGGACAGGCTTATCGCCGAAGGTGATGAGCTGACGGATGAATGTGACGAAGGGGATTGATCTGTGCCCCACTGTTGGTAAGGGATACAGCCGCTTCTGGGGTTTTCGCGGACGTTACCGGGTAATCAAAGGATCCCGTGCTTCAAAAAAATCCAAAACGGCAGCGCTTTGGTTTATTTACAATCTGCGGCGCTATCCGCTTGCTAATCTTTTGGTCGTACGTAAAACTTACGCATCGCTTGAGCGTTCATGTTACACGGAGCTGCGCTGGGCGGCGGAAAAGCTTGGCGTGGCACGTGAATTTGAGTTCAAACTTTCACCTCTTGAGATCACACGGAAGAAAACGGGGCAGAAGGTCTTCTTCAAGGGGCTTGACGATCCGATGAAGCTGACCTCGATCTCTGTCAGTCACGGCGTTTTATGCTGGCTTTGGTGTGAGGAAGCTTTTGAAATTACCGATGAGGCTGACTTTGACATGGTTGACGAGCTCATTCGCGGAGCTGTCCCCGACGGATACTTTAAGCAATTGACGGTCACATTCAATCCGTGGAATGAAAATCACTGGCTGAAACGGCGTTTTTTTGACGCTCCGCGTTCTGCTGATATTCTGGCAATGACAACGACTTACAAAACGAATGAATTTCTCGACGCGGCTGATATTTCTATGTTTGAAACGATGAAGCGAGAGCGTCCCGAGCGCTACCGTACGGCAGGGCTCGGTCAATGGGGTGCTGTGAGCGGACTTGTTTACCCTGCATTTGAGGTAGCCGACTTTGACCGCGACGCTTTAGTTAAAAGCGGTGCGGTTCCGATCTTCGGGCTCGATTTCGGCTACACGAACGATCCGACGGCGCTTTTTTGCGGGCTTCACTTACAGTCACGTAACGAGATCTACGTTTTTGATGAGTTATACGAGCGCGGACTTACAAACAACAAACTCGCCGAGCTGTTGCGAGCGCGCGGCTACGGTGCTTGCCGCATTGTTGCCGACTGTGCGGAGCCGAAGTCCATTGACGAGCTTCGCGCCATGGGAATACGCCGCATCACGCCGTCAGACAAGGGGCGCGGAAGCATTCTGTCCGGCATTGACGCGGTGCGACGATGCCGCATAATTATCCATCCGGCTTGCCGCAGCTTCATCCGCGAGATACGCGGATACGTTTGGGACACTGACAGTAGCGGCAACGCTGTTAACCGTCCTGTCGGCAAAAACGACCATTTGATGGACGCTATGCGGTACGCTGTTGCAAGCGCGTCGGGTAGCACCAATTTCAGCTTTTGATGCTCTTATTTCATCACATAACGGTATGCTCCGCGCGTGTGCCTTTATGTTATAACATATTTTTACCGCGACAGGAGGAAATGCGGTTTACATGAAATTAAATATAAACAGTTTTTATCAGAAGATGCTTGAGGCAGAGGCTGCGAGATTTTTCATCTCCCGCGAACGGCGTGAAGCCGTTGACGCGAAGCGTTACTATCGCGGTGATCATGATATTCTGAAGCGCGCAAGGCTTGGCATCGGTAGCGACGGTGAACCTGTGAAGCTCGACAAGCTTCCCTGCACGAAGATCGTGAACAATCAGTACGGACGGCTTGTTGACCAGAAGATCAACTATTCGCTCGGACGGGATTTTACGCTCGACGTTGATGACTCGCGTTTTTCGGCTGAACTGAAGCGGTACTTCGGTAAACAAGGTCAGCGTTTATGGCGTCGCGCCGCGACAGAGGCGATCAATTGCGGTATTGCCTGGCTTCATCCTTACATTGACGAGTGCGGTGAGCTGCAGCTTCGTCTTTTCGACTCTACGAAGTGCTTGCCTCTTTGGGCCGATGCGGCGCACACGAAGCTTGACGCTTTGTTGCGATTTTATCCGACTGAATATTACGAGGGTCACGAGTGCCGAATTCGTGAAAATCTGATCGTTTACACGGCATGCGGAACAGAGGAATACGAATACCGCGGCGGTAAGCTTCATGCCGTAGCCAATGTTCCCTATCATTTCACGGACAAAAACGGCGTTGGTTACCGTTGGGACAGAGTTCCCGCTATTGCGGTGAAATACAACTGCGACGGGATCCCGATGATCAGACGTGCAAAGAGTTTGCAGGATGCACTCAACGAGCTTCAGTCCGATTTTTGCGATAACATGGCGGAAAACAGCCGTAACACGGTACTCGTTTTGAAGAATTTCGACGGTGAGGATCTGGGTGAGTTCAGGCGCAATCTTGCGACTTTCGGCGCCGTTAAGGTGCGCTCTGACGCGAGCGGTGACGGCGGCGTTGACACGCTGCGAATCGACGTTAACGCGGACAACTACGAGGTTCTGAAGACGCAGCTCACAGAGGCACTCATTGAATGCTGCCGCGGCTTTGACTCGGGCGACTCCCGACTCGGAAGCAACCCCAACCAGATGAACATTCTGGCGATCTATTCCGACATTGATCTTGACGCGAACGGCTTTGAATCGGAGCTTGGCTGTGCTTTTGACGAATGGATCGGCTACATCCGTTCTTACCTTTATCATACGGGACGCGGTGATTACAGAGGTGTTATGGCTAACGTGATCCTCAACCGTGACCTTTTGATCAACGAAGCTTCCGTTATCAGCTCTATCAACGCTTCAGCCGATCTGCTCTCGCCGCGAACGCTTATTGCGTCGCATCCTTTCGTGAGCGACGTAGACCGCGAGCTGAGCCGGCTCGGCAATACGGAATAGATTAATACTTTTATAAGGAGATACTTATGAATATTGATTTTTTGAAAGGTTTTGGACTTGATGAGGAGGCGGCGGCTTCTATCGCAGAGGCTGTGGCAGAGGAGATCCGTACGGCTGTTGAAGAAGAAAAAAGCCTTCGCATACGCGACAAATATCAGTTCGCCGTAAAAGGCAGTCTTATGCGCGCGGGAGCAAAGAATCTGCGCGCCGCCGAGGCTATCCTTGCACATGATTTTAACGGCGAAGATTTTGATGTGGAACCTTCGGGGCTTTCCGACGCTGTTGACGCACTCTGTGCCGAGGCACCCTATCTTTTCGGTTCCGAGGAGCCATGTGACACTGTCGTTTACACCTTTGTCGGCATTTCGCCTGCTGAGGATTCTGACGGCGAGATCTCGCCGGGCGAGCTTTCCTACAGCGAATACATGAGATTATACCGCAATTGACGGTAACACTAATACTTATTTTTTGAATGGAGATTTTTTATGCAGAGACAGTTTGATTCCAAAATTTTTGATTCCGAAGTTTTCGGTGACTACGTAGGCCGTGTTCCTACAATCAAGACCGCAGAGCTTCTTGCAAGACGCGTTTTCGTTGGCAACAGCGAGATCCGTTCACTTTTCAAGGGTGCGGGCAGCGCCGCTTACGCAAAGGTGCCGCTTTTCGGTGCTATCAGCGGCAGTGCGCAGAACTATGACGGTGTTGGTGACATCACGCCTCAGAAGACGCCGTGTTATGAATTCGGTGCTGTTGTAGTCGGTCGCGCCAACGCATGGAGCGAACGCGATTTCGCCGCTGACATGGCAGGCGTTGACTACATGGACAGCGTTGCTCATCAGGTTGCGGAATATTGGCAGGAGGTTGACGAAGCTACGCTTCTTTCCATCCTCGACGGTATTTTCGCTGCTAACGATTCCGATGACGCGAAAACTGACTTCATTGACTCCCACACGCTTGATATCACAAACGAGGAGATTCCCCAGATCAGCGCAACGACTCTCAACGCCGCAATCCAGCAGGCTTGCGGTTCTGCCAAGGGCAAGTTCCGTGCCGTTATCATGCACTCCGCCGTTGCTACGAATCTTGAGAATCTTCAGCTTATGAATTACCTCACCTACACAGACAAAAACGGTATCACACGTGATCTTTCCATCGGTTCCTGGAACGGCAAGTCGGTTATTATCACAGATAATCTTCCTACCTCCACCGACGAGAGCGGCAACACCGTTTACACTTCCTACGCTCTTGGTGAAGGTGCTTTCTTCTATGAAAACATCGGCGCGAAGGTTCCTTTTGAGATGCATCGCTCTCCTTCCGAGGATGGCGGCTGCGATATTCTTTACTCCCGTCAGCGCAAGGTGCTTCACCCCTTTGGCTTTGACTACGTAAAGGCTTCTCAGGCTACCCTCTCCCCCACAAACGCAGAGCTTGCTCTCGCTGCAAACTGGGCACTCGCCACCGACGAAGACGGCAACGTTATTGACGACAAGCTTATCCCTGTTGCGAGAATAATCTCGCTCGGTTGATGACTGACCGCGGTAAGATAAAGTCGGGTATCGAAAAAAGGCTTATATCTCTCCGTGTTCTGCCGTCGCCCGAAGGTGATGGCATTGGCATCCTCGACACCGTTATTGAAGGTGTCGAGGATGAGGTCTGCCTTATTTGTGCCATCGACACGATACCCGATTCACTTAATTCGGCGATCGCCGACATCGCCGCTGCCGATTTTGCTGAGCTCATTCTGGGGGAAGAGTCCGGAATCGTTTCGAAGCGCGCCGACGGCGAGCTTTCCGCATCGTACGTGAAAGGCACGAGTGCGGTGGAGCGCAAGCTTGCGGCATGCGCCCGTATGAGAAAACGCGGGCTTGACGCTGTGAAAAAATTCAGGAGGATACAATGGTGACAGAGGAGCTTTCGTTTGATCTGTACGGTGCTGTGAAAAACGCTCTTCTGACGCTTGGCGGCGTTTCTGTTTTTTCGCGGCCTGCGCCCGTGGACGCTCCTGACGGCACGGTTTATCTCTCAATGAAAAAAATCGCCGCATTCGGCGAGGAGGATGCAACAGTTGAGGTCAAGCTCCGATATTTTCCATTATGCGGCTATTGCGGCGGAGGTGCTGACGTTTACTCGCTTATTAAGTCAGTTTCGCTCGGCGGCGTCAGTTATCCTATAAAAAAATACGAGTGCAGTATAGAAAAGCGTCACCTTGACATCTCTGCCACATACGTTTTGCCTGTTTCATACGCGGTTTCCGTGTGCGGAGATGGTAGCGGCGAGGATACAATGAACGCGATCTGCACGCAAGTGACGCTTTTGTGAGGTTTACTATGAAATTAAAGAGTAATGATACATGGGCGGCGCGATATGGTGCCGCCCACGGCAAGATCGGTTCCGGCACCGTTATGCTTGTGGCAGAGCCCGGATGGGGTACACCGCACGAAGCTGTCCGCATTACGGATGCGCGTTCGCTTTGTGATCCGCACCTTTATTCCGACAGTGCCGTTGCCGCCATCGGCGACATTCTGATGAATGCCAAAGCCGTCGTATACTGCCGTCCTGACGGCGGTACGTTTGCATCGTGTTCGTTGGGTCGTGCTAAATTTCCCGGTGAGGCGGGCAACAGAATCTCCGTTGCCGTTATATCCGATGGAGAAGAGGAGGTCACTGTCAACACTTTCGTTGACGGTATCATTGTCAGCTCACAGACCGTTCCTTCAAGCAGTGTTCCGAGCGACAACGATTACGTTATATTCTCTTCCGACTGTGTGCTGACGCCGACGGCGGGGATACCGATGACGGGCGGCACTAACGCTCTTCTGACTGACGAGGAATACGGGGTCTGTCTTGAGATTCTGGCAGATTCTTCATTTGATGCGGACGTTTTGATGTGCGGTGAAAGTACGGTTGCAAGAATCTCGTCATTTTTGGCGATGATCTCATCAAAACGTGAGCGTGGCGGCGTTTTACGCGGAGTTATGCTTGGGGATGTGCCCGTCACAGACGAAAGCGCAGCGCGTGCCGTCACCTCCGTATACTGCATCGGAGATGAGGGACGTGGCATGATATATTATCTTTCAGGTCTTTTAGCAGGGCTGCCTTTTTACGAATCCGCTGTCGGTCACAAATACGAAGGGGCTCTTCCCTATTACGCTTGCGATGAGCTTACGGCGTCGGCTTTGCCGCAAAATAAGCTTGTGCTTGTGACGCGAGATGATGATGCGTACGTTTACCGTGACTGTAACGTTTCGGGCGGCACGTATTCGGACAATCTTAAATCAAAGATTTGTGACGAGGTGAAAAAGCGTATCAACGCTTTATTTCACAGCCGTTTTCACGGCAAGATAAAGGCTGACGGCGTTGGGTTTACGCTTTTGCGCGACGGTGTTATTGACATATTGCGACAGCTTGATGAAAAATACGGAGTTGTTGATCTGTCTTCATCTGATGTTGACGTTTGTGCTGATGGCGACGGCGTTGTATACGTAACGGCGGCGATACTGTGTGAACGCCGTCCTACAGAGATCCGCATCGGCATCACCGTATATTAAAGGAGGCTTTGATGAAACTTTATTTATTCATTGACGGCAGTATTATGCCGACGTCACCGAACGCTGCTGCCGTCAGCATTGACGGCTGCGGCGAAAGTCTAAATCTGCACGACGGAAGCACTCACGTGATCTTGTCGTCACAGTGCCCCAAGACTGTATCGGTTACGTTCACGGTGCCCGATGACGTCAAAGACTATGAAAACTGTGATTGCTCTATGACACCGAATGACGTTTTCGACTTTTTGCTTGCGAAAGCCGCGTCCACGTTTGAATTCGTACTTATCGGTGTTGAGGGAGAAAACATCGTTTTTGACATCAACATGACGGCTTATTCCTGCGGCATCACGTCCTCGCAAAGCGAGGGGGGCATAAGCGTTACCGTCAAGGCAAGACGGTTTGACAGATCGGAGGCAATTGCGTGACGGAGCTTTATATCAACGGAGCTTTGGCTGCCGTCTTTGGCGAAGTGCGGTTCATAACGAGGCGCGGCATGTATCCGGGTGAGCTTCGTTTTACCGCAAACGTCGGTGAGCTTGGTGATGAGGTGAAATTTTTTGTTGACGGTGAGCTTTTGTTTTGCGGAAAGATCTTCACGGTGACACGTAGCAGCAAGCTCTGCGACTATGTTGCATACGATCTGCTTCGTTATTTTTACAACAAGGATACATTCGTTTACAAAAACATGACGGCGGGGGAACTGCTTTTACTGATATGCAGTGCTTACGGTCTTCCGACGGGTAAAGTTGCCGATACTAAAATGAAGATCAGCTCGCATCTTAACGACCGTCGGACGCTGTTTTCCATTATGGAAAGTGCGCTTACGATCACAAAATCCGCCGGTTACGGAGAGTTTATGCTTTATGACAACGGCGGGGAGATCGTGCTTTCTTCCGTGGACGAGCTTGACAGCGGGGTTACCGTCACGCCTGAAGCGTGCCTTTCATTTTCCGTGACGACGAGCATTGACGAGAACTGCTACAATTTTGTCAAGCTTGTCGAGAATACGGACGGCGGACGTAAATATCACGTTTTCCATGACGAGGATGCTATTTCACGTTTTGGAAAGCTTGGATATTTTGCGACTTTATCAAGCATCGAAAACGGTGCCGTTGTAGCTAAGAATATTTTGGATACTTATGCTTCGCCTTACATTACACTTGAATGTACCCCGGCTTACTGCCGCGTAGGTTTACGCGGCGGATCCGCCGTATGCGCCATTATCGGCGGGGAGAAGAAGCGCTTATTATGCGAGCGTGCGGAGCACGTATACGGAGCCGACACGTCTCACATGAAGCTTTCCCTTTCGTCAGTCTTGTGACAAACTAACACACTACACGGAGGACACATGAACAACAGTTTAATCGGCACCGCGCACATTGATGACATTGCTCCCGATATCGTTTACGGCACTGTCCGTCAGTCGGGAACGTATCCGTTGACGGTCACGGTCGATCTGTCGCTGACGCTCGTCAAGTCACAGCTTATCATACCGAAGCATCTATTGCCGCAAGAGATCTCTTTTACCGCAGACGATGCGACGTATACCGTCACAACCAATACGCCGCTCGTTGACGGCGCGCGCGTGATCCTTCTCAGAGAAAGCGGCGGTCAACGCTACGTTGTGCTCGGTGTCGCTGAATGAGGATTTATTTGTGCCGCCGTTGGCGGCAGAATGGGGATTATTATGAACAAGAAAACTTACATACTTCACTATGACAGCGAAGCCATATCTGTCGGCGGTATTGTTTCGGCTCAGGATGCGTTGGCGGAGAGCATTTTTTTGCTTATGCTGACTGAGCGCGGAGAATATGAGATCTACGGCGATGATTACGGTATCAAGCGCCGCGATCTTATCGGCGCACGTGATTTTTATATAGAATCTATGATAAAGCGACGCGTTCGCGAAGCAATCTGCCGCCGTTTCGGAGATAAAGTTACAGTAACCGCGTTGATCGTTGACAAATACGGCGGCTTCACTTGTGAGATCTTCGCTTGTTACAGTGGTGAATAATACGGAGAACGATATGTTTGAAAACAAAACTTTTAGCAATATTTTAGCTGATATGATCGCGGCGGCACCCGATGACATAGACACGGAGTGCGGCTCGATCTTTTACGATGCGGTAGCTCCTGTGGCGGCGGAGCTTGCAAAGCTCTATGCTGCGTGCGGAGCTGCGGCTGACGATGCTTTTCCCGATACCGCATCGGAGACGGCGTTGATACGTCACGCTGCCGCTCTCGGAATTGAGCGTATCCCCGCAACAAGCATGGTGATACGAGGTCAGTTCAACATGGCGATCCCTTCGGGATCAAAATTCGCCCTCGGCGAATACACTTTTACCGTCGGCGAGCTTATATATTCCGCTGACGATTACTATATCTACGCACTTACCTGTGATACGGCAGGTGCAAAAACGATGGCAACACCGCTTATCTCCATGACGCCTCTTTCTTATATTGAAGGGCTTACCGTTGCAGAGGCAATTTCCGTCATTTCGTTCGGCAAGGACGAAGAGGATACGGAATCGCTTCGCGCAAGAGTGACATCTGCGCTTACAAAGGTTGCTTACGGCGGAAACATTGCCGATTACTGTAACACTGTTTCGGCGATGGATGATGTTGGAGGCGTTAAGGTTTATCCTGCTTGGAACGGCGGCGGCACCGTCAAGGTAGTTATACAGGCGACTTACGGAGGCGCTCCGAGTGCCTATTTGGTAACGAAAGTAAAAACGGTGCTTGATCCTGCTACAGACAGCGGAAACGGCGTCGGAATTGCTCCGATCGGTCACTCCGTTACCGTTGAGGGTGTCAGCGAGTATGAAGTAAAGGTAGAGACGCTTCTTACGTATAAGGACGGTTGGTCAGCTGAATCTGCGGCCGTTCTTGTCATTGATGCTATAAAATCGTACATAGCGATGCTTACATCAAAATGGAGCGAGAGCGATGCGCTCGTACTCAGGATATCACAGCTTGAAAGCTATCTCTTGGCATCCGGCTGTATCGATGACGTTACTGAAACAAAGCTTTATGATGCGGATACGATGGCATACGTTGCCACGAACATCACGCTCGGAGAAAACGTCGTTCCCGTGTTCGGGGAGGTGAACACACTTTGATGCAGAAGCCGTATTTATCGTATCTGCCGCCCATCTTCGGGAACATTAAAGAATTTCGTGCTATTGCAGACGTCATTGACAGCTTTATTTCTATAGCTTATGCCGACGTTGAGGATATGTCGGCAGGATTTTTCATAGAATCCGCAACGGGTGAGTGGCTCTCACGGCACGAGCGATGCTACGGTATAATACCGAGGTCGTCGGAAAGCGAGGATGAGCGTCGATTCCGTTTATTGACGTTGGCAGCAGGCGAGCTTCCGTATACGCTTCTGAGTCTTGAGCGAATGCTCGATTCCCTCGCGGGCAAAAACGCTTACACCGTAAGTGCGGATGCAGAGTCGTGTACACTTGACGTTACGCTTCTCATTGATTCGGAATCAAAAAGAGAGCTTGTCGGCGATATGCTTCGCCGACAGGCTCCCGCAAATCTTTCCCTGACGATCAATAACGCATAAATAAAAAAATCTGTTGCGGGCTTTCGCTCGCAACAGATTTTGCGTTTAGTTTTTCAGGCTTTGAATAGGTGCCGGGATTCGTCCACCGCGCTTGATGAAGCGTTCGGGCGAATATGTATTGACGGGCATGATGGGTGCGCTGCCAAACAAGCCGCCGTAATTGACTTCGTCACCGACTGTTTTGCCGATGGCGGGGATGATACGGACTGCCGTTGTTTTGCTGTTGACGACACCGATCGAAATTTCATCGGCTATGATGCCCGAGATCACATCGTCGGGAGTGTCGCCGGGGATCGCTATCATATCAAGTCCGACGGAGCAGACCGCCGTCATAGCTTCAAGCTTTTCAAGCGTCAAAGCTCCCATCGCAGCCGCTTCGATCATCCCTGCGTCCTCGGACACGGGAATAAACGCGCCCGAAAGACCGCCGACGTGCGAGCTTGCCATAACGCCGCCTTTTTTCACAGCGTCATTGAGCATGGCGAGTGCCGCCGTCGTTCCGTGAGCACCGCATCGTTCAAGTCCGATCTCCTCAAGAATATATGCAACGGAGTCACCGATCGCAGGTGTGGGGGCAAGCGACAGGTCTACAATGCCAAACGGAACGTCAAGCATTTTTGACGCTTCTGTTGCAATGAGCTGTCCGACACGTGTGATCTTAAAAGCGGTACGCTTTATAGTTTCGGCAATTGCCGTCAGGTCACAGTCACCCGCTCGTTTGACAGCGGCGGCGACAACACCCGGACCTGAAACGCCAACATTTATTACACGCTCCGGCTCGCCCGCACCGTGAAACGCGCCCGCCATAAACGGATTATCCTCGGGGACGTTAGCGAAGACTACGAGCTTTGTGGCACCGATGGAATCACGGTCCTTCGTCAGCGTTGCGACGCGCTTGATGATCGTTCCCATTTTTGCAACGGCGTTCATATTGATGCCCGCCTTCGTTGTTGCGACGTTGACCGAGGAGCAAACTCGGTTCGTTTCGGAAAGAGCTTCCGGGATGCTTTCGATCAACAGTTTTGCTCCGTTCGTTGCACCTTTTTGTACCATGGCGCTATATCCGCCGACAAGGTCAATGCCTATCGCCTCTGCCGCGCGGTCGAGCGTTTTTGCAAGGCGGACAAGATCGTCCGTTGACTTAAATCCGCCGGCCATATATGAAATAGGCGTGACCGCGACGCGGTTATTGATTATCGGAATACCGTAACGGCGTTCAAGCTCGTTTGTAACTTCTGTCAGCTTGCCTGCGCTTTGGGTAATTTTATCGTAAATCTTATCTGACAATCGTCCGATGTCATCACTCTGGCAATCGTATAAAGAGATTCCCATCGTTACAGTTCGGATATCGAGGTTTTCCTCGCGTATCATGTGGACGGTCTCTTGTATCGCCTTTACATTCAACATGACGGTCTCCTTTGCTTATCAGATCTCATGCATCGAGTTGAAAATATCCTCGTGCATTACTCTGATCTCTAGATTGCTTTTTTTGCCGAGCTTTTCCATTTTATCGGCGAACACGTCGAATGACGTGCTGAGCGATTCTATATCAACTATCATTATCATAACAAAATACTCAGACAGTACGGACTGTGTGATCTCGTTGATGTTTACGTTACAGTCGGCACATTCTGCGGATACCCGGGAAATGATCCCGACGCTGTCCTTACCTACAACTGTTATTACTGCTTTCATGTGTAGATCTCCTTATCTATCATTGTTATGTTATATGATACTATATTTCTCCGAGAATTGCAATCGTGGATCGCGTTTTTGTGCTAAATGCTGTCCTTTCCCCAAAGCTACGGTTCGACGTAAACGTCCCATTCGGGGACATTATTATATCTGACAAAATAATCGGCAACGCTCCAATCGGCGTACAATACCGACGTATATGTATTTATTCCGTAATCGGCTCCGCTTTTATATACGGGACCGTGGATGCCGAATATGACGCTGTCCGAACGCGCTGTCAGCTCACGTGTACGTTCAAACAATTCACTCTCGTGAACGGACGAGCCGACGTACGTTGTGCGTTCGTCCTCGCTCTCGATGCTGACTGTGACAACGGGATGCTCCGAACGGCTGATCGTTGCCGTATCGGCTTCAATGATCACGTCACCGAACGTAACGGCATCACCGCGAGTATAGATTTTAACGGGTACTCCCACCTCGTCGGCAACGTCACAGATATAATCGAACGTGATCTGCTCAGCTTCCGTTTCGGGAAGCGGCAATAAAATCGAGCAAACGTATTCGTCGCGGCACAACAGCGCCACTAACCTTGCGTGGCGGTAGTGCAGATGCGTCAGCATATAAACGTCGATCTTTGTCGAAGGCTGTTGATACGCTTTTTCGACAGTTGCCGTTGTTATTCGTCCCCTCCCCTCGCTGACGTCACAGATAAGGACGGAAGAGCCGTCCGTTATAACTATTGCTTCATTTTTGCCGATTTTTATATAATTCACCGTATTGCCGTCATACACGCCACGATATATGATCAGCCCCGAAAATAAAAGTAAAACGCACAAAAGCGTGACACCGCCCGACCGCTTGGCGGTGCGTTTGTCTGCAGCAAGCGTGGCTGTTATGCATACGACTAAAACAGTACATGCGACGCCTGCAAAAGCCGAATTCGAAGGCAAAGAGAGCTGCACGCCGTCAAACGAAGCGAGGGCTGATGCGATTTTTGAACAGGCACGGCATAATAGTGCCGTCGGGACTGATACTGCCGTTGTGAGCCACGGTATACCAAACGCCAATAGGACAATCGGGCACAAGTATAATATAAGTGAGATCGGCACCGAAAGAATCAGCGTTGATAGCGGTGACAAAAGTGACACGCGCCCGAACGTCATCCACATTACAGGGAGCGTGAAGATCAAAGCGAGCAGTGACGTTACGGTATTAGCATAGATCTGTTTTATGAGGTTTACCGTTTTTTTACGTATCGAGCCGCCGGCTGACCATTCTGTCAGCTTGTCCGTAAGCTTTCGCGGTAATGATAGTTCCGTAGCATAGATGCAAGCGAGCATGGCGGAAAACGAGAGCAAAAGTCCGGTATCCGCAGCAGCAAACGGGAAGACAGCGACGATCAACGCCACTGACGAGAAAAGCGAGGTGACTCTGTCCGGCTCACGGCGGAAGAAATACGACAGATAATATATGATAAGCATTATTCCCGCACGAAGGACAGACGATGAACAGCCTGCGAGTCCTATGTAAAGGACGGTGCATCCGATGACGATCAGGGTGCGCGGTGTTTTATGCAGCGTCATGCGGCGCAGCATCAGCTCAACAGCGCCGATCAGGATCGACAGATGCATTCCGCTGAGGGCGAGCAGATGGGCAGAACCGATATACTTAAAGTCACGGTATACTTCACCTGCAAGCGCATCTCTGTCGCCGAGAAAAAGCGCTGACGTAATGCCATCGTCTCCGCCGACACCCTCCATTGACACGAACAGCCGTGCAGACAGCTTTGATCTAAGCTTTGCGATATATGTATCCACACCGATGCGGCTGTCCGTTACCTCAATTTTCGATGATTCGTCGGGTTCTATGAGAGCTACTACGCCTTTTGAGAAATAATAAGTCGCTTTGTCCGCCGACATCGCTTCGTCCGACGGCGTCAAGATTCCCGTAACGGAAACAACGTCTCCGACAGACAAATCGACGGCAAAATCAGTTTCACACAGAACGGTAAAATGAGCGTCATTACCCGATACATCGGTCACGTCAATAATATACGCGCCGCTATACGAGCCTTCACGCACGGTTTGCACAACTGTTCCCTCAAGCGTGATCTCGCCATACATATTTGATATGTCATTATATTTTGAATCCACGCGCAAAAACAGCGACAGAAGCGTCAATGCCGCCACAACGGCGCAACTAAGCGTTGGCTTGAGATATCGTTTGGCGCTTTTTATAAACGGACACGTCGCTGAGTAAATCATAGCTGCGGTGACAACGGCGGCGATCAATATCAGTTTTATTTTGGCATCGGCGTTCACAAATAACACCGATGTCATCACAAAAACGGCAGTGATGAGTGCAAACGGTCTGTTTTTGAAAAGATTCATAACATCAGCTCGCCACAATCAGCTTGCGGCGATTTTTTACAGTCATCAGCGTCGATACGGCAACGTATACCACCAAATCTACGGCGACGACGCAAGCACCGACGGGAAGCTCCGCTTCGCATGAGATCACAAATCCTGCCACGAAAGACAGAACGGAGCTGACAGCTGACATGATAATGACGCCGCGGAAGCTGCGGCACAGCTTCATCGCCGTCAGCGAGGGAAAAACAATCAGCGCCGAGATCATAACGGAGCCTATCATTTCAAGTCCGACGACGACGGTGACTGCTGTAAGCGCTGAAATCAAGAGCTTATATAAATTCGCGCGCAAGCCCGTTGCCAAAGCAAACGCTTCGTCAAACGTGACAGCGAAGATGCGGTTATAAAACAGAACGAACAAGGTTATCACAACGACGGTCAGCCCGATCGACATATATAGATCCTTGTCTGTGAGCGTGAGCACGGAGGCTGAGCCGAAAAGAGAGGAGCACATATCTGCCGTATAGCCCGTCGTGAAGCTGAATATGAGGACACCTGCCGTTATCATTCCCGTTGAAACGACGGCGATGGCGGCATCGCCGCCCATCACTCCGCGCTCCGACAGATGCATGAGCAAAAACGCCGTCAGCATGACGATCGGGATCGAGATCTCCATGCGGTATTCGCCCGACACGTTGAGCAGTGTCGCAACGGCGAGAGCACCGAAGCCTGCATGGGCAAGGCCGTCGCCTATCATTGACATTCGGCGCAGCACCATCGTTACACCGAGAACGGACGCGCAAAGCGACACGAGCACGCCGACGACGGCGGCTCGGACTATAATTTTATAGAGTATCGGCATGGCGAGCATTTCAAAAAACGTCATTATTTTTTCTCCGATTTATGTTTGTCTTTCATTTACAATGTTACGGTTTTGTACTGTTGGCAGAAAAATCGCGCCAGACGGATGAGGCAAAATATTCCTCACGTGTGCCGAAAAAGAGCGGCGATTTTTTCATGTGAAGCACATGCGTTGCCGCAACGGCAACGGCGGCAAGGTCATGCGATACCATGATAACGGAGATATTATGCTTAGAATTCAGTTCTTCGATGACTGAGTATAGCTCTGCCGTTACGACGGGATCGAGTCCTGCTGCAGGCTCGTCAAGGAGCAACAGCTCGCCCGTTGCGGCGAGTGCTCGCGCCAAAAGGACACGCTGCTGCTGTCCGCCGGACAGCTCGCGGTAGCTTTTGTTTTGCAGATCGTGTATGCGGAGTGCCGTCATTGCTTCGCAGGCACGTTCGCGGTCACGGTTGCTGTAAAACGGTCGGAATCCGCCTCGTCCGAGGCATCCTGAGATCACGACCTCGTAAACGCTTGCGGGAAAATCACGCTGCACTTCCGTTTTCTGCGGCATATAGCCGATGCCGTGTGCGGTTAGTCCGTCGCCGTAAGTAACGGTTCCGCGCACGGGTTTAAGAAGCCCCAGCAAGCCCTTTATGAGCGTTGATTTGCCCGAGCCGTTTTCTCCGATTACATATAAATAGTCGCCTACATCGAGGGAAAAATCGATATTTTCCGCCGCAACGGTATCTTCATAGCCGAATGCGGCATTTTCACATTTCAATATTGCCATTTTTTCAATTCAGCGCCAAGCGCAAGTTTTCTATATTTTGTTTCATTAACGATACATAAGTTACACCGTTGGCGTAGTCCTCATCGGACACCGTATGACAGGAATGGAGCGTTAAGACACCGCATCCTGTCGCATCCGCGATAAGAGCAGCAACTTTTCCGTTAGAATTTTCAATAACGAAAACGTACCCGAAGCCCTCCGACGTAACGATCTCCGTCAGCTCTGCGATCACGCCCGCCGTCGGCTCCTGACCAACCGAGCAGCCCGAGAGGGCGGCGACGTAATCGAGTCCGTATTCCTCCGTCAGATATAAAAACGGAAATCTGTCGGCGAATATAACCTCGCGGCGCGCCGCCGACGAGGTCAGCTCACGTAGTTCTGCGTCGATCGCGGTAAGCTCGCCGCGGTATGCCTCGGCGCGCTTGCGGTAAAGCTCCGCATTATCGAAATCGACCTCGCACAGCGCGTCAAGGATACAGTCAAAGATGTCGATCGCGTTTTTCGGTGATGTCCAGACGTGCTCGTCATAAAGGCACGCGCCGTCTTCGTGATCGTGCTCGTGTTCGTGACTGTGTTCATGTTCATGTTCGTGAACGCTCTCATCGTTGCACGTGAGCGTCACTGCGTCGGATATTGCCATCGGATGAATTTCATCACCGAGAGAAGCGACGATATCCTCCGCCCAAGCATCAAGTCCGCCGCCCGTGTAAATAAACAGGTCCGCTTTGCCGATCATGGCGATGTCGGCGAGCGTAGGTGTGTACGTGTGACTTTCGGATTCGGGGGACAAAAGCATTTGAAGCTCCACGGCATCGCCCGCGATGGCGCGGACGAAATCATACTGCGGAAATATCGTTACAACGACGTTGATCTTATCAGGATCATCGGTGTCGGTTTGCGAGGTGCACGACACCGCAGTCGGCACGATCATAATAATTGTGAATATCAGGCAGCAGATACGTTTCATTATGCCCTCTCGCCTTCACAATCACGGCATACGCCATATATCGTCGTGTGCACCGCATCGACGCGGAAGCCGTGGTTGGCTTCGATGTGCGAGATCATGTCTTCGATAACGTGACACTCCGTGTGGAACAGCTCGCCGCAACGCATACAGCGAAGATGGAAGTGGTTTTCATGCTCATCGCACGCCGCGTACTGATATATTGCTCCCTTACCGTCACCTGTGATGAATTTTTTCACCTTTTCCTCGGCGGCGAAGGCGGCGAGCGTGCGGTACACTGTCGCCTCGCCTATATCAAGCCCGCCCTCTTCAATGATCTGTTTCACCGTAAAGCAACGGTCCGCGTTCTCTTTCAAAAAATCGTAGAGCTCCGTTCTCGGCCGCGTTGAATATTTCATCTTACTCATATATTATTTTCGCCTTATTCCTCAAATTGATAATCGTTTTCATATTCAAAATAATACCACATTTTTCTTATTTTTTCAAGGTTAATTTGATAATTATTATCAATTTTATGATAATTAACAAATATATACCTTTCCGCTTCCGTTTTGTTTTTCGTCGGCGGTTTTGACACTACATAAAATCACACAAGCAAAAAACGCCTGATGACTCAGGCGTTTTTTTATATGTTTATTTGATTTATCTTTTGGGGTTCAAGAGCACTCTCGCACGCGAGTACTCTTGCGCGTTCGACATAATCGCGGAAGCGTTCCTCGTCGCGTACACCGTCGAACCATTCCCAGCCGGAGGTGGCGGTCATGCCATGATACATCCACTTATATCCCCACACATCGTCATGGAACATATAACAATAATTTTGGATCGTTTGTTTTTCACCGTCAGGAAAAATGACATCGAAACCGTTCTTGATGATCTTCATGCCGCCGAAAACCCAAAAATTTCCCACTTCCATCGGTGTTTGATCGGGAATTGAAAGCCATTTCGGATAAAGTTCAAAAGTTTTTTCAATATAAGCATATCCGGCTTCGTTCCGTCCGCATCCAAACGAAGAACAAGCAGCCGCAAAATGAAGATAAGCATACACCCCCTACCATGCCTGCGGAATCTCCCCGCCCTCTGCCAAAAATTCGACCATTCGGATTCTGTATTCGTGCCATGCGACAGATTTTTCAGGGGCAGCCCAATTACGGTGCTCTCTGAACATAAAATGCAGCAGTATCGCCAAATTATTTACGTCATTTATTCGGCGGCTTGCATCGTGCTTTCCTTGATCCCATAAACGAAGCTCTTTCATTTCTTCAAAATATGATTTATAATCGAGCGCTCCCAGATGATACCACTTGTCAAATTCCTCATCGTCACAAGTTATACACATACTTCGTATCGCCTCTTCGCGATAACCTTGATATGTGCATTTATCAATAATATTCTCACAACACTCTCGCATTACAGGAAGATATTGCTCTCGTTCATCACGCGATAGCCTAGGCACACGCCAAATAATTTCGTACATGTAATAAAAATCATTTGGATATTTTCGATGATAACCCAAAGCAATCTTCAATCCCGCCTCATAGCCATTAGTTTCTCGGTCGGCTTCAGTAGCTGTTTCTAAGTACTTATCCCAGGCTATCTCTTTGCTCACCTCATCGTTTCCGATAAGCTCGTCAACGGTGATTCCGAAGTAATTTGCGATACTCGGGAGCATAGTTATATCGGGATAGCCACCACGTTCCCAATTTGATACCGCCTGCGCGGACACACCGAGTGCTGCAGCAAGCTCTTCTTGTGTCATGTTGCGTTTTTTTCTCTCTGAGAGGATCACTTCGGGTATTCTTAATTCAGACATCGCTATTTCTCCTTACGAAATGAATTAAGACTGTGCACACGTCTTGATTATATTATATCCGTCGCTGTTGCCCCCGTCAATAACGTCATTGTAGCGAAACACTCAAGTGTCGTTTGAATTATTTTGATACCGCTTGAGTTATATCACGCCACCAACACAAAAAAACGCCTGAAAAATCAGGCGTTTTTTTATATTGACTTATTAATACCACTTTGCGCGGCGGCGCTTGATAATGCCGTTTGCGATTATCATTCCCGCGATCGCGACTGCAGTCGCAGCGGCGACAACGTAAACGTCAGCGGGAAGTCCTCCCGTGATCTTCAGCTCCTCCCACAAAGAGGAAACGAGCGTCAGCGTTTCCGTGTCGAGGTTACGGTAACCGTTACGGTCAAGCTCGGCGGCAAAATCAAAGTCCTCAGGGTAAAGGATCTGCATTACCTCCTCGCCCATGTCCTCGATGTAGCCATCGTCTTCAAAAACGAGCGAGTTCGGCGATGCGTAATAAATATATTCTGCGTTCGCTATCGCAGGTTCGGGTGAAAGCATGAAGTTAATGAAGAGCGCGGCAATTTCGGGATTTCCGCTTCCCTTCGGGATACACATGGAATCAACGAAGATGTTCGTGTTTTCCGGATAGAAGAATCCGAGGTCCTCGTTTATATCATACATCGTGAAGTAATCTCCCGCATAGTATGCGGCGACGGCGGCTTCGCCCGACTCCATTTTGTTATAGATCTCGTCCATAACGTAGCTCTGAATAAGCGGCTTTTGCTCGAGTAGCAGGTCGAGCGCTTCGTGCCATGCGTCAGGATCGGTCGTGTTTACGCTGTGACCGAGCGAGTAAAGCGCCGTTGCAAATCCGTCACGCGAGTTATTGAACTGAAGTATTTTACCCGTATACTTCTCGTTCCACAAAAGCTCCCAGCCCGTGCAGTCAGCCTCATCAACCATCGTGGTGTTATATATAACACCGACTCTGCCGTAGGTGTAGGGGACAGAGTACGTATCTGTCGGATCGTAGTAAAGTCCGCGGAAATCCTCACCGATGTAGCCGTAATAGCATTCGGCGCCGTACTGTTCGCAGACCTCCTCTATGTTGACGGGCAACAAGAGATCCTCCGAGATCATACGCTCAATCATATAGTCGGACGGGATAACAACGTCATATTTTGACGTTCCGCTTGAGATCTTCGCGTACATATCCTCGTTTGAGGGGTACGTCGTATAGTGGACCTTGATCTTGCGTCCCGTCAGCTCCTCGTAATATTCCTCAAACGCCGCGATGACGTCAAGAGAATCTTCGGAGCCGTCGGAGATGTATTCACCCCAGTTATAGACGAAGAGCTCGTCCTCTGCCGTCTCGGAGCAAGCGAAAAAACAAGGCAACGTGAAAAGGATAACACCGAATAAAATCAAAAACTTTTTCATTCGTGTACCTCCCCTCTCTTGCGGCGAAGCTCACGGCGGCGGCGCTGTTCGGCGGCGGCAGATTTGCGTGCCGCACGTTCGTCCGCATTTTCGGTGAAGTTGACGACGATAAGCAGAATAAGCACCGCGGCAAAGATGAGCGTTGAAAGCGCGTAAATATCCGGCTTGACGCTCTTTTTGATCATCGAGTAGATGTGTATCGTCAAGGTCTGATAGCTTGAACCCGACGTAAAATTACTGATAACAAAATCGTCAAACGACAGCGTGAATGCCATGATAAAGCCCGTTATGATGCCGGGCATCATAAACGGCAGCTCCACCTTCATAAACGACTGAAGCGGTGTGCATCCGAGGTCGAGCGCCGCCTCCGGAATATTCTTGTCCATCTGCTTGATCTTCGGCAGAACGGATAGGATAACGTACGGCAGGTTGAAGGTTATGTGGGCGATCAGAAGCGTCCAGAAGGAAAGATACGAATCAAGACCGAGGATCGTTCCGACGAAAACGAACAGGAGCATCAGGGAGATACCCGTTACGATGTCGGGGTTCATCATCGGTATGTTTGTGACGGACATAACTGTCGTGCGGAGCCAGCGGCGGCGCATACGCGCGATGCCGACGGCGGCGAGCGTGCCGATGACGGTCGAGATCACAGCGGAAAGAATTGAGAGAACGAGAGTGTTTTTCAGTGCCTCAAGGGTTGCCTCGTCGCGGAACAGTTCACGGTACCATTTGAGCGAAAAGCCCATAAACTCCGTCGTCGATTCTCCCGAATTGAAGGAGATGAGGATCATGACGAATATCGGAGCGTAAAGAAAAATAAATACGAGTGAAAGATATACCTTTGAGATCGTTTTCATATCATCGGCCTTCCTTTCGTATCCTCGGAATCCGTATAGCGGTTCATTATCGCCATTGAGATAAGGATGAGTACCATCAGAATGAGCGACAGGCACGCGCCGAAGTGATAGTTGATGGCAGTTCCGGTGAAATAGCTTTCAATCGTGTCACCGATGAGCTGGAACGTACCGCCGCCGAGCTTCTGCGAAATATAGAAGGTCGAGATGGACGGAACGAACACCATTGTGACACCCGAAACGACACCGGAAAGCGACATCGGCATTATAACCTTCGTCAGAACTCGGAAGGGGTTACAGCCGAGGTCAGCGGATGCTTCAAGCAGGCGCGTATCGATGCCTGCCATAACGGAATAGATCGGCAGGATCATATACGGCAGATAGCAAAACACCATACCGACGATGACGGCACCGGGTGTGTTTATCATGTGAACAGGATCAATACCGATCGAATTAAGAAACGAATTGATAACGCCCGTATCCTCAAGTATCGTCATCCATGAATACGTCGTGATAAGGAAGTTCATCCAAAGCGGCACCATGATAAGAAGCATCGCGATCTTTTGCGTTTTCGCGCGCAGACGCGAGAAAAAGTACGCCGTCGGATACGCGATCACAAGGCATATAACGGTCGCAATAAGCGCGAGGCAGACCGAGTTAAGCAGTATAAGCAGGTAATTGCCGTTCCAGAGGCGCTGCACGTTTTCAAACGTGAAGTTGCCGTCAAGATCGGTAAAAGAATAATATACGGCGAAAATAAGCGGCGCAATTATAAAGAGGACGCTCCATACGATGTGCGGCGCCGCTGCCGCTCTTTCGATAAAGCTTCGTTTCACTGCTCTTCCTCCTCGATGTTCTCGGAGAGCAGCTCAAGCTCGTCGCTGAACGATGAATAATCTCCGAACATATTTGAATACTCGGATTTTTTCATGATGTGGATTGCATCGGGTTCAATGTAGATACCGATCTCGGCATCGGGTGCAACGTAATCCGTCGTCTGTATCATCCATTTGAAGCCCGAAATATCAACGATGACTTCGTAATGCACGCCCTTGAAGGTGACGGAGGTAACATTACCTGTGAGCATACCCTTTTCGGTCGATACGACGTCAACGTCCTCGGGACGGATAACGACGTCAACAGGCTCGTTTTTGTCAAAGCCCGCGTCGACGCAGTCGAAGGTGTGACCCGCAAGGCGCACCTTATAGTCGGCAAGCATAATTCCGTCAACGATATTCGATTCGCCGATGAAGTCTGCAACGTAAGCGTTAACAGGCTCGTTATATATATCTGTGGGAGTACCGATCTGGATGATGGCGCCGGCGTTCATAACGACGACGGTATCCGACATGGATAAAGCCTCCTCCTGATCGTGGGTAACGAAAATAAACGTGATTCCCGTCTTCTTCTGTATGCTCTTCAGTTCATTCTGCATATCCTTACGCAGCTTTAAGTCGAGCGCGGCGAGCGGCTCATCAAGAAGAAGGACGCGAGGCTTATTTATAAGCGCACGTGCGATGGCAACGCGCTGCTGCTGACCGCCCGAGAGGGTCGTCACGTGGCGGCGCTCAAAACCGCGAAGGTTCACAAGCTCAAGCATCTCGCGGACGCGCTCCGCGATCTCGGCGTCGCTTACCTTGGCAACTCTTAAACCAAACGCGATATTTTCATAAACATTCAAATGAGGGAACAGAGCGTATCTCTGGAATACGGTATTGATACGGCGCTTATACGGAGGGGTGTCCGTGATTTTTTCGCCGTCAAAATACACTTCGCCCTCGTCCGGCGTTTCAAAGCCGCCGATTATGCGAAGCGTTGTAGTTTTACCGCAACCGGACGGTCCGAGAAGCGTAATAAACTCGTTATCGTATATATCAAGGTTGATATTGTCAAGCACTGTCTCACCGTCGAAAGATTTGGTGATACCCTTCAATTCAATGATCTTTTTTTCGTTCATTTCTTACCTATATTACCCGTCATTTCTTTCATCCGATTGCCCGGACGAAAACTCCCCTTTCGTTTTTGTGGTCCATGACGTAAAAAAATCCCCCCCTTGACAAAAGCCGCACGCAATTCCCTTACAGCAGCCCGTGTCCGGGCGGGTTTTTTATTCATTTTTCTACGACATCATTTTAGCAGATAGCAACCCTTTATGCAATACTTTTATGAAATTTGTCGAAGTTTTTTAATCAAAACCGCACGTTTATATTCATCAGTCGCCGCCGACATCGGCAATTCGTTCCGCAAAAACCGTCATAACGGCAACGAGTAGCGGTAAGCTGCCCTCTCCGCACAAATTCAAAACGATCGCCGCGCACCACATCACATAAAGTGCGCCCTCGCGTACGACACCTCTAACCGTTTCCGCCGTGTTCGGCGAGCGTATCATAAGCGACAGAGCGGCACTTACAATCCCGTCGCCGTCCGAGCCGCGTATGGGAAAAAGATTGAACACTGCCGCACCGACACTGTAGCTTTGAAAAAGTGAGCCTGTGTATGGCATTACCGCTGTGAGCAGATTGAAGATCACCCCGCCCGAGCAAATGAGGATCTCTCGTCCGTACGAGATCCTCTCACCTCCCGCAAAGCGGATGCGTACTCCGCCGCCGCGGACACGCACGGCGGATACGTCAACACCGCACAATAACGCAATTATGACGTGCCCCGATTCATGGATCAGTATAACACAAAGAAGCGTCAACAGATCTTTCAGTCTTCCTCCTCCCCGTATTTTTCGCTCATGTATTCATCAATATACGCCATTGCAAGTTCCGCGATCCGAGAATCCGACTCTGCATCGGATACACTGACTTGATCCGACTCGGAGATATACTCCTCCTCCGACAAAACGCCGCCCGAGATCACTGGAAAGGCATCGCCGTAGCCACTGTCAAATACGGATGAGCTCGGCGGCAAGCCGACATCATCGGCAGATATGATGCCGCCTGCCACGTACGATGCCGCTACGGCGAGCATCATCGCAAGCGCCATTATTATTTTGCCGTCGCCGCGCCGTTTTGCGCCTTCTTTTTTCTCAGCTCGCTTTCTCTCAGCTTCGGGGACGTATCCGCACCATTCAAGCCCTGCCGTCAGCTCGCCGTATTTCCATGAATATTCCATACTTAAACCTCGCATACATTATTGATAATATATCGATATGAATTCCCCCATGAGATTATGACGCAAAAAGACACCGCGTGTGCGGTGTCTTTTTCGGTTTTTTATTTAAAAATGCATCATATACGGCGGACTTTATTCAATCGTAATACGACTTCTTCGTTATAAATTCCGTTATCTCCTCTTCTTGCCTACTGCAACAACAGCTGCGGCGGAGACGGCGGCAACGGCGACGTAAATGGCGGTGGTGAAACCGGTCTGGGGGGCGGTAAGCACCTTCACGTCTTCAACACCTCCAAGACTATTTGCCTTCATCAGATCAATATAATCGCCACCTGCGATCTGCCATTTGCCGTTTTCATATTTGAGGTTAACACTTGTGCGAAGATCATATTCCTCGTCGAGTTCGTAATAAACCTTTCGATAAGTAAAGTGTGCTACAACCTCGTCTCTTGAAACCTCGTCGAACGTTATTCTTAAATCTCCGTCAAACCCGGGGACATTCGCATCGTCACTGCTGAATGCACCTGAGCCTTCTACAACAGAAAATGACGGATCTATACGTGCTTCAACCACCACATAAAATTTATCATTATGTTTTACGGCATCATTCAGCAGGAATAGCATATCTTCTGCCACATCGTCCGTATAGAGAGACTTCGATTTTTCGAGCCAATATGAATAATAGGGGCTTTCTTTTCGCGTTGCTGCGGTACTCTTCAATTCATCTTTATCCTTGCGGCAAAGAACAACGTCTATCGACTCATCGCCTATCCTCCACCCATATAGGTTCAAAAACATTTCATAGGAATCAAAAATCAGTTTTTCTGCTTCATCAATTGTCGGTGCAGGCACTTCTGCCGCCGCCACGGGCGTGACGAGAGTGAGTGAGAGCATCAATATCAGAGTGGCAAGTGTGAGTAATTTTTTCATAGGTTTTCTCCTTTCGTTTTTGGGAATGGGACGGGGCGCCCTTGACGTCGCCTCTACTATATATGTCGCTTTTTTTGTCAAAATC
>JAZNDW010000005.1:0-15997 GCA_045588245.1 Eubacteriales bacterium
AAGTCCCGGATACTGCGGCATAAAACCGAGCATTTCGCGGAATCGCACGCCCATTTTGAGTACATTTTCGCCGTCGAAGGTGATCTCGCCTTTGTCGGCTTTGAGATTGTCCGTGATGATGTTCATCAGCGTGGATTTTCCCGAGCCGTTAGGACCGAGGAGCGCGTATATTCCCGGCTCAAGCATCGCCGTGAACCCGTTTAATGCGAGGTTTGACCCGTATGATTTTGTGATGTTATTAAGTTCGAGTTTCATTTATTCCAGCTCCTTTTTGCAAATAACATTAGAATCACGGTTGCCGAAACAAATAAGGCAACGTTCAAATATCCGTGCGGCAACGTAAGCGCCGGTGTTGCCGTCATAAACGATGTGAAGTCTGCCCATTCGAGTATAGATACGTCGAACTCGGAGAGCAAAAACGGCAAAAGCGTGACGGAGACTGTGACTGTCATTATGGTGACATATCGCCGCGACAGCTCCGAGACGGCGGCAACGAAAAGCGCCAAAGAGACTGCCGCCGCAAGCCTCGTCAGATAAAATATCACGGCAAAGCCGAGGATCGAAACGTCGGGCGCACCCGACAGCGCCTCAATAGAGCGAACGGGGGCGTTGCAAAGCGGCAGATCATACCGTATAGCGGCAAAGAACAACTCAATTACACTCCATAAGATCGATATTCCCGCCGACAGCAAAACCGTTGCCTTTATTTTGGCTGTAAACGTCTGTCTGCGGCCTTTTTTTGTTGCTTTCAAAATGTCGGCAAAGCCGCCCGATGACGTTTTTCTGTCATACTCTTTGGCAAAGATTCCTGCAAATGAGATCAGAATAGCGGCATAAAGCGTTACGTCGAAGCCGCTGCAAAAAAGCGTTTTCCAACCCGTATCGTATAAAAACCAAGCCTCGCCATCTAATGAATCTATGTATTCGGCGTGAGCTTCAACCCTTGAAAACAGCTCGTTCCGTCCATAAGCGTAATTATATTCCCTCAAATAATCGTTATATTCCGACTCCGTCAGCTTGCCATCTCTATAAAGAGTTCGCATTTCATCTCGGATATTGAGGCTTTCGGTTATTTTTTGGCGTTCTGCATCTATATATTCCCGCTTTTCCTCCGTCAGCTCACCTTTAAGATGTGTCGAATACTCCCGCCAGACAGCGTCTCCGAAATCAGCCGAGTTATCAACAGCTACTGCAGACGTTATGATTTTCAAAAGCATAAGCGCTGCCAAAAGGAAAAGCATTTTTCCTGAAATCAGAGTTTTATGCGTCTCATACGTGACGAGCCTGCTGCTGTAGGTTCTGCATTTGCGTTTACGTATCGGCGTTTTTATTATTTGCTTAAAATCAATGCTTTTATATTGCCCTATAGAGTATCCCGCCTTTGAACGGTAAAGCACAAAGCCGACAGCAATGATAAAAACAGCGATATAAAGAACGGCACAAATATCCGTATATGAAACGGGATTTCCGAAAATGTTTGCCGACGATAACCTATAAACGAGGGGGTGCACAAGAGAAACATCGAATATGTTGACATACTGCAGCGCCCTCGCATTTGTAACCGATTCGGCGAAATGGAATACATAGTTAAGTCCGACAAAGGCGGATCCCGACGCATAGACGGAAACGCTTGATTTCAGCACCGTGCCGAGCGCTGATACGACAACCGCAAACACCGTCGACGCAAATGCTTTGACAAGGATTACGATGATAAAATACTCTCCGACAGTCAACTTATATGGAGAATATCTCCATTCATCGAACACTTGCAGAGCGTTTTGGGGTGAGCTGTAACCGTATATGGCTCCGAAAACGGCAAAAGAGGATGCTATAAAAAGAAGGACCGTGACAAACGTGACAGCGACAGTCGATAATAGCTTTGCTCCATAGGTAACACTTCGCCCTTTGGGGGCCGTATGTATAAGCCTCCCCATCCCTGTCGCGCGCTCCGACGTAAAAACACCTGCCGATATGATCAAAACGGCAAACAGGACATATATAACGTCTGCTTCGTACAAAAAGAGTCTGTCCCAGCCTCTTGTATATTCAAGGCGCAGCTCGGCGCTGTCGCGGATATCCGTATAGACATCTATAACGGAAAGCTGATATCGGTAAGCGTAGGAGCTTTCGCCGATTCCCTCGTCCTCAAACAATCGAAGGTTTTGCTTCGCCGTTTCTATAACCTCGTCTATATCCGTCCTATAGCTTTCAATTTCTGCTATTCTTCCGTAAAGCTCATAATACAGCTCGTCGTCGGTATGCTCGCCGTCAACAAAGAAGTCAGGCAGCGGCTCGGGAATGAAATTCTTGTCTCCGTTTGCCCACGCTTCGTTGGCAAGGGCGTCCATTTCTGCTCTTTGCTGTTGACGTTCTGTATAGAGCTTTTCAACGTAAGCACGGTCGCTTTTATATAGTTCAAAAAAGTCACCTATAACATCCGGAGAAAGACCGTATTTGAGAAAAGGAGCCACGCTGTAATACGCCGTTACGACATTCAAAAGAAGCAAAATTGGCAAAAGGATAATAAACGCCCGTGACGTTACTGTTTTTCTTATTTCGTAAGCGGTGATCTTGAAAAAGGACTTCATATCAGCTTACTTTTTCGGGGGAAATGTAATACCAAGCTCCCGTTTCTATGTCGATTCGCAAAACACCTCTTGTACTAACGCCGTAGTAAACCTCATCCGTAACCATATTAAAGGCAGCGTAAAGATAGCGTCCCTTGACGACAAACTGTTCTATACTTACGTACTGTAAGTCGCCGGAAAGCATCAAGGCAAGCTCCTTTTCGCCCGTAGCCTTGTCTATTCGCCATATTTCGGGAGAGTTTCTCCGTTCTGTTTCTCCGTCTATTTTTACGTAGGTAGGATCATCATTCATATAGTAGATGTATTTGTTCGTTACGGAAACTGTTTCAATTCCGTACACATCGGGAGTTTCATAGTTTATGTAATCCTCGCCGTCATAACCGACGCTTGAAAGCGTTCTCGTAGCATCGTCAAAGCTTTCAATGAAATACATACAGTTCTTGTCAAAAATATAGTTACTTGTAACATTATTTACTATATAAGTGCGATTTTTAATATCGTCAACAGGCGTATAGAAAATCCCGCCGTTTCGGAGATCTTCAAAATAGTAGCGCTCGTCTGTAACAAGAATCAGACTGTAATTAAACCCCTCGGTTTCCTCTATAACCTCTATTTTTCCATTGTATATATTTTGTCGACTGAAAGCTACAGTCCATTCGGACGAGTCAGAACCAACATCATTTTCTTCTATAGTATAGTAATAGCACCAATCGCCGTCAAAAACCTGAATGAGTATACCATAGCCTTCCTGCCCCTTCCACATTTCACGGACAGTATTTGTTTCAGGATCATAGCTGACTTGAGTAAGCCCCGTTATAACCTCATAAAAATACATTCCGTTATGGTATCGGCAAAGAGATGTCATTTCGTTAAAAGGGCACCTTTCTTCGTTTGCTTTGCAAAGCGGATCAACACAGACAGAGGTTAGCTCCCCCGTCTTTTCGTTATATTTATACGGAGCAGTGCCAAACTGCATAAGGATCAAGTCCTCGTCCTGATATGTGTTTACTATATGCCCCCAGCTTCGCTCGGAAAGCGTTGAAGATATGACGTTGTCGCTGTTCTCGTAGGTAAAGCTGTTTTCATTTTTATATATTACCGTGTCCTCAAAGCGAGGAAAAGATGATTCCTCCGACTCCGTCGTTGGCGTTCCGTAATCGTCGATGAATCCGCCGCAGGAGGTTAAAAGCACTGCCACAAGCATAAATAAGCTCATTAAACCTGATTTTTTCATTCCTTATCACCGTTCCTTTTAGCATATTCACAAAATAGTCTGGCACACATAATCAATATTGTGCCAGACTATTTCAATCAACTAAATTTGATGTCAGTTTCCATCGACATCAGTATCGCACAATTTGCAAAGGAATGATACCGCGCTGTGATTCGAAAAAGTATAATCTTTAACCATGGAAAATTTCACATTAGTACTTATCGTCGCTCTCATCCATCCTTTTACATGAGTTGGATTAGTGGTTCCGCTGATAGTTGAATCACCAGATCCCTTGGCGTTAGATTTGTAAACAAGACTTCCTTTGTTAATCGCCCCCGACGGTTTGCTGTATTCCAAATAATATACTCTCGCTTCTATTTTTGGGACTGTAGTGTCTGAGATTGCTTCACATGATATGTCATCGGTATTCGGAGCATGACGATAACAATAAACAACGAAATCAATTCCTTGCGACGTGCCAGATTGTCCAGCACCTAATTGATAAGCATACGTATGTAATGCAATCACAGATGATACAAGAGATATGCACAGTACGATCAATAATAGTTTTTTTGTTTTTTTCATAATAATCTCCATTCTGCCGCTAAAGTATCAGTATAAGTATTTACAATAGGCGACGGTTTTGTAATTAATTTGTGGTTAATTGTTTCTAACAAGAAGACATCCCATATCAAATGGTAGAATGATTTATATAACAAACCATAGACCTTCATTCATATATAGGGAATATCCGCTTTTTTATATTGGGTGTAAATAGCAGTAACCTTTCCTCGCAGCCCTCCTCTCGTTTATTTGAAGACATTATCGCTTTCATATATTGAAATTGTTTTGTGTAAGATAGTTTTTAGAACCACAATAGATTATTACTTTAAGAATGTGACCATTGCATGTCGACCTACAAATCTGACTAACATTCTTTGGGTTCTAATTAAATATGCAAAGAGTTATGTACACTAACTCATATACATCAAACGAATTGGCATTTCAAGATAATAAACTTTGATAAAATTCCATACAAAATCAATAACTATGCCTTAAATAACATCAGCTATTATTAATAACGTTTAAAATATATCATCCATAAAGATTTTTTTGAACATCGGACAAAAACCAATACGTAATTGATTTGATCTGTTACGTATATAATAAATCCTATAATTACGATATTCTAAATATGGTGCAAAATACCTTTTTTCTGGTGTGAACATCATCCCCCTCAATATCACAGCCATCAATACAACTCTTATTCATATAGAATAATTCTTTTTGGTTGTATTTCGCCTAATAAACCACCATTTTTTCTTTTTCGCACCAAAAATTAGGCATCTCGCACCATCTTTCATTTATTTTATTTGTATGTAATACAATATTTTCGAAAGGATGGTTTAGGTAGAATATGATACAGCAAATTGCATCAAGCGTTTCAGCGCGATGGATAAGTAAAAACATCATATCTGAAGAATACAGAGAAGTATATCAATATGGTTTAGAATTGATGATTTCATCTCTCATAGGAATCTTGCTGATTTCTATTGTTGGTATCATATTCTTTTCAATAGTAGATTCACTCATATTTATCATAGTTTTTTGTTTAGTACGTTCTCGGAGCGGGGGGTATCACGCAGATTCATATTTGAAATGTAATATAACAACATTAACTGCATTTACTGCTTCAGCATTAATAGCGTACAATGTGCCAATTTCAGAGTTATCATTTGTTTTAGTCGCCATTATTGGATTCATAATCTTATCGGTTTTATCTCCAATCGAAAATGAACATAAACCAATAGATAAAGAAGACCGTCCCAAACATAAAATCCTATCAATAATCTTGTTTGCGGGATTTGCTATATTATCATTTTTGCTATTTGAATTATATTCAGTTAAATCAAAGATGATTATAAGCACTTTAACTTTAATACTTGCATTTGTTTTAATCGGACATATAAAACAAAAAAATAACGAAAGGGAAAAAACAAATGAAAACAATCTCTAAACTTATTGCAAAAATGGCACTTGCCAATGCCCAAAAAGCTGCCGGCGCAGCATCACAGTGGTTCACCTATCAGTCTAAAGAACCAAAGATACTTAAGAAAATGATAAAAAAGTAAAACAAAAAATGCACTGCCTTTTGACAGTGCATTTATCTTTGGGATTTATTTTTATTTGTTCTTATGTTCGACAACAGTCGATATCATTTTTATCGCCAATTCCTGATCGATTTTATCCAGTTCCCTATAATAACTTATAAGTGTCACTTCATATTCATTTAGATCCGAGAGTGATATTCTCTTTTTTATGTTGTCCACTCCTAAAAGATAATCAATGCTTACATTAAAGTATTTAGCGATACCAATAATTATATCTATGCCGGGAAATGTATCAGAACATTCATATTTACTCACAGCTTCCTGTGAAACCCCGAGATATGTGCTTAATTGTACTTGTGTTACATTCTTTGCTTCACGTAGGAGTTTTAATCTTTCGCTAAACATATTCCAAACATCACCACCTTTGTTCATACAATATACTACCACCATTTATACAGCTTCATCAGTAACAGTGGTTGTTTTAAGCACAACTCTTATTTATACTTGCAAACAAAAGAAAAATATATTACAATAAATAAAAAACATTAATAAAAAACAAGGTTTATATGCGTATAGTTATATGTGATGACAATCAGATTTTAGGAAATAAACTCGCAGATTATATAAAGGAATATATAGTGTCTTCTACATACTATGATGATAGTCTTGGGGTTGAATATATTCATAAATCAAAAGAGCTTATTCCCTACATAAGGAGCCATGACATTGATGTGCTTTTTCTTGATATATCTATGCCCGAAGTGGGTGGATTTGACATAGCAAAATTCATTTCTGATAATGGATATCAAATAAAAATCATTTTTATTTCCAGCTTTGAAAACAATGTGTTTTATTCATTAAGATACCAACCTTTTAGATTCATCAGAAAAGACCGATTGTACGATGAAATCACTGAAGCATTGGATTCTGTATATAAGGAGCTATACTCAAAATATCGTTATCTAACCATCAAAAAACATAACGATATTATTCCTGTAAGAATTGCTAACATTATATATGCCGAAAAAGATAAGCGATCAAACTATATTAACATCTATTGTAAGGATGATAAATTCAGATACAGAGGAACAATATCAGAATTCGAATCACTTTTGAATGGTTGTGATTTTGTAAAAGCTTCGATAAATTCATTTATTAATATGGCGCACATAATTAATATAAGCAATGCAACAATTGAGATGGTCGGAGGATATAAATATTATATTACCTCTGATAAATACCGAAACGCCGTAAAGACAACATATCTGAAATATATGCGAGGAATGTAATATGGAATTACTATTGGAATTAGTAGCAAACTTGTATGATTCTATTATAGGAGTAGTATTTGTTTTAAAATTCAACAAAGGTAATTACAGGGAAAATCGATTCACCACACCGGCGATATTATTATGTTTTATTATATCTACAGTATTTTTATTTATCAGTGATTTCTCATTGCTACATACCATACTGATTACTGCTATATTATTTGCTTTCTCATTTACTGTTAAACAGCGTTCATTTTTAACTGCAATGATGGGGCCAATAATATTTGAGTTAGTATTAATGCTATCAAGCACACTATTAATTCTTTCGATTAGTATTGCCTTTAACACTAATGTTGATGAGTTAGCATCCGGATTGACAATTGAACGTTTCTTAATGCTCTTTTTGAGCAAAGTTATACTTACTTTTATCACAACTTTTTTATTAAAATTCTTCAGACCAGATGGACTGTTTAAGCCAATCGATATAATCCTTTATTTAATTTCTCCTTTAGCGACGGTAATATCTTTATACACAGTCTCGCTGATATCTTGGACAATGAATGTTGAACGATATTACCATCTGATAATAGTTACAGTTATAAGCCTTGTTGCTACGACTGTTCTTACACTATTGTTCTTTTCTAAGTATTCAAAAACCGAAAAAGAAAAAAACGATATTCAGATAATACTTAGAGTTAGTCAAGAAGAAGAAAAAAGATATGAAGAAACAGTGAAAATATACAATACTATTAGAGTAATGAAACATGATCTTAAAGAACAACTCGCTTATGCAAAAACAATGTTTAGTCAAGGCAATTATGCGGAAGCAGAAGAACACCTCAATAAAATTGAAAAATCCATCTCCGAAACACAAAACATTGTTTATACAGGCAATAATACTATTGACAGCATCATCTACTCAAAGATTTCCGCGAATCCCGACGTAAAATTTATAATATCTGGAGTAATCAATAATCTTGAACATATAGAGAAAACAACCATTATTTCATTACTTGGAAATATGCTTGATAATGCAATAGAAGAAACACAAAATCATGATATAAAATTGATTGAATTAGCTTTTTCTGTTGTTGGCAATTATCAGAACATTACGTGCAAGAACCCGTCTAACAACGCTCTTTTGAACAATCCGGAATTACATACAACAAAGAAAGACTCTGCAGCGCACGGGTTAGGTATCAAAAGCATGAGGAACGCTGTATCCGGTTGCGATGGCATGATTGAGTTTTACGAACAAGACGGGTATTTTTATTGCCACGTTGCCATACCGTTATCCTTTACAAATCAATCGAAATAGTACAATACTGATCTTAAATAGCTTCTGATTGTCCAATTCAAAATTAGTATTTAACAAAAATAATATACAAAATAAAGAAGCGAGTCAGTTTGACTCGCTTCTTTATTTATTGCATAATATTTGCATCATTTTATTCTCAAAACATCAGATCTAGTATTTTGGATGTTGTGTTGATCATATTTGAATAAAAACTCCAATTGTTTGTGGCTTCTATTGCTTTTCAAAGTGTTAATTATTTTATTATTAAAGCTTTTGCGAATTTTTTTATATTCACAATTTACAATTTTGTATGAAGAATCCAGTAACGATAATTTTTCTAACTCCTTACATACTTCATCTAGTAACATTTCTTTTTCAGCAAATATGACAAATACCAAAGGCAACTTAATACTTTCTATATACTGTTTATAATGCTTGTTGAGATTCTTATTTCCTTCTACAGTTTCAAAAACTCCCTCGTTAATAATTTTGTTCATTAATTCTTGATACAGATTTGTAATTGTCGCCAGACTAATTGCCCATTGTTTTTTATCAACCTCATTACATGTGTTTATCTGATTTATAAACGCTCTTTCTCTCTCCCCAATATCCAACATATTAGGAATTATGTTTTCCCACAAGAGTTCTCTCAAATACTCTTTTCTCTTTTTTGATACTTTTCTATAAACCAAACCGGTAATTTTGCTTATTATAAAATGAACCAAGAAAAATATGATAATTACACTACACATTACATATAAAGTGTGTTATGAATTCAATGGCAACAAAGTTGTTTCCGTAAAAGAATATGGATGTGTGAACGGATCTTTTACAGAAGGTGCATCCTCTGAATACTCTTATTCTGCTGCATCACGCAGAACTATTGTGAAGACAACAGAAAAGGCGGACACGACAGAAGGCGAGACTGAAGATAACATTATCAAGACTGTATATACATTTGATGATGATGGCAATGTGATAAGCGAATACGTATATACAGAGGATACGGGCAATGTAGCTTCTGACAGTGGCGCAAGCGGCATCAATCCTTATGCGAGAGACGGCGGTGCCGGTGTTGTTAGCAATATTAACAACTTGCTTGCGGGACATAATTTCAGGGATCTTACGCTTTGGACAGGTATGTCCGGAAACAGTAGCTTTAGTTCGGACCTTTGTGGCATGAGTTCATACCAAAAATTCGGAGCCAATGTTCTTCGTATGGAATCGGGTGATTCATCATGTGTAGACAACGGTATATATCAGACTACCATTACGCTTCCCGCAGGTCCGTATACGTTTTCTGCGTATTGCCGTGTATTCACAGCTTTTACAGGATCGGAAAATACAGGAGCATATATACGCGTAACCGATGCTTCGGGAAATACACTTGCAGAGAGTGAACGTATTTCTGCGATTGATTCCGATTATGTGCGTCTTATTGCACCTTTTGATCTTGCGACAGAACAGGTCGTTAATGTGCATTTGCTTGTTACTGGCACGGGCGGTGTTTGCTTCACAGCGCCTCAGCTTGAAAACAATCCTTATGCTAACGCATACAATATGCTTGAAAACGGCAACTTTGAGCGCGGTATGGATAGATGGTCCGGAAGCCGTGCAGCATGTTCGGATGCGTTCTACTTCAACATGGGCCATTCACTTACTATGCCGGGATATCTCGAATCAAAAAACGTGGTGTGTCAGGATGTTTATGTCAAAACAGGTGCCGGCACGAGAGAAACATTTACGCTTTCCGGATGGGCAAAAGGATATGGTATACCCAATCATGAAAGAGAAAATGCCAATCTTCCGACGTTCAGACTGCGTGCAGACATCAAATACAGCGGAAGTTCTGAATATGAAACCGGACATTATGCCGAGTTTTCTCCCTGCACAGACGAGTGGCAGCTTGCATCGATTCAGTTTACAAAAAATGAGTACAAGTCGATAGAACACATTCGTGTATGCTGTGATTATGATTACAACTACGGAACGGTATACTTCGACGATATCCAGCTTGTACGTGACAGCATTGAAACGGGTCTTTCGGCAAGTGATTTCACCGGTAATGTTGACGAGGACGTCATTGATGATACAGATTCGACGGAAACCATCGACTCGCCTGAATTCGAAGAAGCTATCGATGCTTACGGCAATACTCTTACCGAGACCACCTTTACTGACGGTGAGTTTGGCACGATCTACCGCTCGTTCGGATATTCTTCTAACGGCAACGATCTTATTCGCGAAACCGATGCGAGAGGTGAGGAGACTACCTACACTGTTGACGCAGAAACCTCACGACACGAAGAGATCACGGACCGTTGCGGTAATAAGACTGCGTATGAATATGATGCAGCAGGCAGAACGACGAAGGTAACGAGTAAGAATTCGAGTGGTGCGGAGCTTGCCCACGTTTCCTATGCGTATGACACGTTTGACAATATGGCGTCGATCACACGCGGTGACGGAATGAAATATGCGCTTAACTACAATGCATACCACAATCTTGAGTCGATCGGCATCAACGGAAAAACTGAAAATCTTGTGGCTTACACGTACAAGAACGGTAACGGCAGGTTGAAAGAGATCACATACGCCAACGGCGACAAGATGAAGGCGACGTACAACTCGATCGGTCAGCTTGTGACGGAAAAATGGTATAACTCGGCAAACACGCTCGTCGCTCACTACAAATACGTATACGACGGTCAGGGCAATATCGTCCGTTCTATTGACATCAAAAACAATAAAGAGTATAATTATGTATACGAGGAAGGCAGAATCGTTCGATCTTCCGAATGTGACGTTACACTTGATGCGAATGAGTTTGTAACGGCAAAAACGCTTGTAAATTCGCTTATTTACGTTTACAACAGTGACGGTGAACTGAAGCAAAAGCGCATCATTCCGGCGAATGGAGATGAGTTTGTCGTATACTACGACAACACCGACGATAACACGGTTGTCAAGTTCTGTGCGGGTGGCAAAACAATCACCTCCCATAGCAAGACCGACTCCTTCGGTCGCAAGATATTTGACGAGCTTCAGCTCGGAACCGGATTTGTATCTCGACAGTTCAGCTATTATGCAGGTGAGTTCACCGAGGAACACAAGGCGAACGAAAAGCTGAAATCGTCGGCGACGACGCAGCTTGTGAGCCGGATCGTGCTTTCGGACGGTCGCACCATTTCGTATGAATACGACGCGGAAGAACGCATCACGAAGGTGACCGACAACGTTGACGGTGTGACCGAGTATACTTACGACGCGCTCGGACAGCTTCTTACGGAAAAACACGACGGTACGGTTGTCAATACGATGACGTACGACAACTACGGCAATATCGTAAGCAAGAACGGCGTAACATACACATACGGCGACAGCGTTTGGCGCGACAAGCTGACAAAGTACGGTTCCGCTACGATCACCTACGATGCACAGGGTAACCCGCTCTCTTATTTCGGCTACACGCTGACTTGGGAAAAGGGACGACAGCTCAAGAAATTTGGCAACAACACATACACCTACAATGCAAACGGTATCAGAACGAGCAAGACGGTGAACGGTGTTAAGCACACATATGAGCTTGATGGCACGAAGATTCTTCGTGAAGTTTGGGGCAATAACACGCTTGTTCCGCTTTATGACAATGAAGATTCTGTCTGCGGTATTCTCTACAATAATATGCCCTTCTATTTTCTGAAGAATCTTCAGGGCGACATCATTGCTATCGTTGATAAAGATGCTCAGACCGTAGCGAGATACTCTTACGATGCGTGGGGTGCTGTCACCAATGCTGTAACCTACACCGACCTTACCAATGGTGTAGAGATTGCAACCATCAACCCCTTCCGCTATCGTGGATATGTGTACGACTCCGAGACGGGCTTCTACTATGTATCCAGCCGTTATTACGACCCTGAGATCGGTCGGTGGATTAATGCAGATAATCAGCTCTCAACAGGTAGTGATTTAACAGGAATGAATTTGTTTGCTTACTGTGGCAACAATCCTGTTAATCGAATTGATCCTACTGGAGAAGCGTGGTGGCATTGGGCGCTTGGTGCAGCAGTTGTGGCCGTAGCCGCAGTTGCTACTGTAGTTACTTGTGGAGGTTTTGCCGCCGCAGCAACAGCAGTGTGTATGGTTGGCAGTGGTGTTGCAGCCGCTACGACCGCATCGACAGTTGCCGCCGGAGCATTTATAGGGTCGGCAACGGTTTATGGTATGGCTGTCTTGTCTGCTGCTTCCACTTCAAACTCCGTGCAAGAATTCAATGACCAAGGGAACTGGGGCACAGTAGCAGCAACGGCTTTCGGTGGACTAACGGGCGGATATGATGGATATACAATGTCTAAAGCACAAACGCCGACAAGCACTCCGACAGGGAAAGGTACACAAAATCCAAAAGTAAAAGCAGCGGTTCAAAAAGGCCAAGCAATGCACAAACAGATGGATTATGGACCTGGAGTTTTAAAAGAGCAAACAATTGCACCTGGCTGTAGGGTTGATGGAATAGATTTTAACAATCGTATTATATATGAATTAAAACCCAACAATCCACAAGCTATTGCGCGAGGAATGAGTCAGCTCAATAGATATACATCAGCTGCAAGTCAACAGTTTGGTGGAACATGGACGGGTGTGCTTAAGTTGTATGATTAGAGGTGAAATAAATGATACGTAATCATAATGAATATTTAAATTATATGTTACCTAACAACTGGTGTGCTGAAGAGGATACAGACAATCTTCTTCTGTATAATCCAAGTGGTAATGGTGCGATAACAATATCTTTTTTTAGCGTTTTAAATACGGAAGAATCTTTGGATGAGCAGATAAGCATATTGGCCAAAAGATTCATTGATAAAAACAATATAAATCTGCATACTCCTTTAGTACTTTTTAATAGAGATGGCAAAACAATTTTGTACGGAACAGGCACAACATCCGATGGTTGGTTTATAAAGTTATGGGTTGTTGCTAAACACCCTAAAATAGTGTTTGCCACATATCAAAGCGAACGAAAAAGTACGGAAGTGAAAGTATGTGATTCGATTATTGATAGCTTTCAGTTCGCATTCTAGTTGTTGCGTTATTTGAACAAAAAGGTTTCAGGAATATTCCTGACAAGTCTGTGTTTGGGTGACCAAACGCGATGCTTGCTGGTACATAACAACACCGTTCTTCTTTTTCGGCAAGTACACTCCGAAAAACAGTATTCCGGAGGGGGATAACCCCGCCGGGATACTTGACAGAGCTCGGCCGAGATTGGGTTGTATTATCTCCAAAGTAGATATTATGACGCAAGTGTTGGAAGATTCATCAACTGTGATGCTGTTGATTGCTTAATCAATGGAGAAACAGCAAACAAGCTGAATGAGTTTGCATATTGTGAAAATGATCCGGTTGATAATGATGATCCGAACGGAATGTGGATTCAATATGTCATTGGTGCAGCAATTGGTGGAATACTTAACGTAGTTTTCTATGTTATTGATTGCGCGATTACTAAGGTTAAGGTTAATGTATGGAAAGCCCTTCTAAATTTCCTTAATGGAGCAGTTAATGGTTTAATTGCCGCAACCGGAGCTGCGCTGATTTGGCAGATTGTTGCAGGAATTGCAAGCGGCTTGGTTTCACTATTTATCGGTGCTTCAAAACCCACCCTTGAAGATTTAATCATTGCGGTAATATGCGGTATCCTCTCTGGAATTCTTGCAGGCACGCTTCCCAAAGGAGCTAACAAACACATCAATTATCTTATGAAAAATTTCGGAAAGAAAGTTAAGGCGAGCATTTTCAAATCCGGCTTTGGCAAAAATCTTATGAAGGCGGCCAAATACGTCTTCAAAAATAGCAAAAAACTGCTTTGGAAATTTATCAAGTCTTACTGCATTCCCAATACGCTGATTAGCGCAACCCCCAGAATTAAGGCAGCGTTAGGCGTATAAATTCTTGTTTTAGAGGTGTTTAATGGAACAGTCCACTGCTTATCTTATTATGATTTTATTTCCAGTCATACCGTGGTTTTTAAAGCTTACAATATCGTATAATATACGCTATAAAACGCCAAAGGTAAATGTCGAAAAACACTATAAGATAAACAAAGCTTCTTTTATAAAAAAATATTTTTATTTGGATTTAAAAAACCGCCTCAACCCCACCATATTTTACAGCAATCTGGTAATCGGGTGTATACTGTTGCTAAGCATACTGGTGTCGTTAGTTTATTTATTATTGGCAGTCTGCAAATATACACTTTCGGTCTTTGTCTTGCAATACATTGCCACATATAGTACAATAGTATTGACTGTTTTACTTTTGATATTTGGTACCATAGAAATGCTTGACGATAGAATAAGAAAAAAATGATCTTTCTCCGCACTTCAATTGAGGTGCGGAGTTTTTCTACGTATACGACGGTCAGGGCAATATCGTCCGTTCTATTGACATCAAAAACAAAAAAGAGTATAATTATGTATACGAGGAAGGCAGAATCGTTCGATCTTCCGAATGTGACGTTACACTTGACAGTAATGAGTTTGTCACGGCAAAAACGCTTGTAAATTCGGTTATTTACGTTTACGACAGTGACGGTGAACTGAAGCGAAAGCGCATCATCCCGGCGAGCGGAGATGAATTTGTCGTATACTACGACAACACCGACGATAACACGGTTGTCAAGTTCTATGCGGACGGCAAAACAATCACCTCCCATTCCAAGGCCGACAATTTCGGACGCAAGATATTTGATGAGCTTCAGCTTGGTACGGGATTTGTGTCTCGACAGTTCAGCTATTATGCAGGCGAGGTCGCCGAGGAACACAAGGCAAACGAAAAGCTGAAATCTTCCGCGATGACGCAGCTTGTGAGCCGGATCACGCTTTCGGACGGTCGTACCATTTCGTATGAATACGACGCGGAAGAACGCATCACGAAGGTGACCGACAGCATCGACGGCACAACCGAGTATACTTACGACGCGCTCGGACAGCTTCTTACGGAAAAACACGACGGTACGGTTGTCAATACGATGACGTACGACAACTACGGCAACATCGTAAGCAAGAACGGTGTGACTTACACCTACGGTGACAGCGCTTGGCGCGACAAGCTGACAAAGTACGGTTCCGCTACGATCACCTACGATGCACAGGGTAACCCGCTCTCTTATTTCGGCTACACGCTGACTTGGGAAAAGGGACGACAGCTTAAATCGCTTGGCAGCAACACATACACCTACAATGCAAACGGTATTCGTACGTCGAAAACCATTAACGGCGTAACGCACACATATGAGCTTGAATGAAATTAGTTCTGACTATTCCTCGCCGGTTCATCGCTCTGCCTCATCTTCTTGTTTGTCCGCGAGCGCAAAGTATCTTCCGTTTTTATCATTAGCATGATCGGCAAGATATTCGATAATGTCTATCTTTGCTACAATGTATGAATTTTGAAATACGATAGATGGTATTTCACCAGTCTTGATCAGCTCATAAACCCGATTCTTTCCG
>JAZNDW010000006.1:0-11094 GCA_045588245.1 Eubacteriales bacterium
CTCCGATAAGGGCGGTTGCGGCTCCTCCGTCGGCATGGCAGCAGCTATCGTAACGATCACGTCCGTTCTCGGCACAGCGGTAATTCGCCGCAGATAATTAAATTTGATGAGTAAAGGCGAGTGAGCCTTGAAAATAAAAAAATCACAAAGGAGAAGAATTATGAAAAAAATTCTCGCAATCGCGATCGCTGTTATGATGATCGCAGTTATGTCCGTTTCTGTATTCGCAGCAGACGAAGGCAAGATCTATGCCGTTGATGCTGACTATGCAGGACTTGGCAACATGGATGCTCAGTTCAAGGGCAACGAAGATGATCCCGCAAAGGGATGCCTCGGCCTCGGCCCCGTTTCTCCCGAAACTTCCGCTGACGCTTACATTAAGTTCACTGTTGAAGTTGAAACAGCAGGTACTTATGAAATCAGCCTCCGCTATGACAGCAAGGCTAAAGACGGTCAGACCAGATGTGCTGATATGATCGTTAACGATGGCGAAAGAATCCACCTCAACATCGAGCAGCTTGCCGATTGGAACACATACGCTGTTACCACAGAAGAAGTTCACCTTGATGCAGGTGTTAACACCATCTCTCTTGTAAACGTTGAAGGTTTCGACAACAGCACATACAAGGCAATCAACGTTGATTACCTCGCATGGGCACTCGTAGAAGCTGACGCTCCCGCAGGCGGCGAAGGCGAAGGTGCTGGTGAAGGCGAAGGCGCCGGTGAAGGCGAAGGCGCTGGCGAAGGCGCTGGCGAAGGCGACGCTCCTCAGACCGGTTTTGCTACAGTTGCTCTTTGCGTAGTAGCAGCTCTCTCTGCAGGCTACGTTGTTTCCAAGAAGCACTAAGCTATAAAAAACAATAAAAGCTCCCAATCGGGAGCTTTTTTGTTTTATGGGAGAGTTTTAGTGTCGCAAACGTGTGCCGGTGCCTTTCGCGGCTGAGGAAAACTGATTTTTTATCCGAAAAATTATAACCCCTTATCAAAAATGCTCCGAGATCATTGCTTTGCGAGTCCACATTCTGCGGCGCGCCGTTCACGGTGCACCGCATTATAAAAAAAGTCCTTTTCATTATGCCGTTTTTGTGTTATACTGTAATTTAGAATATAATAGGGGTGTGTTGGCACATCCCGAGTGAGGTAAAAACGGTATGTTTATAGATAATGTAACTATCCACGTGAAAGCGGGCGACGGCGGTAATGGCTGTGTCTCGTTTCATCGCGAAAAATTTGTCTCCAAAGGCGGTCCCGACGGCGGTGACGGCGGCAGAGGCGGCAACATCGTTTTCAAGGTTGACGAGGGCACGAACACACTTCTCGCTTTCCGATACAGAAAGAAATTCATCGCCGAAAACGGCGAGGCGGGCAAGCCCGGCAAAATGCACGGCAAGACCGCTGACGACTTAATAATCATGGTTCCGATAGGAACCGTCATCCGCAGTGCGACGACGGGTGCCGTCATTCATGATATGTCCGACGGCGAGCCCTACACACTTTGCAAAGGCGGCAGAGGCGGCTGGGGAAACCGCCACTTTGCAACTCCTACGCGTCAGATCCCCCGTTTTGCCAAAAGCGGTACAAAAGGCGAGGAACGCGACGTAATCCTTGAACTGAAAATGATCGCGGACGTGGGACTTATCGGTATGCCGAGCGTCGGCAAATCGTCGATACTGTCGCAGATATCGGCGGCAAGACCGAAGATCGCGGAATATCACTTCACGACGCTGTCGCCGAATCTCGGCGTCGTTTCGTACGGAGAGGGCGGCTTTGTAGCCGCAGACATTCCCGGACTTATTGAGGGCGCCGCTGACGGTGCTGGACTCGGACACGAGTTCTTGCGCCACATCGACCGCTGCCGTATGCTCGTTCACGTCGTCGACGTTGCGTCCGTTGAGGGACGCGATCCCGTTGACGATATCAAAACGATCAACGAGGAACTTCGCCGCTACTCCCCCGAGCTTGCAGAGCGTCCGCAGATCATCGCGGCAAACAAGTGCGACGCGCTTGACAGAGAGCTCGTTGACGTTGACCGCTTTGAAGCGTTCGTGCGCGAAAACGGTTGGGAGCTCATCTATATCTCCGCGGCGACCGGCGAGAATATAAAGGAGTTTATCAATAAAGTCGGCGCTATGCTTGCCGACCTACCGCCCGTTATCGTTTACGAGCCCGAGGAAGAAGTGCTTCCCGAGATCAAGGGCGTTGAAACGACGGTTCGCCGCGAAGGCGAAACGTTCATTGTTGAGGGCGAATGGCTCTTTAACCTGCTCGGTCAGGTCAATCCGTACGACCGCGAGTCGCTGTCCTATTTCGGACGTGTGCTTACGAAATACGGTGTGATCGATCTGCTTGAACAGCACGGATGCAAAAACGGCGACACCGTTTCCATTTATGATTTTGAATTTGATTTCGTCAAGTAATTGACAATTTAGCATAGGTCAGGTAACTATTATGAAAAAATTAATGCTTGGCAACGAAGCCGTTGCAAGAGGACTTTATGAGGCGGGCGTGCGCTTTATTTCAAGCTATCCCGGCACTCCCAGCACTGAAATAACGGAATACGCGCCAGGATACGAGCAAATGTACGCCGAATGGGCACCCAACGAAAAGGTGGCTTTTGAAGCCGCGTTCGGCGCCGCCATCGGCGGTGGCAGAGCCTTCACGGCGATGAAGCACGTCGGACTCAATGTCGCAGCAGACCCGCTTTTTGTTTCGTCCTATACGGGAATCAACGCAGGCTTTGTCATCGGCGTTGCCGATGACCCGGGTATGCACTCCTCGCAGAACGAGCAGGACAGCCGCCACTACGCGCAGGCGGCGAAGCTTCCCATGGTGGAGCCTTCCGATTCTGAGGAATGTCTGCAGTTTGTGAAGATTGCTTATGATCTTTCCGAAAAATACGATATTCCGTTCATTCTCCGTATGTCCACGCGTATCGCGCACTCGCAGAGTGCGGTTACACTGTCCGACCGCGAAAAACGCGACGTATTGCCCTATGAAAAGAACGCGGCAAAATACGTTATGATGCCCGCAAACGCAAAGGGACGTCACACCGTTCTTGAAGGCAAGCTGTCCGATCTTCGTGAGTACGCGGAATCGACACCGCTCAACAGAATCGAGCGCGGTACTGACAGTAAGCTCGGCGTTATCGTTGCGGGAACAACGTACATATACGCAAAGGAAGCGTTCGGTGACAGCGCTTCGTACCTGAAGCTCGGACTTGTCAATCCGCTTCCCGAAAAGCTTATCCGCGACTTTGCCGCATCCGTTGAAAGGCTCGTCGTTATCGAGGAGCTTGATGCCGTGATCGAAAATCACGTCAAGGCGCTCGAAATTGCGTGCGACGGCAAAAATATTCTGCCGATCGAGGGCGAATTTTCCTCTGAGCTGATCGCAGAGCGCGTGCTCGGTGTCAAGCCCGAATATAAGTCACTCAACGAAAAAATGCCTCCGCGTCCGCCCGTGCTTTGCCCGGGCTGTCCACACAGAGGCGTGTTCTATACGCTCAAAAAGCTCGGTGTCACCGTCAGCGGTGACATTGGATGCTATACGCTCGGCGCCGTTGCGCCTCTCGCAAGCGTTGATTCGACGCTTTGCATGGGTGCGTCGATATCGGGACTGCATGGCAGAAACAAGGTCAGAGGTGACGAGGCGAACACCGTTGCCGTTATCGGTGACTCCACGTTCTGTCACTCGGGTATTACGGGACTGCTCAACATTGTTTATAACAACGGCAACTCCACCGTTCTCATACTTGATAACCACATCACGGGTATGACGGGACACCAGCAGAATCCCTGCACGGGACTCACGCTCAAAAACACTCCCGCACCCGCACTTGATATAGAGAAGCTCTGTGCCGCCGTCGGCGTGCCCGAGGACCACATCAAGGTCGTTGATCCCAACGATCTGAAAACGCTCGAAGCGACCGTTAAGGCGGAGCTCACGAGCGGCACGCCGTCGGTAATTATCTGCCGCCGTCCGTGCGCGCTGCTCAAAACAGTGAAGCGCAAAAAGCCGTTTATTATCGACGCGGACAAGTGCCGCGGCTGCACCGCGTGCATGAAGATCGCGTGCCCCGCGATCAGCTTCTCGGATAAGCTGGCGCACATTGATTCCTCACTCTGTGTCGGATGCGGACTTTGCATGCAGATGTGCCGCTTTGATGCAATCGTAGACTCGGAGGCGTAAAAATTATGAAAAACACGAAGAATATACTTATCACGGGTGTCGGCGGACAGGGAACGCTCCTTGCGGCGCGCATTATCGGCGCGGCGGCAACGGCGTCCGGCTACGAAGTAAAGGTTTCTGAAGTGCACGGAATGTCACAGCGCGGCGGATCCGTTATTACTTACGTTAAATTCGGAAAAGAAGTCCATTCACCCATCATCTGTCGCGGAGAAGCGGACGTTATCCTTTCTTTTGAAGCACTTGAGGCAGGCAGATACCTGCAGTATCTTGCGCCGAACGGCGTTGTTGTAACGTCAACGCAACAGATCAATCCCATGCCCGTCGTTTCGGGCGCGATGCAGTATCCGGAAAGCATCATTGAAAAGATCAAAGCAACGGGAGCCCGTGTCATCTATACCGACGCGCTCGGCGCGGCTGAAAGTGTCGGAAACGCAAAGGCGTCGAACGTCGTTATGATCGGTCTTGCGGCGGCGGAGCTCGGACTTGACGAGGACAAGCTTTTCGAAGCCGTAAAAGCGTGCGTGCCGCAAAAGGCGCTCGATATCAATATTGCCGCTTTCAACTGCGGACGCGAGCTTGCAAAGGCGGAATGATCAATGAATAACGGAAAATTCGGAGAGATGATCGACTTGCTCGTGACGCAGAAGGAATTTTTGCTCCGTCACGTCAAAACCGGCGGCACCGTTGCCGATTTTACGATGGGCAACGGACATGACACGGCATTTTTGTCGCATGCTGTCGGTGAGGAGGGGAAAGTCTATGCTTTTGACGTGCTCCCGGAGGCGATAGAATCGACGAAGAAAACGCTCTCCGCCGAGGGATGCCCCGACAACGTGACGCTGATACTCGACTCACATTCAAATGCAGACAAATATATAACCGAGCCGATCGACGCGGGAATGTTCAATCTCGGATTTATGCCCGGCGGCGACCACATGAAGCACACTATGCGCGAAACGACGCTTCCTGCGGTAAAATCCGCGATAGAGATGCTCGCACACGGCGGTGCGCTCACCGTTGCCGTTTATCCTGGTCACAACGAGGGCGATCTTGAGGGGCGCGAGCTCCGCGAATTTTACGCAACACTTGACCGCCGACGCATTTGCTGTACGGAGATCAAGATCATCAATTCACCCACAGCACCTTATTTTACACTGATCGAAAAGAAGTAATGAACAATAACAGTAACAACAATCGCCGCATGACGCCCAGAGAAAGATATTTTGCCGAACAAGCGGCAAAAGAGGAAGAACAGCGTCGGGCTGCAGCGGAAGCAAAACGTGCCGAGGTGGCACGAGCCCGACAGGCGCAGCTTGCGGCGGAGCGCCGCCGCTATGAGGCGAAAATGCGCCAAAAGCGCGAGCGTGAGCGCAGGGAACGTCAGCACCGCGCACGTATCTTCGGCGGCAGATTTATTCTTTTTGCCGTGATGTTTATAATCATTCTTTTTATTACGTTACTCGTAATATTCGTTTCCTTTTCCAAAACGAACAGCGGTATTTTCGGCGGTGACAGCGGGGACTATAAGTTTTATTTCCTGACGGGTAATGCTGACGTCGAAACGGCACCGTCATGGAAGCAGAGCGGTAGTGAAACCTTGCGTGACGGTGTGATGTACGTTAATTTTTCACAGCTTGCCGATATCGTCGGTATGACGGTCACGGGAAGCGGAGACGAAAGACGGTATATCACCGTTGGTGGCGAGGAAGAAGTCGTTTTCAACGAGGGAGAAGAGGTCGCACTCGTCAATTCATTCTCCTACCGTATGGAATCGGAGGCAAAATCCGCCGCCGACAATATCTATGTGCCGCTGTCATTCGTTGCGGATACGATGAGCGGCGTTGAAGTTACACTTGACGAAGAAAAGCATACGGTCACAATATCTTCCGTCAAAGCGGTGCCGACGTTTGTGATCAAGCCCGCTGACGAGATACCTCCCGTCTCCGAAGAAGAGGAGTACGGCGACACGACAGTGCCTGACGAAACGGATACAGATACAGATACGGACGTCGGCACAAACGGTGACGGCGTTCCCGCCGTTGAATTTGTGTCCGACCTTTCCGAGTACGAAAAATACATGGATCCCGAGGACAAAGATGAGTATCTTATACTCGTCAATGCGTGGAACAAGCTCGGTGAGGATGATATTCCCGACGATCTACAGGACGTTGTCAACACGCGCCAAGACGGCAGAAACACGCAAAAATTGCGGCTTTACGCCGCAAAAGCGCTCGAAGCGCTTTTCATTGAGCTTTATGCCTGCGGATACGACGACAAGGGACCGACGGGCTACCCCGTTTCGGTTATGAGCGCGTACCGCTCGTATACGTATCAGAATCAGCTGTTCAACTCCTACGTTGAACGTGAAATGAACGACGATCCTTCGCTCACACGGGCGGAAGCGGAAGCTATCACGGAAAAATATTCGGCTCGCCCGGGCACGAGCGAGCATCAGACGGGGCTTTGCATCGATATGCATAATCTTTCCTCCGCGCAAAAAGCGTTCGCCAAAGAGGAAGCTTATGCATGGCTCGAAGAAAACTGTTGGAAGTTCGGCTTCATTCTCCGTTTCCCCGAAGGGAAAACGGACAAGACGGGTATCACATACGAGCCGTGGCATTACCGCTACGTCGGCAGATATCACGCATACCGTATACACGAGCTTGATATGTGCCTTGAGGAATATCTTGACTATATAGGGCAGTAATTATGACAGTTATCGTAACAGGAGGAGCCGGATTTATCGGCTCCAACTTCATATTTTATATGCTCGGCAAGTATAGGGACTGCCGCGTCGTTTGCCTTGATAAGCTGACGTATGCGGGGCATCTGTCGACGCTCTTGCCCGTGATGGAAAAACCCAATTTCCGTTTTGTTAAAGGTGACATCTGCGACAGAGACGCCGTATACAAGCTTTTTGAGGAAGAGAAGCCCGACACGGTTGTTAATTTTGCGGCTGAAAGCCACGTCGATCGCTCTATAGACTCTCCGGAAATATTCTTGCAAACGAACGTTCTCGGAGTTGAGGTGCTTCTTGACGCTTGCCGCAAGTACGGCATCGTGCGTTACCATCAGGTATCAACCGACGAGGTCTACGGCGACCTGCCGCTTGACGCACCCGAGCTGCTGTTCACGGAGTCGTCGCCGATTCGCGCAAGCTCACCGTACAGCGCGTCAAAAGCGGGGGCGGACCTCTTAACGCTCGCGTATCACAGAACGTACGGACTGCCCGTGACGATTTCGCGCTGCGGCAACAACTACGGACCGTATCAGCATCCCGAAAAGCTGATCACTCGTTTGATAATCAACGCGCTCGAAGATCGTCCACTGCCGATATACGGCAGCGGCGAAAATATCCGCGACTGGATACATGTCAGCGATCATTGCGGTGCGATAGACGCGATCTTGCACGAAGGGCGCGTCGGTGAGGTCTATAACGTCGGCGCACGTAACGAGATGCGTAATCTTGATGTTGCGAAAACGATCTGCCATATCACAGGTAAGCCCGAGACGCTTATCACCCACGTTTCTGACAGGAAAGGCCACGATTTGCGCTATGCGATCGATCCGTCGAAGCTTGAACGTGAGCTCGGCTGGCACGCAGAGGTGCCGTTTGAACGCGGCATCGAAGAAACGGTCGATTGGTATTTACGCAACCGCGAGTGGACGGATACGCTTGTGGTTTGGTGACGCGAAAGAATTGATATTAATCAGTAAACATAATAGATGAATCTATTAGAAGTTTCCAAAAAGGAAAGATCCCGACCTCCCTTTGCCGCGGGGAGGTCGGGATCTTTTTGAAAATAGGAATCGTACGTTTTTTACTGTTTTCTTTACGCGAGCGTGATCTTCAGACAGTTGGTATATTGCGTGGGAAGATTTTCGGGCAGAGAAACCGTGAGAACGCCGAAATTATGAACGAAAGGAACTTCGCCATATCCGAGAAGCGTTACGCTTTCAATGACATCTTCTTCCGTGAAGGATCTGACAACGGCACGGCGGTTTTTCGGCGCACACATCATGAATGCGTAAACGTCCTTATCCTTGCAGGTGAAGCGATAGTCGGAAATTCCCCATGAAACTTGGGATTCGCGGAAGCCGTCGATGATGACTTCGGACTCTCCTTCTCCGTAAACGCGCCACGGTCTGGTCGCGTATACACCTTCTGCCGCCACATCAAACCATGTGCCGATTTCTTCCAGAGTCCAGCGTTCCCATTCGTCGATGGTGCCGTCGGGTTTCTGTAAGATGTTGAGAAGCATGGTACCGTTCTTGGAGATGATATCGACAAGCATTTCGATGATGTGTCCGGGCTTCTTGTAGGTCTGACGGACATCATAGAACCAGTTGCCGATGCAGGTATCGGTTTCCCACGGAGCCTCCTGAATGCCGGGGAGCTGGCTCTTTTCGATATCCAGCACACCGATCTTGAAGATCTGAGCGTCACGGTTTTTCTGGGTATACACCGCATTGTTGAATCCGTACTTTTCAATGGATTTGTTGTAGAGATGCGCAACCGCTTTCAGACCGTGAACATGTCCGTCACTGCTGAAAGGGAGTTCGCTGTCGGAATAGAGAAGATCGGGTTCCAGACGGTCGATCATTTCATTGACCGCGGTGAGCCAGTAATCCTGGAACTTCGTGTTTTCGGTGAGCCACGGAGCGTTCTTACCGTTGTGCTCGTAATTGTCGTGATAGAAATCGCGGTAGTCCGGATCGTTTCCGTCGTAGGGTACTCCCGCATAGGGGCCGGTCTTGTCACAGCCTTTGTTCAGATGCCACCAGGAGAAGGATGCCGCCAGATGTTCGGTAATGCCGAACGGCATATTGTACTTTTCAGCCGCTTTTTTCCACGCGGCACAAATGTCACGGCCGGGGCCTACCTTCACGGAATTGAAGCGGTTTACATCGGAATCATAGTTGAAGAAATGGTCATGATGGGTCGCCTGTGCCACGAAATAACGTGCGCCGGCACGGTAGTAGAGCGCCATCAAGATCTTCAGGATCGAAGTTTTCCGCTTTCCACAGGGCGCAGATGTCCTTGAAGCCGAACTTGGACGGGTGCCCGTAATGACGTACATGGTAGCGGTACTGATCAGAACCTTCGATGTACATATTGCGTGCATACCAGTCACCGTACATGGGCACAGACTGCGGTCCCCAGTGACTCCAGATGCCGAATTTTACATCGCGGAACCAATCCGGTACTTTATAGGTATACAGGGATTCAAAGGTCGGGCTGAACATGTTTTCCATAATGCGATCCTTTCTTTATTGAAAAAATTAACGTTATTGAAAAAACGTTTGTCAGAACTGTTTTCAGTATATCGTATTCATAATAAAATAACAAGTGAAATCGTTCGATATTTCAAAAAGCTTACGCTGACATATTCTAATTTGTTTTTGTCCGAATAAGCATCGGCTCTGAATAGAGTTGTGTTCATGAAGAACAAATACAAGTCCATATAAATAAGATGGTCATTTTTTAACTCAAGCTCGGTGAATCCTTTGACGTTGACCACTGATATTGACGGATAATTTATGCCTAAATACAAAGAATCGTGTTTTTCGCCAGCTCGACTTCTCACTTTTTCGGTGCCCCAAAAAAGTCTTAATCTTGCGTGTGGAGAAATATTTGAAATGAAGCTCGCAACCTCTCATTAATTCGTCGTCATCGATGCTTACGACCGGATCCAAAGCAATATCTTTTGAAAACATTATTATGAATATTAATTATATTTTGTCCCGTTTTATCTATAAAAAATGCATTTACACTCAAAAAATGGCCATTTGCACCATTTTAGGCTATTTTGTTGAAAATTATTATATTTTTGTAAATGGAGATATTGTAGAATGAAATGATAACAGTATCTATCTGTGCAATCCGGAGTCCGGAGACGTAGTAATGTCGATGCCGGCGCCTTTTATGATCGACAGCATGGGAGAGATTTCGTATGACATTGATATATCGCTTGTGAACAAGGGTGATTATAATGATTAGGTGATAATATCGTTCAACATTCATCGTCCAAGATATCAATGAGACTGTGTATAAAGATATTACAGTAGAAAATTAATTTTTTTGGTTGTAGCCCCCTTACTTTTTCGGCTTGAAAAGTGAGGGGGCTGCTTCTGTAGGTCTCCGAGATCCTTAAAAAGTGAATAGTACAGCACATCCATTACTTTCCCTCTGCCGTTGGAAAAACCGACAAGCTACATGAGCGAACGCGCAGGTTCTTTCTTTAAAATGAACCCGTCGCCTTCAGGACTCAGACGGAACGGCGCACCCGTAACGAAGGCCATGACGGGCAGAGGCATTAATGATACTTGCGTCCAGTCACAGGTCGAGCGTTGAAGCGGGAACAGAGTCGTGAGCCGTCGGAACCAATGAGGGCGCCCTGCAGAGATCCTGGGGGGGGTGAGATTCCAATGAGGTCAAATGCATGACCGGTGGGTGTGTTCCCGTGAGGGAGCTACAGCTCCTTTTGCCGAGGGGTGGCGTGGTTCAAATATCGGCTAAAGCAAAACGATTGATACAAATAAACAAGAAGGCGGTCGTTTGCCCTAAGAAGCAAACGACCGCCTTTTATACATCTAACGGAGGTGATAATGATAAAACAAGTAAAACGAGGTGAAATTTATTACGCAGATTTATCGCCGGTGGTCGGTTCTGAACAAAGCGGAATTCGTCCGGTGCTTATCATACAGAACGACAGAGATAACAACAGTAGCCCAAGCATGGCTTGGACACAGCACAATAACCATTACTGCAGACACGTATGCACATCTAGATATGTCGAGCAAGGTGGCGAGCGCAGAAAAAATCAGCGACTCACTTGCATCACTCGCAACATAAAAACAATGTTTAGTGAAGCGGGATACAAAAACGAAAACTATAAAAGGTAA
>JAZNDW010000007.1:0-5001 GCA_045588245.1 Eubacteriales bacterium
ACGAAATCTTGTTTCGGGGCGTCTCGATTTTGCTTCGGCCTGCATCGAGTATTGTTCTCGAAAGATACTCCTTCAGCCTTGCAATCCGCGCTTCTTTGACTCGTCTACGAGTGGCAAGCGCGGCCTCTTCGACCTTGATAGCTTCTATTTCCGCGGTGTCGTTTTTTATCGCACACGCAATGTTGTCGACTTCTTCGTCGAATTCTAGGCATATACTCGCAAGCGTGTCCGCAAACGCATCATCGGGTATTTCGCCGTTTTCGTCCGCTTCTATAAAGCGTCTGTATACTTCTGCTATTTCGTACAGTGCCATTATTTAACCTCTTTCAATGTAGTCAGCAGTGCTTTTGCTATGATTACGTTCAACGCAATCTGAACAAACGGGCTTGCCGTTTATCTCGTAGCACCAATCTTCCTGGATCGGCTCATCACATTCGTCGCAGACAGGCAGCTTCGACAAATACTCGCCCTGCTTTTTGTCGTGTTCCAAAAATTCGTCAACGGGATCATAAATAAAGTCCATGATGAAAATCTCCTATTGTGTTATTCGTAGAATTGTGGTACAATAGGGATGCAAAGGCGGCCTACGTCGTTGCATCCCTCGAGTCATGATCTCGCCACAGATCGTGACTCTTTTTATTTGTTTTTGAAATAGTTCTCAAACACCGTCGCGTTATATTGCCCCTTCGTCAGCTCAATAATCTCCGCAACGGTATATTTTTCCTTCAGCTCGCCGAGGCTGTCAACGAACTGTCGTGTTCCCGCTTGACAAGCACCGGTGATGATGCGGTACATTGTCATTGCTTCCTCCGGAGTGAGTTCGCTTTCGAGCGTGTAGCCGCTGTATTGGCCCGCGCCTCTGTCCTTCGCCTTCTTAAAATTAAGGTCCGCTACGCCGTCTCTGACGCTCTTGCAATGAGCATAATTCACGCCGTCGGTTATTACGTCTCTGCCGGGAATTCTTCCGACATAATATGTATATTCTCCGATCTGTTTTTCTCTTTTTACGTGAGTCAGTATTCCGTCGGCGTAAATATATTTTTGAGGCACATACATTCCGTTCGTCAATCGGGTATAATGAGTCGGATTCGTTATGTTTGCGCCGCCGAGATCGAGCCAACCGCCAACCGTGAGCCCCTCGGGCAGCGACGTCAAGCTTGTGCAGCCGTTGAGATAGAGCGAACCGCCTACGGTGAGCCCATCGGGAAGCGACGTCAAGCTTGTGCAGCCGTTGAGATAGAGCCAATCGCCTACGGTGAGCCCATCGGGCAGCGACGTCAAGCTCGTGCAGCCGTTGAGATAGAGCGAACCGCCTACGGTGAGCCCATCGGGCAGCGACGTCAAGCTTGTGCAGCCTTCGAGATCGAGCCAACCGCCTACGGTGAGCCCATCGGGAAGCGACGTCAAGCTTGTGCAGCCTTCGAGATCGAGGCTACCGTCGTTCATCTCCATTAATTCTTTTAATTTTTCAAGTGTTGGATTTTTGCTCATAACCTTCCTCCTCTATGTTCATTCAAAAACCTCTCCGATTTCCATCCCGGCGACGCCGCCGAGGACGAGCATAATACCGCGCGGCGCCTCGGTAAAGCACCACGCTTCAACCGCTCCCATAAGCAGGAGCATACCGTAAACGAGCGCGATCACGCCCGCGGCAGCGCATATTCGTCTTATTGTCGTTGAGATCCTCACGCGAACGTCACCTCCTCAATCATTGCGGTTACAATGCAATGCGCATTTATATCGCGCAACTCGCACAGTATAGTAGTGTCAGAGCCGTCATCATAACGTATCGTCATTCGCGCGTTTGCGTTTAGTGACCTCTTGGGGATCTCTCGTAGTGCGGCGATTTCATATATCGGGTGCTGTTCGTATCTCACCAAAGATTTACGCAGCATCGCGGCACGTGCATCGTCATATGTCATATTCGCCTTTCCTTTCTCCGTAACTGCAAAAATCTGTTGGCTCTACACGTGTACCTTTTGCCTTTGACGTACAAAACAGATAAACTTCCCCCGTTGTCGGGTCAGTGATCGCATCTACGTCTGCACAATCCTTACAGCGCACCACTTCCTCAACATCGGCGGCGGGGGATTGCTTAATCATGTCAAGTACCTTAACGCCGCTTTCATAGTGGAGAGTGGGTTTGCCATAGGGGTTTGTTTTTTCTTTAACTTTGTTATAAAGCTTGTCCGCATCAATATACCTTGCCATCACTCCGCACCGCCTTTCTCGGTTGGGTTGGCTTGCCTTTCCGCAAGCGCCGTTTCCGCTTCTTCACGGGTATAACAAACGATCTCATCGCCTACTTGCACACCGAAGTTCTCCCACGGAATAACGCTATCTATATCGTCCCTTGCCGGACGATATCCGCTTATAAAGCATCCGCGTGAACCAACCTCGGTCACCGTTTCATCGGCTATGTACCACTGTCCCGGGACAAAATCATAGATCGCCACGTATATCTTGTCTCCCACCTTCACGGGCGGCGCGAACGCTCCGTTTGCGAGAAGGTAGTCGGCTAAATAATCCACAAAGCTCCCGTCCTCGGGATCGTCACGCTTGGCATTAATTATCAGCTCAACGAGCCGTTCGTGTTCCGTCATTTCTCCCCCTCCTTCACATGAAGCTTCGCCGACGGGCGGCTGTTCAGATATTCCGCCACCGTTTCCACCGGCAGCCCGAGTGTGATTCCGATCGCTTTGACGCTGTATCCGCGGACTCGCAAGGTGCAGCACTTTATTCTTTCTGTGTGTGTCATACGTTTCATGCGTTGCCTCCGTTATATCTACAATTTTTGGCGTTTATTCTTGCCACCCACAGGTCCGCCGCAAGCTTCCAATCAGGCAAGCAATCCCAACCTCGTTTAGCGTTGTATGCGCAAAATGTTATTGCCTCATCTGCTGCGTTATTAAGGCAGTATGTATCGCGAAAATATACGAACACCTCTGTATTGCAAGGGGGGAATAAGTCGCTGTTGCTCGCTGTGTCTCCTTGCGCGCGCGCGGTTGTAGTAGTAAATATATTTATATTATTTTCTTTTATTTTATTTAGTGTACTTTCTTCGGAAATAACAACGGTTACTTCAGAAGTTACGGCAGTTTCTTCGGAAGAAACGTTATTTTTTTGTGCAGAAACGTTGGAGCCTATCAAGCAATACGCCTCCATTTTGGTATTCCATTTAGCTTTGCGCGCGCTTTCTGCGTACTGCTCCTGGAGTGCGACGCCGGAGATTACACCTTGTTCAAACAACCCTTCGTCGAGGATTCCTTGTTTTACTAAATAGTTTATCGTCGCGGCTACGCCGTTCGCCGTTTTTCTTAATTGTTCACACGCTATCTCCTCGGCTATGTCCATCGCAAGTTCATCTATATCATCAAAAGTGTAATAATATCCGTTGCGATAGACACGGCTCAATAGGTTCAGATATGTCAATATGCCAATAGATCCGTGCGACCTCCGAAGAGCTTTTATCTTTTTGTTCGTGAAGAAATCGGTATCCAGAGGAAAGTACATCAGCCCAACCTTCAAAGGTCTCGGCATATCGCACCTCCGTTAAAATGGTAGATCCTCGTCGTCTGCTATGTCTTCAAAATTGGCTTGTGTTCCGCCTGTATACGGATTCGGAGAATACGATGCATTTGCGCTCGTTGCACCGTCGGATTTTGAATCAACGAACATCGCCTCATCCGCGACCACTTCGGTTACATATCGCTTCTGCCCGCTCTGATCCGTCCACGTGCGAGTTTGCAAAGATCCGACAATGCAAATCGAACTTCCTTTCGAAAAGTAACGCGTTATAAATTCCGCGGTGTTTCGCCATGCCACGACGTCGATAAAATCCGCTGTAGGCGCGTTTCCTTCGGTCTGGTATCTGCGGTTGGCCGCCACCCTGAACGACGTTACCAATACGCCGCTTTGCGTCGTTTTGAGCTCGGGGTCGGCGGTAAGCCGTCCCCCGAGAATCACTTTATTGAAATTGAAGTTTGCCATATCGGTCCTTTCTTTTTACTCCTTCGGAATTTGATGTTCCTGCTGCTCTTCGCTTCGTGCTATTCCGCAGTCTTTGCACAGGCACGCGCCGAATGCTTTTTGTGTCCTTGCCGCTAAAGTGGGGCCAACCGGCTTACCGCAAACGGTGCAAACGAACTCGGCGGGGGATTCAATGTGTTGTTCTTGCTGGTTCTGTCGGGGCGAGTCATTCAGTAGCGCTCCGTCGGTATAATACTTTGTTTCGGGATCGTTTTGCCAATAGATGTCTGCTGCGAATCCGAGAGCTTTGCAAGCGACCGAAATAGCATCTGTGTATGCTTTTTTATAGCAATCGTCATCCACGTGCACGCCATTTCGCTCATTTTCAACGAACATCGCTCCGCCTATGCCCTCGATCGGCTCGCTCCATTCTCCATTGTGTTTTACGCGGAGAGCTATATGAACGTTGGCAACCTTTTCGCCGGTTCCGTCGTCGGCCTCAACCCACGTACGGATTATTTTTGTTGTCCACCCAAATCCGCAAGGACCAAATAATTCGGTTAACGTTTTTATTCTCCACATCGGGTTGATGTCGGTTTTGCCCTTCAACCGCCCCGCCGTGATTGGTCTTTGCGCTTCCGGCGGGCATTTTCTGCCCGCGTTATATATGGTCATATTTTCCTTGCACATTGCGTTCCTCCTATTTTAGTTGCAGGTTCATTTTGGTTTCTAAGCAAGCGCCGGGAATAACGTCTCCGCTTGCCAGGGCTTCCTTTATTGCCGTTCGGTTGATCGACGGCTTGCCATATTTGATCAAGTCGCCACGTTCTCTTAAAGCCCATTCAATAAAGGCAGACTCATCGCCAACGGTTACACCCTCGCTCTTTCTGAACGAAATCTTGTTTCGGGGCGTCTCGATTTTGCTTCGGCCTGCATCGAGTATTGTTCTCGAAAGATACTCCTTCAGCCTTGCAATCCGCGCTTCTTTGACTCGTCTACGAGTGGCAAGCGCGGCCTCTTCGACCTTGATAG
>JAZNDW010000008.1:0-8216 GCA_045588245.1 Eubacteriales bacterium
TGTAAACGAAATCCGCAACATTATGATTTCACTCTCCAACTCCACCGATATTGTAAAGGAAACCGCATAACAGGAGGTACATAAATGTCTAAGCAGATCACTTTTACCTTTGAAAACAACAAATACACCCTCGAATACGACCGGGACAGCGTGAGAGAGACCGAAAACAGCGGGTTCCATATCTCCGAAGCGGACGACAAGCCGCTGACTACGGTGATGACGCTGATCGAAGGTGCTTTCCTCAAGCATCACGCTACCCTGTCCACGGATGAAATCTACCGCATCTACAGTCACCTTCCGAACAAGGGCAAGCTGATCGGTGCGCTGACCGAGATGTATACCGATACCATCCGCACACTTCAGGCTGAACCGGCGGAAGACGAGGGAAAAGCGGAATGGGAGATGAACTGGTAAGCGGTTCGTCTTCCCCGGACGGGGACGGCACGAACGTCCCCGTTTTCTCATATACCCGTGAGTTTGAGAAATGCTTACCGTACTATCTTTCCATCGGCATGAGCTGGGATCAGTTCTGGCACGGCGATGTGGAGATGGCACGTTTTTACAGAAAAGCTCACGAAATGCGTCTGCGCGAAAGAAATTTCGAGATGTGGATGCAGGGACGGTATATTTACGAAGCTATCGGCGATATGGTGCCGGTGCTTCATGCGTTTGCCAAGGAAGGCACACAGCCGGTTCCCTATCCGAAGGAGCCGTACCCGATCACCGAAAAGGATGTACGGGAACGCGAGGAACGGGAACGTCTGGAAAAGTATGAGCGGATGAAGGCGTATGTCAGCCAGTGGGCGAACGAAAAGAACAGAAAGAACGCAGGAAAGGAGGTGGGTGACAATGGCTGAGAATACGGTTGATAATCTTGATATTGAGATTTCGGCAGACGCGGATGCCGCGATAAAAGAAATAAAAAGATTAACATCGCATCTTCAGGGATTAGAAAAATATAGCGAAACCATTGAGATTCTTTCCAAAAGTTCCTATGTTGCTTTGGATGAAGCAGCAAGAGCGGCAAAAGAGTTTTCGGCGGAAGTACGAAACGCCGTCCGTAGCCTTGACGATCTTGTGGTCGAGGGTAAAACCTTTGCAGGAATCATTTCAAATGCGATAAAACCCAAGGGAATTATCAATGCTGGCGAAGAGGCGAAAAAAGCAACGATTGACTTACGCGCTTTCGGTGAAGCAATGAAGCAAGCTAAAAATTATCAAGAGGCTTACAACATTGCGCGGGAACATGGCGTGCCGATCAAAACGGCAGCAGAATTTGCGCAGAAACACTTTCCGTCCAAAAAAGAATCTTCAACCGATGGTGATTCTGACGCCAGAAAACAGTATGAAGAATGGTACCGGCGTGTTCTTGCTCTTTCAAAGCAAGTAAAAGAAGAACAAGCCAAGGCTGCTGCGGAAGCAAAGCGTTTTCGCGAACAATGCGAAGCACAATCCAAGTCGCTTTCTAAAACAGCATCTTCTGCGGATATTCTTCGACTGAAGATTGATGGGTTGCAAGGTAAGCTGGCGAATGCACTCGAAACAGGTGCTTCATCTGACAGAATAGGTTCATACGTTGCGCAAATCCAACGCCTTGAAAAAGAGCTTGAAGATTTAGAAAATAGTTCTTCTGCGGTAGAAAGAAACACAAAGAAAACCTCATCAGCCTTCAAAGACCTTGCCAACAGCGCAAGAGGGTTTGTGAAACTCGGCATTTCCAAAGCCGCAAACTCTTTTAAAAACTCCTTCGCCGGAATCAATAAGCAGCTGAACTACTTCGGCGCGGCGATCAAGAGCGTGCTTGTGTACAGCACACTCTCCCGGATGCTCGGTGCGATCACGAAAGGTGTGCAGACCGGCACGGAGAATCTGTATCAGTACAGCAAGATCATCGACGGGAAGTTTGCGGCAAGCATGGACAGGCTGGCGGCGAGTTTCCAATACTTCCAGAACTCCATCGGCGCGGCGATTGCTCCGATTATAAATGCCTTTGCTCCTGCCATTGACCTTGCCGTTGACAAGGTGGTTGAGCTTATCAATGCCTTTAACCAGATGATTGCCAAACTGACGGGCGCGTCAAGCTGGACAAAGGCGGTCAAGGTTCCGAAGGAATACGCGGAAGCGGCAGACAAGGCCTCGAAAGCGAACAAGAATCTGCTTGCAAGTTTCGATGAACTGAACGTGATCCAGTCGAAGGACAGCGGCTCCGGAAAGACCGTGCCGGATTACGGCTCGATGTTTGAGGAAGTTCCGCTGGACGGGTATTCCCTGCCCGACTTTGTTCAGCAGATCAAGGATAAGATCAACGAGGGCGACTGGCGGGGTGTTGGTGAAACACTCGGCGAGAAGGTCAACGAGATCACGTCCTCTATCAACTGGGCGGCGGCAGGAGAAAACCTCGGCAAGGGGTTACAGGATATCATTGATACCTACAATGGCTTCATGGAAACCGTGGATTGGAGCGGCATCGGTTCCGGTCTCGGCGACGCGCTGAACAATCTGATGGCAAACGTGGATTTTCAGTCTGCGGGAGCCGCCTTTGCTCAGGGATGGAATGCGCTTGTTGAACTTATCCACGGGTTTGTGACCACCACGGACTGGAAGTCTGTGGGACTTTCCATTGCGGGCTTCATCAACGGTTGGTTTGATACGGTTGACTGGTCGCTTCTCGGACAGACGGTGAGTGACGGGGTAAAATCCCTTCTGGAAGCACTGCGTACTGCCGTACAGGAAACCGACTGGAAATCTATCGGAAGCAATATTTCCGAGATGCTGAATCAGATCGAATGGTCTTCCCTGTTCTCTGAGTCCGCCGGTTTAATTTCTGATACGGTTAAAGGGTTGCTCGATCTTATGATCGGTGCAGTACAAACGCTTGAATGGGACAAACTGGGCGAAGAACTTGTCAACAGTGTTGTGGGAGCTGTAACAAGCATCGAATTCACAGACATTGTTGATAAATTTTTCGAACTATGGGGTTCTGCGCTTGCAGCCGACAGAAAATTCACCGTGGCGTTCTGGAAAACCATTGGCGGAAAGCTGATCGAAGGGTTCAAAGGAGTTTTTGACAACTTCGGCGAAAACATCAAAAAGTTCGGTGGTGACATCGGAGACTATATCATGCTCGGACTGCTGAATGTGTGGAACGGAATCGGCGAATGGATTTATCAGCATATCTTCCAGCCGTTCATCAACGGGTTCAAAAACGTGTTCGGAATCAATTCTCCGTCTACCGTTATGGCGGAGATGGGCGGATATCTGGTCGAAGGTCTTCTCAGTGGTCTGAAGAACACATGGAACACAGTCACGGCATGGTTCACGGATTCCGTTTCATGGGTCAAGACGAAACTGACCGGCGGATTCACGGACATCAAAAATTCCGTTGTGAAGATCTGGAATGATCTCTGGGGCGGCGTAAAAGGCGTTATCAACTCCATGCTCGGCGGCGTTGAAAAAATGGCAAACGGTATTGTCAAGGGCATCAACAAGATGATTGGTGCGCTGAACGGGCTTTCGTTCGATGTGCCGGACTGGGTTCCCGGCATCGGCGGCGAAACGTTCGGATTTAACATCCGGGAAATCTCCGAAGTCAAAATTCCGCGTCTTGCGTCCGGCGGCGTTATCACGTCTCCGACGTTCGCGCAGATCGGGGAATACCCCGGCGCGGCAAGCAATCCCGAAATCGTTGCGCCGCAGAGCGTGATCTACGACACCGTAGTTTCCGCCAACGGCGAACAGGAACGACTTCTCCGGGAGCAGAATTCCCTTCTCCGTCAGCTTCTCGCGAAAGAAAGCAATATCGTGCTTGCTCCGTCTGCGGCTCTCGGCAGGGTGAATCGAAAATCGGAAAAAATGATCGCGGCACTTGCGGGAGGTTGATATGGCAGAAGCACGATATGATATGGGATTGTCTCTCGGCGGAGCGGCAATCCCCGATCCCTCCGGTTGGGATGTCTCCATCGAATCGCTCGACGCTTCGGCGGAACGCGACGGTACGGGACTTCTGCATCGTGACATGGTGGCAGAAAAAATGAACTTTTCTTTCCGGTACAAGGCGATCCCGTGGGAGAGAGCGGCATTTATTCTGAACCTGATGACGGGACAGTCATTCACGGCGGTCACTCCGAATCCTTACGTCAAGGGCGGCACACGAAGCGGGACGTACTATGTCGGCGGACGGTCGATGAAAACGATCTACTACTGGAAAGACACGGAGCAGATTGCACTTTGTGATCTGTCGTTCAACATAATCGAGTTTTAAGGAGGTGGTACCGTGCTTGCGGTGAGCAATGAATTTCTGCAGGCGCTCAAAACCAAGCAGCCGCAGGATATCCGTTTGGAATTCACGGGCGGAAATGTGATCGGTTTGTCTGACATCGCCATTACAGCCGGCGGTTTGGAATACGCAGAAGTTCTGAACGAAGAAACGGATATGACGTTCGGACGTGCCGTGATGTCCGGGCTTTCGGTCACACTTCTCAATGCGGACTCAAAATTTACGGATTTTAATTTTGAACGCGAGTTCACGGCAAAGATCGGAGTCAAGGTCGGAATCGCGTTTGAATATGTCAGTCTCGGCGTGTTCAAAGGCGAACGTCCGGAAAAGGTACGCGGGAAGCTGATCGAATTCACGGCTCACGACCGCATGAATCTGTTTGACAAGTCCGCAGAATTCTTCGCGGACGGACTGACGTTCCCGGGTACGCTCGGTGAGATTTTCACAAAGTTGTGTGCGTTCTGCGGTGTGGGGTATGTCAGTGCGGTTTTCCCGAACTCGGACAAGACATTCAGTACAAACCCGCTGGCTGATACGGATTATACGTGTCGGGAAATCCTCGGCTACATCGCTGAGGCGGCGGGTTCGTATGCGCGGATGTCCAGAGACGGCGCGGTTGAATTGATGTGGTTTGCGGATGCGGACTATACCGTCACCCGGACAGACCGGTTTGAAATGACGGAATCGGAATTCCTGACTCCGCCGATTGATAAGTTGGAGGTTTACAACAGCTACGGAGACCAGCTCAACACTGCCGGGTCTGGGGATATCGTGTACGGCATCTCGGATAAACCGTTCCTGTACATCGAAAACGATACCCAGCTTGCGGGATTACAGCCGTATGTGGATGTGATCTATAACCGGATCACTTCCCTTCCCGCCTATCATCCGTCGAGCTTCCGTGCGGAATTCAATCCGGCGGTACAGTGCGGGGATATTATTTCCGTCGTGGACGACTACGGCGAGACGATATCGTTTCCGGTGTTCGTGCAGATGATCACGTGGAATGGGTTTGGAAAGACGACGTATGAGAACACAGGCGGCGTGATACGGCAGAATGCGCCATTTACACAGCGGGAGCTTGAGCAGATCAAAAAGAAGTCGCTGAGAGCGGTCGATCTGTATACCACAATTGACAGCTATCTGTCGACGGAAGAAGGTATAGCCGCCATCGAAACGGCGGTCAGCGGCAAGTTTATCACGCAGGATGAGCTCAACGGATACGCAAAAACAACAGAAGTGGAGACGAAAATCACGCAGGAAGTGAAAGACGGTATTGCTTCTCTTACGCTGTCCGCGTCGTCTTCGACCTCCGCGACCGAAGAACCCTACGGCAATTATTCTGATTATAGTGGTACTACCTATCCGTTTGAACTGACGAACGACGGGTATTACACCTCTACGAACAAAGGGGTACCGTCCTCGTATTCCTACGGAATGTGGATATTCCCCGCGAGTGACATCGATGTGACGGTGACTTTACGCTGTATCAACCATGCGGAAAGCGTTTACGACTACGGCGTCGTATCAACACTTAATAAATATGTTTCACAGGCAGCATCGAACGACGGCGTAAACGTACTTAAGTCTTTTTCCGGGCTCAGTTCGGCCGAACCGGTTGATATCACGCTGACCATTCCGGCGTGGGATTCGTTCTCGTTTATTACGTTCAAGTACATCAAGGACAGCGGTGTAGACAACAAAAACGACGCGTTCAAAATCAAGGTAGTTAAAGTTACCCCCGCGACATCCCAGAAAAGCACGCTCACGCTGAAATCCGGCAGTGCCGTCCTTTCGTCGGCGGACATCACGTTTGAGGGACTTGTTACTTTCGAGTCACTCTCCACGGCAGGTGCTACTACGATTAACGGCGCGAATGTAACGACGGATAATCTGCACGTAAAAAATATATATTTTACCGACGACGATGCAGACAGAAAAATTTTAACTTCACGCCTGAACAGCAATGGATCCGGCGAGATATTTTTTGGGTTTATGGATTATTTGGGCAATTCGTCCTGGGTTCATGATGTAAAAATATACGCCAAAAAAATATGGTTCATTCCTCCGGGCGGAGATGAGAACAGCGACGAAACTCTTATAGTCGATATAATCAATCGAACTTTTGACGGGAACAGAACTTGGTATTTCGAAAACCTTTCCGGGTTATAAGGAGGAAACAGCATGACATTACGCAATATCGTAAAAGCCGCGCCCGTTCTTCGCAAGCTTGGCGGGTGTGAATTTTCCGTGGCGCAGCTTTACCGCGCCACGAAGCTCATCAATGCCGTCAACGCGGAACTCGCGATCTACGACGCCGGACGGCGGGAGCTGATCGAACGGCACTGTGACCGCGACGGGGACAAGCTGACGTATAAAGACGGCACCGGCGAGGCGTTCAACCGCGAGCTGCAGGAACTCCTTGACGTGGAAGTCGAACTGAACGCAAAGCCGCTTGTGCTGACCGAACGGGACAATATCCGCCTGACACTCCGCGACATGGACGCGCTGGAGGGGCTGGTGGAAATCGAAATTTACGGAGAGGAGGCGGGATAATGCTTTACGGCGAAATAATCCGCCAGCATTTGAAACTCGTCAACGAACACGTTGTCGCAGACACCATCGACTATCTGGAAATGAAGTTCAGTTTCCAGACGGACGACTGGGACGGGCTTGAAAAATGGGCGCACTTTGCTAAAAAAAATGAGGTATACGACATTCGCCTGACGGACGACTCCATCCGAAAGGAAGATCACCTCAATCTGTCCGCCGGGATATGGAAAGTGTACCTCCACGGGAACGAGTTCCGCGACGGCAAGGTGATTGAGAGAATCACCACCTGTGTGGAGATTTTGGAGGTACTTCCGACTGGTACGCTCGACGGCGAACCTTTCCCGGAAATGCCCGCGAGTGTGACAGAACAGATTCTTGCGCGTGTCGCAAAGCTGGAAGACAATCAATTGCATCCCATCGACAAGACCGCACTCATGACGCAGCCAGTCGGGCGGGATGAAGCGGGAAGGCTGTGGACACGTCCGGGCGGTGACGGAGGCGGCGGTTCCGGCGGCGGTACATCCTACGATATCGGATATGGCCTTGTGCTGGACAGCGGCATTCTGTCTGCCGAGGTTGGTGCAGACAGTTTTGTCGAAATCAGCAACGCGAAACTTCAGGAAATCTTTAATAAAGCAATGGAGGGTTAAAAATCATTATGGCTGACAATAAATTATTCAACTATTCCGGTGAGAATACCGTCTTATATCTTCTTCAGCTCGTCAAGGGGATGTTTGTTAAGAAGGAGAGCGGAAAAGGCCTTTCGTCCAATGACTACACGACCGCCGAAAAGGAAAAGCTGGCGGGGCTGAACAATTATGAGCTTCCCACGGCTTCCGCTGATACGAAGGGCGGTATCAAGGTTGGTGCGGGGCTGACGATGGAAGGGGATGTGCTTTCCGCGACCGGCGGAGGTACTGCGGATTCCGTCAACTGGTCCGGGGTTATCGGCAGACCGGAAGCATCGACCGATATTGACGCGGACAAGACAGACGCGACGAAATACGCGACTCCGGCGGCGGTACATAACTACGTCGGGACAAAGCTCGGATCGGCTCTGACCTACAAGAGGTCGCTCACTTTTGCGGAACTGCCTGCGCTGACGGCGGAAGTCGCAGGACACGTTTACGATGTGACGGATGCGTTTGTCACGAACGAAAACTTCCTTGAAGGGGCAGGACATTCCTATGCCGCCGGGCAGAACGTGGCGATTGCGACTGTGGAAGAAGGGGTATACCGCTATGACGTACTGTCCCAGCCGATTGATCTGAGCGGATATGTACTGAAGGAGGATATGCACGAAATCACGAACGAAGAATTCGATGCACTGTGGGACAGCGTATTCACGGAGGAATAAATGGCTTTATACGACATTTTTTCAAGGCAG
>JAZNDW010000009.1:0-8662 GCA_045588245.1 Eubacteriales bacterium
GATAATTGTGCCAAGGCGTTTGCCGGCGTTATCATTGAGCGCGCAGGGCTGAAGAAAAAGGCTGTTGTCGTGCCTACGGCTACGAGGTACCGCGTGCGGGTCGGTTCGTTTGCAATTAAGGCGTACGCAAACGCTATGCTGAATAAGCTTGTCAAGAAAGGCTTTACGGGCTACGTTAAGACTGTGACCGTGGACGGCAAGGTGCGCCACCGCGTTCAGGTCGGTGCGTTCGGCAATATGTCCTACGCTACGGCGATGCTGTCGAAGCTGAAAAAGGCAGGGTTTACGGGGTATATCACTACTTAATAACAGCAAAAAGGGGAGGCTTGCGGGCCTCCCTTTATAGTTATCATAAAATGCAATTCGGCGGACCTGACGGCGAGCTCGGTGCTTCTATGCGATACCTTTCCCAGCGCTACACGATGCCGTACCGCGAGATCGTCGGAATCCTGACCGACGTTGGCACAGAGGAGCTTGCTCACATGGAGATAATCTGCGCCATAGTGCATCAGCTCACGCGCAACCTGACGCCCGAAATGATCGCGGGAACGAACTTTGCTCCTTACTTTATCGATCACACGACGGGGCTTTATCCCGTTGCGGCATCGGGCTTCCCGTATAACGCCGTTTCCTTTGCGTCGAAAGGAGACGCCATCGCCGACCTGAACGAAGACCTTGCGGCAGAGCAAAAGGCCCGCGTCACATACGACAACATCCTTCGCATGATCGATGATCCCGACGTGTGCGATCCGATCCGCTTTTTGCGTGAGCGCGAGATCGTTCACTATCAGCGCTTCGGCGAAGCGCTCCGCGAGGCTCAGGATAACCTCGATTATAAAAACTTCTACGGCTGGAACCCGAATTTCGACAAACGCGCAAGGTAACGAACACTGCCGTAGCGCAAAAGCAAAACGACCGCTATCCGTTTGGATAGCGGTCGTTATTGTTAACCGTTAATTCTACTTATCTGCGAACGCTTTTCTTGGAGCGAAAAGCAACCGCGCCTGTCATAAGAGCTGCAAGCATAAGAACTACGAGAATAGCTGCGCCGTCACCTGTCTGAGGAGCTTCAACCTTAACTATTTCGTCAAGAGTTGCGCCTGCTTCAAACTCGATTGTGCCGCCTTCGTTCTTAAGTATACCCGTTATGGTAAGGGTGTCACCTGCCTCAAGAGTCTCGGGGAGATCTGCCTTAGCGTAGTAGCAAACGATCGGCTTGGCGTTGCTTCCTGCGATCTGGAAGGTAACCATGATGAATTCGCCTACTTCTTCAACTTCGGTGATAACACCGGTAATGGTTGCTTCGTAGGGGAGAGATTCGCCTTCTCCAAGGTCATAAGCGCCGTCTACGATCTCTTCCTGTGTTGCAGGGATCACGGGGATAACCTCGGTTATAACATCGCCGCAAGCATCGCAAGTCTTGGTTCTCTCACCAACTTCGGTAGTGGTGGGCGCTGTTACGATTACCCATGCGCCGTAGGAGTGTCCGAGAGCTGCAACGACTTCTGTGATCTCGTCGCCGCAAGCGGAACACGTTCCGGTTGCTAAGCCTTCTTCAGTACATGTAGGTTCAATCGTTACTGCCCATTCGTATGTATGACCGAGAGCTTCAACAGCTTCTGTGATCTCGTCTTCGCAAGCGGAGCATGTGCTTGTCTTTACACCTTCTTCGGTGCAGGTGGGTTCAGTCGTTACTACCCATTCGCCGTATGTATGGCCGAGAGCCGCAACAGCTTCCGTGATCTCGTCACCGCAAGCGGAGCATGTGCTCGTCTTTACGCCTTCTTCGGTGCAGGTGGGTTCAGTCGTTACAACCCAATCACCGTGTGCGTGACCCATCGCTGAAGTTTCTTCAGTATAAGAATGACCGCAAATGGAACAAGTATAAGTAACCACACCGTTTTCTTCGCAGCTGGGGCTTTTGGTAACTTCGCTTGTGTAATCATGAGCATGCTTAACTACTGCATTAAGAGCACAACCCGAATCGAATTCGATCGTGCCTCTATAGTTCTTGATAATACCGGTAACGGTAATGGTGTCGCCTACGGCAAGCGTATCCACGCCTTCGCCCTTGAGACGATAGCACATGATCGGATACTCTTCACAACCTTCTACAGCGATAGTAACGGTGATGTTATTGTAAGATTCGCTGTAGGGTGTGTCAACCTTTATGATAACGCCGGTAAGAGTTGCTTCATAAGGGAGAGATTCGCCGTCTGCAAGAGCATAAGCTGCAGCTACGATTTCAGCAGGATCTTCGGGAGCTGTGGGAACGTCCTGTTCGCCCTTCACTACTGCATCAAGATTGCAACCCGAATCGAATTCGATCGTGCCTCTATAGTTCTTGATAGTACCGGTAACGGTAATGGTGTCGCCTACGGCAAGCGTATCCGCGCCTTCGCCCTTGAGACGATAGCACATGATCGGATACTCTTCACAGCCTTCTACAGCGATAGTAACGGTGATGTTATTGTAAGATTCGCTGTAGGGCGTGTCAACCTTTGTAATAACACCGGTAAGAGTTGCTTCATAAGGGAGAACTTCGCCGTCTGCAAGAGCATAAGCTGCAGCTACGATTTCAGCTGCCGTTTCGGGAACCGTAACAACGGTACCTACAGTAACGGTAATATCTTCACCTACGGTAACGGGAATATCGGACCAGTCGGCGTCAACGACACCCTTATTTACGAGCTTGAACGTTGCGTCAACGTTTCCGGTGATTTCTTCTGTCGCCGTGAACACGAGAGTGTAGACAGTTCCCGCATTGATAACGACGCCTTCACTTTCCGTATCAACGAAGTTTACGCTGTAGTACGGATCGCCGGCTCTGTCGGTCTTAAGTTTAGAGATCTCCATATCATCATGAGCCGTTCCGTTTTCACTGCTCTTAAGCGTGAAAAGGTTTGCGTCAAAATAGAGATAGAACTCAAACGACGTAACGCCTTCAAGCGTTTCGTCAAGTGTGATCGTGACTGTAACGTCTTCGCCTGCTGCGATTACGTCCTTGTCGGTTTTATGCGATACTTCCGCTGCAATAATGGACAGTGTAGAGCTGAAAACGATCACTGTTACCAAAAGCAGAACCATCGACTTTTTGAAAAAGTTTTTCACATCGGCCTCCAAAAAATATAAAAAATATACATATGGATAAAAATTCATTATCATTATACCACAACAATTCCAAAAGTCAACACGAACTCACAAAAAAAACAATCAATTTTGTCACGTTCTCTTCATATTATTATAATAATTTGTTGCAATCAACCTATGGCGGTGCTATAATGGAGAAAAATATATAGCCGCCGGGCTTAAACGGAAAGGAACGTGTAATATGGAAAAGAGGTTTTTGTCACTGTTATTGGTTGCAGTGATGTTGTTCACGATGTGTCCGATCGCGGCGATCGCCGCCGATGAGCACGACCATGGGTACGCAGAAACCGTGCCTCCGGAAGAAATAACAACTCCCGTAACCACGCCTCCCGAATACGAAGAACCCGTACCTCCGGAACACGAAGAACCCGTACCTCCGGAATACGAAGAACCCGCGCTTCCGGAAGAGCAAAACATCCCCACAATCGAGCTTGATATCGAATACGAAGCCGCCATCGATAACGGCGGTGACTCCGCATTCTTCGCATTCACGCCCGATGTAAGCCACTTATACATCTTCCGTTCCTTCGCTGGCGAAGGCAGCGACACGTACGGAGCTCTCTATGATTCCAACTGGACCCGTCTTGACTCAAACGACGATTACGAGGGCTTGAATTTTGCGATTTTCGCACACCTTGAAGCAGGACGTACATATTATTTTGAGGCAAGACACCTCAACGATCATCGCACAGGCAGCTTCCCCGTATCGATCACTATGGACCATGTCTATAAAGTTAACACCTTAGCAGAAGCAACCTGCAGTGAAGCCGGTACAAAGGAATACGTCTGCTACTACTGCGACGACTCCTATACCGAGGAGTATTATGTAGAGCACGAATACAACAGCGACGGCATCTGCACCGTTTGCGGCGAAGCTTGCCCCGAAATTGAGCCTGACGCAGAAAACGTTGTAAACACCGAGCGCGGCGAAACTCTTTTCTACACCTTCACTCCCGAAATGACTCATACATACCGTCTTATCGTTGAAGGATATAACGATGAATATGTATATTTGACGTTCCGCGTCGTTGACGAGCGTGGCGAAGATCTCCTGTGGTCCGATGCCAACGCCTGCGATGTTCACTTCGAATTTTACGAAGGCATAACGTACACAATCGAGATCACGTGTAACGACTGTTACAAAGATTCCGCCGACATATACATAGAGCTTTCCACTCTTCACGTATACGGTATTGACATTGTCACGGCAGGCACCTGCATCGAAGCAGGCGTCAAAGAATACACCTGCGGTGCTTGTGGTTATTCCTACACCGAGGAGTATTATGCAGAGCATAGATACGGCAGCGATGGCATCTGCACCGTTTGCGGCGAAGAATCCCCGTACCCCGTACTCGTGCCCGACACCGAGTACGAGTTTGACCTTATCAACGACGGCGCCGAAGTCTATATCTTCACACCCGAGTCATACGATTATTACACCTTCAGCGCAAGCTCCGAATCTGTTTATTCAAGTATTATTATCGGGACATTGGACGGAGAAACAATAAGCTCCCGCAACGGATACGATTACAGATTTGATTTGCGGCTTGATCCAGAGCTGACTTATGTAGTAGAGATATACCATTATTGGCATGACAGCTACGACACCGTAAGAGTGTCTGTCAACCAGAACCATGCCTATAAAGTTTCCGTCACAGAAGAAGCAACCTGCATTGATGCCGGTATCAAAGAATACGTCTGCGAATACTGCGGCGATTCCTACACCGAGGAATATTACGGCAATCACGAGTACGAAAACTTTGAATGTGTCGTTTGCGGAGAAGAGCTCCCTCGCGTTGGGCTTGAGCTTGGGGCTGAAACGGTCGTAACGATCAAAGATGGCGAAACGCTTTGCTATACGTTCACCGCGGAAACGTCCCACGTTTATTCTTTCTCCATCGAGCCCACTAATTATTATTCCTATCCGACATTGTCAGTCACGGTTTTCGACGAGCACGGAATTATGATCGCGTCGAATGATGGCTCCTCTGACTTTTACTCTGATTTCCTCATCATAGAAGGCAAGACGTATACCGTCACAATCGAGTGCCTTGACAGCGGCTACGGCTATACAGACCTGTCCGTACATGTTGACACACACCATTCTTATTATAGCAGAGTCACCCAAAGAGCAACCTGCTCAGAAGAAGGTACGAGAGAATACATCTGCGCGTATTGCGATGACATGTATTACGAAACTTACATTGAAGATCACTTCTACGACGCGAACGGAAACTGCACCGCTTGCGACAATGAATCTCCGTACCCCATTCTTACGCCCGACACCGAAATCAACGTCGACGTCAGCAACGGCGAATCTGTTACATATCTCTTCGTTCCCGAGACGACTCATCCGTATGAATTGTTCGTGTCGTCCGAGTATACATGGATAGGCATAGAGATATTTAATGAAAACGGAGATTATATTGATTGGTTTGACGGTTATGATTTCTATGCGGATCTGTTCTTTGAAGAAGGACACAACTATTACATCCATATCTATCCTCAAGATTATTACGAAAGCGCAACCGTAAACATAACCATTACCGGCCGTCACGAATATCACAACCGTATAATCAAAGAGGGAACCTGCGTTGATGCCGGTGTGATCGAGTACACCTGCCACTACTGCCATTACTCCTACACCAAGGAGTATTATTCAGAGCATGCATACGGTTCCGATATCCTCGAGGAAGCAACCTGCTCCGTTGCCGGCATCGTGGAATACACCTGTATCAATTGCGGTGATTCCTACACCGAGGAATATTATGCAGAGCATGCATACGGCAGCGACGGCATTTGCACCGTTTGCGGTGAAGAATCCCCGTACCCCATATTCATGCTCGAAAACGAATACGAGCTCAACTTTATCAACACCTATGAGCATATCTATATGTTCACCCCCGATGCAACCGATTATTATTACTTCAACGTATACTCCGACTATGTTTATTCCGGAATCATGATCGAAGCATCTGATAGAGATTTCATAGGTGAAAATAACGGCTACTATTATGACTTGGAAGTATATCTTGAAGCAGGACAGACTTATTTAATATATATATACCACCAATGGTCGGATAGCTACCGCGGCACCGTCAACATTACACTCACACAAAGTCACGATTATTACAGCCGTATACTCGAAGAAGGAACCTGCGTTGATGCCGGCGTGATCGAATACGCCTGCTACTACTGCGACGACACCTTCACCGAGGAATATTACGATAATCACGATTACAAAGGCACTGAATGTACCGTTTGCGGACATCAGATCCCGTCAACCGTAATCGAGCTTGATACCGAATATGAAGCCAACATTGTAACCGGCGGTGAATCCGCATACTTTGTATTCACACCCGAAGTAAGCCATACGTACATATTCCGTTCCTTCGCGGATACAAGTCATTACGACACATACGGAATTCTTTATGATTCCAACTGGAACCGTATCACAGCAAACGATGATTACATGAGCTTGAATTTCGGAGTTATTGCATACCTCGAAGCAGGACAGACATATTATTTTGTTGCAAAACACCTCGGCAATTATGCAGTAGGCAACTTCCCCGTATCGATCGCTATACAGCACGAGTATGACAGCAAGTTCATCGAAAAAGGAACCTGCGAAAGCATCGGCATGGTCGAGTACACCTGCTACTACTGCGACGATTCCTACACCGAACAGCATTACGGCGATCACGATTTCATCGACGAGATCTATGACGAGGCAACCTGTGCCGTAGACGGAATCATGAAGCATACCTGCTCCTACTGCGGATTTACGTACACATCGCTTTATTACGTCACTCACCACTTTAATGATAACGGTGTATGCACCGATTGCGGTTACAAATCACCGTATCCCATACTCAACGTCGGCACCGAATATGAGCTCGACATTATCAACGACGGTATTATTCGCTTCACATTCTGCCCCGACAGCACCGACAACTACTTATTCCACATAGCCTCCTCGTCCGTTGTTTCGTCGTTCACCATGTACAACGAAGACGGACAAATAATCTACACGTTTGAAGATTATGTCCTTAACTTGCAAACTCTCGTTGAAGGAGGAACTATGTATGTTATTGAAGTAAAATGTGAATATTACGATGAATACGATACGGTAGCATTTTCAGTTTCTCAAAGTCACAACTACGTACTGACGATCATCACGGAAGCAACCTGCACCGAGGCAGGCTTGCGGCAGTTAACTTGTTACCACTGCGGCGACACCTACACCGAGGAATATTATGAAAATCACGTATACATAAACGGCTTCTGCACCGTTTGCGGTTCTCATCCCTTTGGTAAATGCGGCGACGACCTTACGTGGGAGATCATCGACGGCGTGCTGACCATAAGCGGCGAAGGCGATATGTGGGATTATACAGATGATGGCACTCCGTGGTACAGCATTTCCAATACGATCGAACAGATAATCATTGAAGACGGTGTAACATTCATCAGTACCGGTGCGTTTGTTGAGTGCACCCTCGTTGAATCCGTCATTATTCCCGACAGCGTTGTTGAAATCGGCTACGCTGCATTCGCACAGTGCATCAGCCTTAAATCTGTAACTTTCGGTTCAGGACTGCTCCACATCGGTGATTTGGCATTCGCATACTGCATCTCCCTTGAATCCATCATTATCCCCGACAGCGTTGTTGAAATCGGCTACGCTGCATTCGGAGAGTGCGACAGCCTCACTACCGTACATATCGGTTCGGGTGTAACCTACATCGGTGAATACGCATTCGCAGACTGCTATCTTAAAGATATTTACTATAACGGTACCGAAGAAGAATGGAACCTGATCGATATCGCAAGCAACAACCGGGAAATCTTTGAAGCAGAGCTTCACTTCGAAGATGAGGTATCCGTGATCTACGCCGACATCAACGGTGATGCTGAGATCACAGCACGCGACGCGGCTATGACGTACGCGATCGTAAACGGCAAGCTTGATGCTGACGAAGAACAGCTTCTCGCTGCTGACGTAAACGGTGACGGTGAGGTCACTGCACGTGACGCGGCTATGATCTATGCTTACGTTAATGGCAAGCTTGCATCATTCCCCGTTGAAGGCTGATAAAGCTTTCCGGTAAATCACATCAAAAAAGAGCACCCGAGAGCGTCTGCAAAATTAGCGATAAAATAAAATTAGCCACCACGGTTTTCGTGGTGGCTTTTTGATATGCAGAAAGCAAAGAAAAGCCCCGCGCGAGGCGGGGCGAGAAATCACCTATCTTCGTTGTCTAAATAGTTTAATAATATTTGACCTTCATCAAATAGAGATAGTGCTTGAGTCGCTGATTTTATGTTAATATCTGGGTATTCAAATTCTGCACTCCAATCGGCTTCTTCGATTCGTTCTAAAAAACGTAATAGCATAATTTTTCCTAAAACAGCTTTTGAATAAATGTCGGTATCCGCACAATTCTCAATGATAAATTCATAGTGGCGCAAGGAATTTTCAATAAGGTCATTAAAAAACTCACTGCTTGGA
>JAZNDW010000010.1:0-127382 GCA_045588245.1 Eubacteriales bacterium
CGACAAAGGTGAAGATATTGAAACAGAATATTCAGCTTCTATTAGTGGCATACAAATTGAACAAGAACATTTTTGTATGACATCAAGAGGAATTCGTAGCTATCACAATCTGAATCTTAGCGAAATATGGAATTCATCCCTTATTCCGGAGATTATACTTGGACCGATGTGTAGCCAAAATGAAATCGAATTGAAAAAATTCCTGAAATATTATGGATTGGAGAACACGAAAATTTCGATTTCTGAAATTCCGATTCGCTAATTGAGCAAAAAGCACTTGATACATAACGGCTGCATCAATCTTTCCCACAAAAATCCTCGTGCATCTTGAAATCCCCACCCAAATATGATATAATACAAATACCACAAATCCGCTGTCGATGCCCGGGAATGACCATCCCCGGCAACTATGCGGCAACCACATATCAGCAAGCCATGCTTGATGAATAATGTGTCCCACCTCAGATACTGTAAGTTATATTACCTAAACAAATTTGTTTAACTTTTGGCACTATAGAGAGAGTGGGAATGATTCTGTTGTTTCAGCAAAAATGATTTATCCTCTTCGGGGCAATTTCCTTTATCCTTTCTCGATTAGATAAATCACTGCAAAAGCAAACAATATAGTAGTTTTGAAGACCTTGTGTCATCGGAAGCGATGACCAAGATCTTCTTTTTTGTCGCAAGAGAGACCTTGACCACAAACCTTTTGCAAGATTAGACCTATCCTTGCCAAAAACCTTTATTTTTCAGCATATTTTCCCCTTTTTCTTCTCTTTTCGTGAAGAAGAATCCTTGCCAATCGCTTTTATTTTCGCTCTATTTTCTTGAATGAAAACGGAAAAAAGAACGGTTTGGACGAGAAATATCCTTGCCAAAAGTGGCATCATCCTCGCTAAAAATGCAGAGGAAATGCAGAAAGGAAAAGGATAAAAAGTTTTGCCTTGATGAAACTAAAAGGAAAATGGCGAGATACCCCTTGTTTCAGCAAAAATGGTTTATCCTCTTCGGGGCAATTTCTTTTATCCTTTCTCGATTAGATAAATTACTGCAAAAGCAAATAATATAGTAATTTTGAAGACCTTGTGTCATCGTTTTCGATGACCAAGGTCTTCTTTTTTGTCGCAAGAGAGACCTTGACCACGAACTTTTCGCAAGATTAGTGCTATCCTTGCCAAAAACCTTTATTTTTCAGCATATTTTGCCCTTTTTCTTCTCTTTTCGTGAAGAAGAATCCTTGCCAATCGCTTTTGTTTTCTCAATATTTTCCTGAATGAAATGAGGGAAAAAGAACGGTTTGGACGAGAAATATCCTTGCCAAAAGTGGAGATGTCTTCACTAAAAATGCAGAGGAAATGCGGAAAGTAAAAGGATAAAAAGTTTTGCCTTGATGAAACTAAAAGGAAAATGGCGAGATAACCCCCACCTAAACACAAAACGGCTTGGAAGAGGTTTATTCCAAGCCGTTTTTTCATTTCTCCCACATCGAGCCCTGGTATAGCCCGTTTTCGTGCATATAAACGTCGATCTTCGTTATGACAAGGTCCTTCAACAGATTCCACTCGGGTGCAACGAGGGTGTCACGCGGACCGTCCGCCATGACGCGGTGCATAATCACGTCAGGGCGCATCCGTGCGATCGATTCGGATGCGATGCGGATAAATTCGCTCATCGTTTGCGGGACGTATTCGCCGCGGCGGTACATTTCACAAAGCTTTGTGTCTTCGGTAATATATAAAGAATGAAGCTTAACGCCGACTACGGGATGCGAGTTTACGAAACGCACCGTTTCGTAAACATCTTTTTCTGTTTCCCCGGGTAAACCGATCATGACGTGTGCAATGACCTCGATCCCGCGCTCCGTGAGAAGACGAACCGCTTCTGTGAAGCGTTCCGTTTTGTAGCCGCGGTTGATGACGTCTGCGGTCTTATCATTGGACGTCTGCAGGCCGAGCTCGCACCAAACGTCGTGCGTTTTCGTGTATTCAGCCAAAAGATCTGCGCGTTCCTCGTCGATACAGTCGGGGCGCGTGCCGACCGCAAGTATACGTATGCGTTCATCCGTCAATGCGGAATCGTATCGCTTACGCAAAACGTCGACGCTTTCGTGAGTGTTCGTGAAGTTTTGGAAGTACGCAACGTATGCGCCTGCCTTCGTGGCGGCGGAAGAGTGCAGAAACGCACTGACCTGACGTTCTATTGAATAGCTGTGATTTATGTGCTCGCCCGCGCCGCGCTCTCCGCAGAAGATGCAGCCGCCGACACCGCAGGTGCCGTCGCGGTTGGGGCAGGTGAAGCCGCCGTCGATGCATATCTTACCGACGCGGCAGCCGTAACGTCCGCGCAGATATGGCGAGAGGGTATTATAGCGTTTTTCGTATGCCATGCCGACCTCCACTGATTCTATACCGAATATTATATATCGCGCGGTCGGATTTATCAAGCGTTAAATGAATCTTCACCGCTGTTTCGTTTCAATTGAAAAAACGAGCCAGATCACTCGGGCTCGTTTTTTTGATTTCTTATTTGTTTTTGATGTACTCGTCGATCGCAGCGGCGGCAGTCTTGCCTGCGCCCATCGCGAGGATTACGGTGGCAGCACCCGTTACGGCGTCGCCGCCCGCGTAAACGGCGGTGCGGGACGTGAGTCCGTCCTCGTTTGTGATGATGCCGCCCCATTTTTCTGTGTCAAGACCTTCGGTCGTTGACTTGATCAGCGGATTCGGGGACGTGCCGAGCGCCATAATGACGGAATCGACCTCGATCTCGTGTTCGGAGCCTTCGATGGCGATAGGACGTCGACGCCCCGATGCATCAGGCTCGCCAAGTCCCATCTTTACGCACTTGATCGCGCGAACGCGGCGGTTTTCGTCGCCGAGGATCTCAGTGGGATTCGTGAGCAGACGGAAGACGATGCCTTCCTCCTTTGCGTGCTCGACTTCTTCGCGGCGCGCGGGAAGCTCCTCTTCGCTTCTGCGGTATACGATCGAAACTTCTTCGGCGCCAAGACGTATTGCACAACGCGCCGCGTCCATCGCAACGTTGCCGCCGCCGACAACGGCGACGCGGCGAGCGTGCTGTACGGGGGTGTCCGTATCGTCGCGGTATGCTTTCATGAGGTTGACGCGGGTGAGGAATTCGTTTGCGGAGCAGACGCCGTTGAGGGCTTCGCCCGGAATGCCCATGAACTTGGGAAGTCCGGCACCTGTGCCTATGTAAATGGCTTCAAAGCCTTCTTCCATCAGCTCGTCGATCGATACGGATCGGCCTACGACGGTGTTCGTTTCGATCGTTACGCCGAGCTCGGCAAGACCGTCGATCTCACGCTTTACGATCGCCTTGGGAAGACGGAATTCGGGAATACCGTATACGAGCACACCGCCTGCGGTGTGAAGCGCTTCAAAAACGGTGACTTCGTAACCGAGGCGTGCCAAATCACCCGCACAGGTGAGGCCCGAAGGACCCGAGCCGATAACGGCAATGCGGTGTCCGTTCTTTTCGGGAGCGGCAGGAGCTTTGCTTGAATTGGCGTTGTGATAGTCTGCAACGAAGCGTTCAAGACGTCCGATCGCAACGGGCTCGCCCTTGATGCCGCGAACGCATTTTGACTCGCACTGCGTTTCCTGCGGACAAACTCTGCCGCAGACTGCGGGCAGGGAGCTCGCCTCGGCGATGATATCGTAAGCGGCTTCAAAGTCGCCTTCGGCGACCTTTGCTATGAAATCGGGGATGTGTATCTTAACGGGACAGCCTGCGATGCAGGGCTTGTTTTTGCAGTTGAGACAGCGCTGTGCCTCGTCGATCGCCTGCTCGACGGTGTAGCCGAGCACGACTTCGTCGAAATTTTTGTTTCTGACGTCCGGTGCCTGATGCGGCATCGGATTCTTTACCAAAGACATATTTGCCATGTCAGTTACTCTCCTTTTTTGTAGAGATTGCAGTGAGCTTCACGTGATGCGGCTTCTTCGGCGCGATACATACCGCCGCGTGAAAGAGCCTCGTCGAAGTCTACTTCATGACCGTCGAAATCGGGACCGTCAACGCAGGCAAACTTCGTCTTGCCGCCAACGGTAAGACGGCAGCCGCCGCACATTCCCGTGCCGTCGATCATGATCGGATTCATGCTGACGATGGTTTTGATGTTATATTTTTTCGTGAGCAGGCAAACAAATTTCATCATAACGAGCGGACCGATGGCGATAACGAGATCGTATTCGTTGCCGTCGCCGATAAGGGCTTCGAGTGCGTTTGTGACGAGTCCCCTTGCGCCAGCGGAGCCATCGTCGGTCATAAGACGGTATTCGTCGGACACGGCGCGGAATTCATCCTCAAGAATGACAAGATCACGGTTTCTGAAGCCGACAACGGAGTGGACGACGGCGCCCTGTTCGTGCAGCTTTTTGCAAACGGGGTAAGCGATGGCGCAGCCGACGCCGCCTCCGATAACGCAAACGCGGCGCACGCCCTCGGTTTCAGTCGGACGTCCGAGAGGACCGACGAAGTCGGAGATATATTCGCCTTCGGCTTTTTCGTTAAGCTTCATTGTTGATGTGCCGACAACCTGGAATATGATCGTGACGGTGCCTGCGTCTCTGTCAAAGTCGGCGATGGTGAGCGGGATGCGCTCGCCGACCTCGTCAACGCGGAGAATGATGAACTGACCGGGCTCAGCCTTTCTTGCCACCTTCGGTGCGTATACTACCATTAATGTAACCGTAGAATTGAGTTCTTTTTTATGTAAAATTTTGAACATAGTCTGTTTTCGCTCGCATTTTGGAATTAATAATATCATATTATATCACTATAAAATACGAATGTAAAGCACAAATTATTCCTCTTTGAGTTTGACGAAAAAATGACTCTTCCGTCGCGTAAAAATGTCCGAATATCGACAAATTGTTATCAAATGGTGCGAAAGTTATACATTGTTTTTTTGAAAAGTGTTGAAATTCACTTGCAAATATGTTATAGTTACCAGTGGATATAATACTCTACTTATATGGAGGATAAGAAATATGGCATTAACAGAGATGGAAAAGCAGGCAAAAATGGCGGAGTTCCTCGAATTTATCGAAGAACATAAGAATATGGACGGACCGCTTATGCCCGTTATGCAGAAAGCTCAGGAGCTTTTCGGCTACCTTTCCCTCGAAACACAGGAACTCATCGCTGACTCTCTCGGAATCCCGATGACAGAGGTATACGGCGTTGCAACGTTCTACTCACAGTTCTCCCTTACACCCAAGGGCGAATACGTTATCAGCGTTTGCACCGGTACGGCTTGCTACGTTAAGGGTGCACAGGCTGTTCTCGATAAGGTAATCGAGATTCTCGGCATCGGCGTTGGCGAAACAACGGCTGACGGAAAATTCACAATTCAGGATACACGTTGCCTCGGCTGTTGCGGACTTGCTCCCGTTATGACGATCAACGAGGATGTTTACGGACGTCTTACGCCCGCTGACATTAAGGATATCCTTGCTAAGTATCAGAATAAATGAAAATCAAAGAAATGGCTGAACTTCTTGATGCGGAAATACTTTGCTGTGAAGAAGAGATCGACAGCGAAGTAAACTCTGCTTGCGGAAGCGATATGATGAGCGACGTTTTGATGTACGTCAAGAACCAGGCGGTTCTTCTGACTGGACTTATGAATGTTCAGGCTATCCGCACAGCGGAAATGATGGATATGAGATGCATCGTGTTCATCAGAAATAAGAAGCCCACAGCTGATATGATCGAGCTTGCCAAGGATAACGGCATCGTTATCATGACGACAGCGCGCCGTATGTTTGAAGCTTGCGGCATTCTTTACCATAACGGTCTCGGCACATCTTCTGCGCATAATGGATAATAACAGCGTAGTATACCACTTTGACGTAAGCGGAGAAAGCTTTACGTCAGCCGGCCATGCTTCTCTTGAAACAAAAAAGATCCTTCGCCGAATCGGCATCGATCCGCAGACGATAAGACGTGTTGCGATCGCAATGTACGAAGGCGAGATCAACATGGTTATTCATGCAAACGGCGGTGTGGTGGATATAGAGATATTTGAAGAGAAGATCGTTATCGTGCTGAAGGACCGCGGTCCCGGTATTGCAAACGTTGAGCTTGCAATGCAGGAAGGATTTTCGACGGCTCCCGAAAGCATTCGAAACCTCGGATTCGGCGCAGGTATGGGCCTGCCCAACATGAAGCGCTATTCCGACGGAATGGAGATCGAAACGAAGCTTGGTATAGGCACGACGATCACATTAACATTTAACATTTAGTAAAACACAAAGGGAGGGAAGTGAATATGCAGGATTATCGGCATTCCGTTTCCCTTGATACGGAAAAGTGTAAGGGTTGCACGCACTGCTTGCGCAGATGCCCGACAGAGGCGATACGTATCCGTGACGGCCACGCCGTCATCCTTTCCTCTCGCTGTATCGATTGCGGCGAATGTATACGTCTTTGTCCGCATGATGCAAAATCCGCTACATACGATCCGCTCTCGGCAATTGACAAAACGAAGTACAATATCGCTTTGCCGCCTCCTTCGCTGTACGGACAGTTTGCAAATCTTGACGACATCGACTACCTTTTGCAGGGGCTGCTGGACATGGGGTTCGACGATGTTTTCGAGGTTGCGTGTGCTGCCGAAATGTACACGGAATATACCCGTAAATATCTCGGACGCAAAGACGTTGACCTGCCCGTTATCAGCTCCGCTTGCCCCGTTGTCGTCAGACTTATCACATTAAGATTCCCCGCCTTGGCGGATAATCTGATGCCGATATTGCCGCCCGTTGAGCTTGCAGGATATCTGGCGAAAAAGCGCGCTATGCAGCGTCATCCCAAGCTTAGCTACGAGGACATCAGAACGGTGTTCATCTCGCCATGTCCGGGTAAGGTCAGCTACGTGAAGAATAATATCTGCGGTAAGAGTAACATTGACTTGGTCGTTTCCATGCAGGATGCATACTTCGAGCTCATCTCCGTGATGAAGCGCACGTATCCCGAAAATCCCGTTTCACGTACGGGACGTATCGGTGTGAACTGGGCTGTCAGCGGCGGTGAATCGACGGCACTGCTTAACGAAGATTATCTTTACGCCGACGGCATTGAAAACGTGAACCGCGTTCTCAACGAGATCGAAAACGGACAGCTCCCGAATCTGCACTTTATTGAACTGAACGCCTGCAACGGCGGTTGCGTCGGCGGCGTTCTCACAGTTGAAAATCCGTACATTTCACGCGTGAAACTGCAGAATATCAAACGGTATCTGCCCGTGTCGCAGTTCCGTTTTCCGCAGGGTGTTACGGGCGAGGTTATTCCCGCTGAATATATGCCCGAATCAATGCCCGAATACGGCAGTGTGTCCAATTTGTCACGCGACAAAAAGACCGCTATCCGTATGATGTCGGAAATTCAGGCCCTTTTTGAAACGCTTCCCGAGCTCGATTGCGGCTCTTGCGGCTCGCCGACGTGCCGTGCATTCGCGGAAGACGTTGTTAAAGGACATATCACGATCGACGCTTGCCCGTTGATGTGGAAGAAATCGGAGGCGACAAACTGTGAAGGTCAATGAACTTGTAACGCTTCTTGAAGCTGAAGTTATCACCCTTTTTGACGGTGAACGTGGGTTTGACAGCGTTTATGCGGGTGACCTGCTCTCATGGGTAATGGGACGAGCCACCGAAGGCTCGCTGTGGATAACGATCATGACGAACCGCAACGTGCTTGCGGTCGCATCGTTGCATGATTTTGCGTGCGTTTTGATTACGGACGGCGCAGAGCTCGACGATGATTTCGTCGGAATTGCCGAAGCGCAGGAAATCAATGTTATACGCACGAAAAAATCGACGTATGAAGCGTGTGTTGCCGTCGGAAAAGCACTCTGACCCGTGAGAAACTTCTTTTACGATCTTCATATGCATTCGTGTCTTTCGCCTTGCGGCGATGAAGACATGACTGTGGCGAACATCGCCGGTATGGCATATCTGAAAGAACTCGGCATCGTGGCGCTTACGGATCACAACACCGCAAAAAACGCTCCCGCGTTTTTTGAGGCGTGTGAACATTACGGAATCGTGCCCGTTGCGGGAGTTGAAGTAACGACAGCGGAGGAGATCCACTTGCTGTGCCTTTTCCCGACGCTCGACGACGCCATGCGGTTTGATGCGGAACTTGACGGATACCGCCTGAAGATAAAAAACAAGCCCGAAATCTTCGGAGATCAGTTTATAGTCAACACCGACGATGAAGTCGTCGGGCACGACGACTACCTCTTGACGGTGGCAACGATGCTGTCGCTGGAAGACGCGACAAATCTTGCCCGATCCTACGGCGCGGCGTGTATGCCGGCGCATATCGATCGCCCGTCAAATGGCATTCTGGCAATTCTCGGATCAATGCCGGAGGAACCGAAGTTTGACTACGTTGAGCTTCGTGACAGATCGAAGAGGGAAGCGTGCGGTGCGGAATCGCTTCACGTTATCGTGAACAGCGACGCACACAGGCTTGAGGATATCAACGAGCCCGAAAACACGATCAAACTTGACGTATCGGACGATGCGGATGACGACACCGTCAGACGTGCGCTGATAAAACTTTTAAGAGGCGGGATATGAAAGAACTGTCACTTAACATACTCGATATAGCGGGTAATTCCATCAAAGCGGAGGCAACGGAGATCCGTATTGCCCTCGACGAAACGGAAAACACCCTTAAAATTACAATTTCCGACGACGGTTTCGGCATGACGGCTGAAAAGGTGGCGAAGGTAACGGACCCGTTTTTCACCTCACGTACGACCCGTAAGGTCGGACTCGGAATTCCTTTTTTTAAGCTTGCGGCTGAACAAACTGGAGGCAGCTTCTCGATTGTGAGCCGTGCAAAAGAGGAATATCCCGATGATCACGGAACGGTAACAAGCGCATTGTTTTGTACGGACAGCATCGACTGCGCGCCGCTCGGTGACGTTATTTCGACTGTGTGTACCCTGATCCAGGGCTGCGGCGACATCGACGTTGTTTATACGCACGACATCGTCAAGCCCGACGGGGAAATACACGTCATGCTCAATACAAGAGAGCTCAAAGCCGTTCTCGGCGACATACCCCTGTCCGAGCCGGAAATACTGTCCTGGATCGCGGAGAACCTCCGCGGCCAATATGAACCCGAAGAAGAATAAAATAATATATACTTCATAAATGGAGGAAAAGCTTATGAAATCTCTTGCAGAACTTGCCCAGATTCGTGAAAGAATGAAGGACAAGGTTGCACTCCGCGAAGGCACAAACTCTACCCGTATCGTTGTCGGTATGGCAACCTGCGGCATTGCTGCCGGAGCAAGACCCGTTCTCAACGCATTCGTTGAGGAAATCACCAACAACAGCCTCTCCGATAAGGTAACCGTAACACAGACAGGCTGTATCGGCATTTGCCAGTACGAGCCCGTTGTTGAGGTTTTCGAAGCAGGCAAGGAAAAGGTCACCTACGTTAAGATGACAGCCGAAGCCGCAAAGCGCGTCGTTGAGGAACACATCAAGGGCGGCAAGGTCGTAACAGAGTATACGATCGGCAACTATAAGCTTTAAGATCGGAGGATAAATTTTTTATGATTCGCGCACATGTTCTTATCTGTGCAGGTACCGGTTGTACATCTTCCGGAAGCGCACAAGTATGCGACGCTTTGGAGCGTGAGCTTCAGAACAAGGGACTTACCGAAGAGATCAAAGTTGTAAAGACCGGTTGTTTCGGTCTCTGCGCTCTCGGCCCCATCATGATCGTGTATCCCGAAGGTGTATTCTATTCAAGAGTTACATCTGAGGATATTCCCGAAATCGTTGAAGAGCACCTTCTCAAAGGACGTCCCGTTCAGCGTCTCGTTTATAATGAAACAGCCGGTGACAGCGAAGAACCAGCTGCTTCTCTCGGCGAAACCGCATTCTACAAATCCCAGAAGCGCGTTGCGCTTCGCAACTGCGGTGTAATCGACCCCGAAAATATCGACGAATACATAGGCCTGCGCGGCTACGAAGCTCTCGGTAAGTGCCTTACCGAAATGACACCTAAGGAAGTCGTTGACCTCCTTATCGAAAGCGGACTCCGCGGCCGTGGCGGCGGCGGTTTTCCCACCGGCAGAAAGTGGCTCTTTGCTATGCCTCCGGCACCCAAAAAGTACGTTGTTTGTAACGCGGACGAGGGCGACCCCGGTGCGTTCATGGACCGTTCCGTTCTCGAGGGTGACCCCCACGCAGTTCTCGAAGCTATGGCTATCGCAGGTTATGCTATCGGTGCTGACGAAGGTTACATCTATGTAAGAGCTGAGTATCCGATCGCCGTTAAGCGTCTTCAGATCGCTATCAATCAGGCTCGTGAATACGGTCTGCTCGGCAAGAATATCTTCGGCACAGACTTCAACTTCGACATCCAGCTCCGTCTTGGTGCAGGTGCATTCGTTTGCGGCGAAGAAACTGCTCTGCTTACCTCTATCGAAGGTCACCGCGGTGAACCCAGACCCCGTCCTCCGTTCCCGGCTGTAAAAGGCCTGTTCGGCAAGCCTACCGTAATCAACAACGTTGAAACATACGCTAACATTCCCCAGATCATCCTTAACGGTCCGGAATGGTTCACATCTATGGGTACCGAAAAGTCCAAGGGAACAAAGGTATTCGCTCTCGGCGGTAAGATCAACCACACCGGTCTTGTTGAGATCCCCATGGGTACACCTCTTCGTACCATCATCGAAGAAATCGGCGGCGGCGTTCCGAACGGCAAGAAGTTCAAGGCAGCGCAGACCGGCGGTCCTTCCGGCGGATGCATCCCCGCTTCTCTCATCGACACCCCCGTTGACTACGATAACCTCATCGCTATCGGCTCCATGATGGGCTCCGGCGGACTTATCGTTATGGACGAAGATAACTGCATGGTTGACATCGCTAAGTTCTTCCTTGAATTTACTGTAAGCGAATCCTGCGGTAAGTGCGTTCCGTGCCGCATAGGTACGAGAAGAATGCTCGATATCCTCAACCGCATCACAGAAGGTAAGGGCGAAGAGGGCGACATCGAAAAGCTTATCGAGCTCGGCAACGAGATCAAGGCTACGGCTCTCTGCGGTCTCGGTCAGACAGCACCGAACCCCGTTCTTTCTACCATCCGTTACTTCCGTGACGAATACGAAGCACACATCAAGGAAAAGAGATGTCCTGCAGGCGCATGTAAGGCTCTTGCAAGCTTCAATATCATTCCCGATCTCTGTAAGGGATGCTCACTCTGCTCGAAGAAGTGCCCTGTTGGTGCTATCAGCGGCGAAATCAGAAAGCCGTTCGTTATCGATCAGAGCAAATGTATCAAGTGCGGCGTTTGCATTTCCACATGTAAGTTCAACGCCATTGTTAAGAAATAATGGGAGGTACTAAAATGAATACTGTTACACTTACAATTGACGGCATTAAGGTTACCGTTCCCGCCGAATATACCATACTCGAAGCTGCAAGAGAAGCGAATATCAATATTCCCACGCTTTGCTATCTCAAGGACGTACAGGAAATCGGCGCATGCCGTATGTGCCTTGTTGAGATCGAAGGCGCAAGATCGCTTCAGGCATCGTGTGTTTCTCCCGTAGGCGAGGGCATGGTTGTTCGCACGAACACCGAAAAGCTCCGTAATTCGAGAAAGACGATCCTCGAACTCCTTCTTTCCAACCACAACCGTGAATGCACATCCTGCGTTCGTTCCGGCAACTGCGAGCTTCAGGCTCTCTGCCGTGAATACGGTGTATCCGAATATCCTTACGACGGCGATCTGAGCGAAACGACAGTTGACGAGCTCTCTCCCTCCATCGTACGCGATAACAGCAAGTGCATCTCCTGCCGCCGCTGCGTTGCTATGTGCAACAGCGTACAGAAGATCGGTGCTATCGGAGTTTCCCTCCGCGGTATCAACACAACCGTAGGTCCTGCATTCAACCGTTCCATCATTGACACACCTTGCGTAAACTGCGGTCAGTGTATCCTTGCTTGCCCCGTTGGCGCACTCCACGAAAAAGAAAACATCAAGGACGTTTGGGCAGCGCTCAACGATCCGACAAAGCACGTTGTTGTTCAGCCCGCTCCCGCTGTAAGAGTTACAATCGGTGAAGAATTCGGTATGCCCATGGGCACACAGGCTACGGGTAAACTCGCAACAGCTCTCCGCCGTCTCGGCTTCGACAAGGTATTTGATACCGATTTCGCTGCTGACCTGACGATCATGGAAGAGGGAACAGAGCTTCTCGGCCGCATCAAGAACGGCGGTACGCTCCCGATGATCACATCCTGCTCCCCCGGTTGGATCAAGTATTGCGAAACATTCTATCCTGAATTTATTCCGAACCTCTCCTCCTGCAAGTCTCCTCACGAGATGGAAGGCGCGATGATCAAGAGCTACTATGCAGAAAAAGAAGGCATCGATCCTAAGAACATTTACGTTGTTTCCATCATGCCTTGTACCGCGAAGAAATTCGAGGCACAGCGCGACGAGCTCGGACGCGACGGTATGCAGGACGTTGATGCTGTTCTCACCGTACGCGAGCTTGCAAGAATGATCAAGTCCGCAGGTATCGACTTCGCACGTCTGCCCGACAGCGATTTCGATTCTATCCTCGGTGAATCCACCGGTGCTGCCGTAATCTTCGGCGCAACGGGCGGTGTTATGGAAGCTGCTCTCCGTACCGTTTACGAAGTTGTTACAGGTAAGGAACTTACCGACGTTAACTTTGCAGACGTTCGCGGCATAGACGGCATCAAGGAAGCTGAAATTGATCTTGACGGAACAAAGGTAAGCGTTGCTGTAGCTCACGGCACGGGTAACGCATCTGAGCTGCTCGAAATGATCAAGCGCGGCGAAAAGAACTATACGTTCATCGAAGTTATGGGTTGCCCCGGCGGCTGTGTAACGGGCGGCGGTACACCTATCGTTAATTCTTGCGACCTTCAGTACGTCAATCCCAAGATCGAACGTGCAAAGGGACTCTATAAAGAGGACGCAGGCAAGGCGAAGAGAAAGTCTCACGAGAACGAAGAGGTTAAGAAGCTTTACGCCGAATATCTCGGCGAGCCGAATGGCCACCGTGCTCACGAGCTTCTCCACACGCACTACATTGCACGCGAGAAGTACACAAAGAAATAATTACAAAAATTAAAAAGGAGAGCGAAAGCTCTCCTTTTTTCATAAGGATTGTAGGGACCGGCGTCCTCGACGGTCCGTTCACAGATACGCCCTGCCGAACGGTTAACGCAAACCCGTAGGGGCGAACTGTGTTCGCCCGCGGGAGACCGCAGTAAACAAAGAGTAACCCCCGACAGATTTGTCGGGGGTCGTTAGATAAAATACAATTTACAGTTCAGAAATCATTTTCACCCTTAAAGGTTTTTTTGTTAAAAATTCAGCATTTTCATCCATGGTGGTTCTTGGGTGTTGGTATACATCTTCGCCAACGATAATTGGCTCATCAATAATATACAAATATCCTTTTTCTGTTCCGTTATGGGTTATTATACCGTTATCATCATATCCGAGTCCGGAAGGCTGATGTGAAAATGCCTCTGCGAGTTCTTTCCACTGTGTAATTGTGCTGTTTGTTCTTAATTCGGTGAAAATTTTATTCGATCCGTGATACCAGATTCCATCCGGCTGTATTTCTATTTTCAAACTTTTCTCCTCCGGTTTCGCATTTGTAACGCACGCCACACGATGTCGATTCCATTATAACACAAAAATCGGCAGAGGAACAATACCTCTGCCGATATTATTTCTGACGACCTATTGCCGCCCCTGTTTATTCTACCATATCAATGACGGTTGCAAGGATCGATGCAACCTCGGCTCGTGTGAGCGTTGAGTTGGGGGAGAATGAATTTCCGCCCATACCGTTCATGATCCCTAGCTCGCGCATCGCGTAAACGGCTTCGTATGCCCACGCGGGGATCGAGTCATTGTCCGCAAAGACGGCAACGGAGTCACCGACGTCGGCTTTTATGATGTTGCGGAGGATCACCGCCGCTTCGGCGCGTGTGATCGTCGATTTGGGATTGAAATATACCTCCCCGTCAGCTTCGGTGCCGCTGATAAAGCCTAACTTTTCGGCGGCACGGCAATAGTTTCGAGCATCCTCGCTTATTTGTTCATCGTCGGCGAACACGACCTTTGAGATCTCGGGAATATCAGATAAACCGATTGATTTCATCACCATAGTTACAAATTCTTCACGCGACACAGTCTTTGCAGGATAAAAAAGCGCCTCATCGTCAACGTAAACGGCGCTCATTACGCCCGCGTCCGTCACCTCAAGGGCGGCATTGTGTGCCCAATGTCCGTCAAGATCGCTGTATTCAATACCACAGGTGTTTTTGTTGATTTTGATGTTGACCGTCATCTCGTTTGATATGTTGCCGTATTCGTCAACGACACAAACGGAGAAGCTGTCGCGTCCGCGACGCTTTTCATCGGGCGAGTAGACGAAGGTGCCGGCAGAAGCATCCGTTACGGTGACAGAACCCTTCTTCGGCTTTTCGGTAACGTAATAGGTGAGCGCATCGCCTTCGGGATCCGTTGCCGTCACAGATCCGTAAACGTCGATACCGCGCATCGTTTCAATGGAAATGTCATCAGATACGGCAGGCGCTAAATTCAGTGTGTCGATGACCATTACATGACATTCGGTAGCATAGCTGTCGTTATGCGTGAAGTAGAAGGTGGCATCAGCACCGGCGTTGTCTGCGGGCTTGAATGTGATACGGGAAAAGTTTTTACGGCTGATCGACTGATTTGCGACGATCGGATTTGACCCGAGATAAAGCGTGCCTTCAGTGGGATCGGGCAAGGTGAGGACCGTGATCTCTTTGACGGTGGTGCCAAGCGCCAAGTCAAACGCATCGACGTTGAACGTTGCCGCGCTGCAGCTCATACCGGTGACGGTCATTTTTGTTTTTTCGGCGATAACGGCGACACCGGGAGAAACGACTGCGTCGGAGCCTTTAGCCGAAACCGCACCTGCGAGAACGGGTATCACGAGCAAGAGTGAAAGCGTCAAAGCGAAAAATTTCAGTGAAAACTTCATAATTGACCTCCAAGTCAGAGTATTTTCAAATAGATTTTCCCCCATAGGTGAAAAAATATACGTCCTTTGCGAATAAATTCCTTAAAAAACTTGCATAAGTTTTTTTATGGGTGTATAATACGGAATATATTGATTTTGAATTTTTGAAAGGAACATATATACAATGCTTGAAATAATGATCACGAAAGCACAGGCTTTGAAAGATAAGCCCGAGGGCGCAAAGCTTGGCTTCGGCAAGTATTTCACCGACCATATGTTTATGATGGATTATAACACCGAGCGCGGTTGGCACGATGCAAGGATCGTCCCCTACGGTCCCATTTCGCTTGAACCGTCCGCAATGGTGTTCCATTACGCGCAGGAGATGTTTGAAGGACTCAAAGCGTACCGCACGGAAAGCGGCGAGATACAGCTTTTCCGCCCCGAGCGTAATATCGCAAGAATGAACAATACAGCCCGCCGTCTTTGCATTCCCGAGATCGACCCCGATGACGCACTGCAGGCGATCAAAACGCTCGTTGAATGCGAAGCGGAATGGGTACCTCACAGCGCAGGCACGTCCCTTTACATCCGTCCGTTCGTTATCGCTACGGACGCTATGCTCGGTGTTCATCCCGCGCATAACTATATCTTTATGATCATTCTTTCTCCCGTCGGCTCTTACTATGCAGGCGGACTCAATCCCGTTAAGATATTCATCGAAAAAGAATACGTTCGCGCCGTTAAGGGCGGCACGGGTGAGGCGAAGTGCGGCGGTAACTATGCAGCGTCGCTCATCGGTCAGGCGAAGGCTGAAAAGTATGGCTGCGCGCAGGTTCTGTGGCTCGATGGCGTATATCACAAGTACATCGACGAGGTTGGCGCTATGAATGTTTTCTTCGTTATTGACAGTGAAGTCGTAACTCCTACGCTTGAAGAGGGCAACATTCTCCCCGGTGTTACACGTGCGTCTGTTATTGAACTGCTCCGTTCTTGGGGCATCAAGGTTACAGAGCGCAAGATCACGGCAGACGAGCTTTTCGAGGCTCATGCCGCAGGCAAGCTTGACGAGGCATTCGGAACGGGTACTGCCGCCGTTATTTCTCCCATGGGACAGCTTATGGACGAGGACAGAAACATCCTCATCAATAACGGCGAGATCGGAGCGCTTTCTCAGCGTCTTTATGATGAGCTTACGGGCATCCAGTGGGGCAAGGTCGAAGACAAGTTTGGCTGGGTAACGAAGGTTTGCTGAATTTCACAATAAATAACAAAAAAGTCGAGGTGATGAACCTCGACTTTTTTATGAGTAAGTTTTATTCGTACTGTGCCCATGCGACGGTGTCGGATTTGGGCATCGTGAACGTCGTTGTGGAGGCGTTCGCATCAGCGAGCTCGCCATTTGATAAACGCCAGCCGATAAAACGTTTGCCACCAGCGTTCGTTTCGGGAGCAGAGAGGGTGACAGTGTCACCTTCGGTGACGACGTCACCGCGAGGATTGCCGTTTACACAGCCGTCATGGATAAAGACGGCGTGTCGACGAAGATCGGCAAAATTGCCGAGCCGCCACATACCGCCGCGGCGTTTTTCGTCGGAGGTGAGCGTTAGCGGTGTTCCCATTTCGGGATGTTCTCCGGGATTTGCGTCGATGACAAGACGCTCGTTGCCCGCTTTTATCATCGCAAACGGATGCGTGCCCATAACGGAAACGGTGAAGACGGACGCGTTATCCTTCTTTGTGCACGTGGATATGCGGTTGCCGTCAACGAAGAAGTAATTTCCGAGCGAGTCCTTGATGTAAACGGTATATATCCGTTCAAATTCGTCTTCGATCTCATTTTTTTGTTCGATCACCGGTGCAGCTTCTTCAAAAATGAAGCTAATATAGCTTTCATCAAGGCCGTTTCCGGAATAATCGTACCATAAGCCGACGTGACCGTCAGAGGCTTTGGTATTGATTATCATGCCGCCGCGGGGGATGGAGATCTTGTACGTTTCGCCGAGCTTGAGTCCGCCGTCGGTCTGTTCAACGGCAGGATAATTCAATGTGTAGTTGCGTCCCGTGAAGTCTTCCTCAGGGTCGTCCTTAAGTCCCGTTACCTTGTGGTAATCGGGCACGGGAGTCCACTCGCCGTCAAGATTGCGGTACGGATAGATCTTGGAAAAGAATTTGTATGCGTCAATGTCGTAGTTATAAAGCTCACGTCGTGTGTTGATCGGACCGCGTGTGCCGTCCCAGCCGTCGTCGCCGTGGCATTCGTTCATAACGTTGAACCAGATTGCCGAAAGGGTAGCGAAATATTCGTCGGAGTTTGAGATCGCGTACGTGTTTGGCCAAAGTCCCGCGGACTTGGCATGGCGGTAGAGCATCTGAAACTCGGTATAAAGCGAGCGGTCCTGCATACGGTCGATGCCTGCGATCTTTACGCCGTGACCGAATTCATGTATCAGAATATTCTCGTTTAAGTAATGAGTCGTATAATTCTTATCGGGGCGCGCATCGTTTTTTGCGTGCCAATGCCATATGTTACACTCCGTGATACTGCACGCGATACCGCCGAAGCCCTCAACGTAAAGCGAATCGACGTGGTAGCCCGATCTGTGCTCGGGTACGTGGTATGCGTTTTCTCCCGGTCCGTAAATGGAGAGAGAGGCACCCGACGCAACCATTTGCGCGGCGATATCGGGGGATGCGGAAAGCTGAATGTCAACGAGCTCACCTGCGCGGGCGACGGTTTTTTCGCCCCAAAGAAGCTTATCGCTTCCTTTGACCAAAACACCCGACTTTGTGATGAGTTTGTATTTATAGTAGTCCTCAAAAGGCACCGAAACTTCTTTGCCGCCGTATATAACGGTGAGCACGGGCGAATCATCCCCCTCGGGCAAGCGTTGACGCAGACGAAGCGTCGTCATGCGGCAGAAATGGATAGCGCCGCGACGTCCGTAGCCCGTTTCAAGCTCAAGCGGATCTCCATTGAGTGTAACGGAGAATTCATCGAGCTTCGGCGCACCGCCGAATTCAAAATCGCCGTCAAAATATATCTCAATATCACGGCTGTTTATGCGTCGCGCGTGCGTCATCGTGATGTTGAGAGTTGAAGCGTCAAAAGGCAATAGCTCAATAGCGCACCAGCCGTATTTTGTGATCTCTTCATCGGAATAATATTTGTGCATTCCTTCGTCGAATGCGTCCGCCGTATCGTCTTCCTTGCATCCAACGGCAACGGCACCGTGAGCCGCAAAAAGCTCCGATGCGGTGTCGTACCGCTTGACGGCACCGACCTTTTTATAAAGCATTTCGGCAAGATATGGAAGCTTTTTGAACAATATCAGATCTCCCTCTGCCAATGCTGCACGTTTTTCGTCAAAAAGGCGAACCTCAACGGTCTTGCTGCCGTCACGAATGAGGTCGTAGGGGTTGCCGCGAAGCTTCATTTCATGTATCGTCATGGCGTTTATTCCCTTTCTGCTTGAATATCACAGCTGATGCTGATAGTTTGAGTATATCATATTATTTTTGCTTTTACAAGACGTATGAACGTGAATCATCAAGGCTAAATGCGAATATTATTATAAGTAATGAAGCAAAAGGCGGTCACTCTATGATAGCGGAAAGAAACGTACACAGTGATGAATACGGTAACATCAGATGTAAGCTTGCGATAAAGTATGATAATGCGGCATCGGGGTGTGATCTTTTTGTGCGTCACCGTGAGTTGATACGTGAATATTATAACGAAAGGCTCGTGCCCGTTGCCGAGGCGCAAAGGGGAGGGCGGCGCCGCGAACGTCCGTATGTTCTGACGGCGATGTACCGTTGTTGCGATTCTTTGCCGCTGACGCTTGAAATCACCGTTACTTTAACGTCGGGAACGGATGTAATATACAAGCTCACAGAGCGTCACGTATACGCTCGGAGGGGCGGTGAGCTATACTATAAAGGCGTCGAAAAGGGCGAAAAAAAGAGAGGAAAAAAGCGGACAAAGATGCCCAAAAAACGAAGCGGGAGATAATGCAAATTTGAAGAATGTATTCAAAAACAGTTGATTTATACCATGTGCTGTGATATACTATATAAAGTGTAATATATGAATATAATGCCCTAAATAGGTTAATAAAAGGGAGGTAAACGCATTGTCAAAAGAAATGATAGATTCAATAAGAAAAGCGGAAGAAAACGCGAAAAATGATAAAGCAAATGCAGCTGCTGAGGCGAAACGGATCGTTGCGGGGGCTGCAGACGATTCAAAAAACAGTTATGAAGCTGCCGTTGCGGCTGCAGAACGCGATATGGCAGACAAGCTGCTTTTGATTGAAAATCAATCAAAAGCATTGCTTGAAAAGAACGTAGCCGATGCCGAGGCGGAAGCTGCCAAGGAGATTGAGGGAGCCTTTGTGCACATGAGCGATGCTGTTGCTATAATAATCGGAGAATTAACAAAAAATGTCGGTAAGTAAGATGAAAAGGCTCACAGCCGTTGTTAACCGTGACGGTTGTGATGAGCTGTCAAAAAGGCTCGTTTGGCTCTCTTGCGTCGATGTCGATGTGGCGCCTGCGGTCGACGGCGAGTGGACGCGAAGTGATACCGCGGAGGCGGAGCATGCCGCCGCAGCGATCATCAATGAGTGCGATACCGCTATTGATCTGCTTTCCGGACGCGGGACGGTGAAGCGGGGAGGACTGCTCTCCGCGAAGCCCGAGCTGCCGCGAGGGGAAGTGGAAGCTGAGGCGCTCGATCGCGGCGAAAGCATCGTTGGCGAATCGTGCGAGATTTGCCATTTACTCGAAGAGATCAAAACGAAAAGAGCTTCGCTCGCAACGGATCTTCAGTCATTGTTGCCGTGGCGCGGATATGATCTGCCGCTTGCCTTTTCAGGCACGGCGGGAACGGAGGTTTTGCTCGGAAGTCTTGCTCCCGGAGCAAACGCGGAGGAGATCTTCAGCGAGATCGAAGAAAAACTGGCGGCGACGTTGCTTTACAGTAACGTCATTGACGGTGTAACTTATATAAGCTGTATCGTTCACAAAAGTGATGTACAAGCTCTTTTGAGAGAGCTTTCGGCGGTCGGCTTCGTGAAAAGTCCCGTTATGCGGCCGAACATTACGGCTGATGTAGCAGGGCAAAAGCTCGAAGACAAGATCATCATTCTTGATGAAGAAACGGCGTCGCTGTACCGTCGGGCAGACGAGCTTGCACCGTATATTGCAGAGATCGAGCTTTACAGCGATGCGATACGCACACAGCAAAGCTACGTCACGGCAAAGTCGCGCATGGCACAAACCGATTATACCGCGATCGTGACTGGCTGGGTTCCTACCGATGCGGAAGAAGAGGTCATCGAAGAGCTGACGGCTGCGGGTGCTGCGTATGATCTGCGCGATCCCGAACCTGAAGAGGACGTTCCCGTACTTCTTAAAAACAATAAATTTGTCAGAGCGTTTGAGCCCGTCGTCGGACTTTATTCGCTGCCTAAATACGGAGCATACGACCCGACCGGAGTTATGAGCGTATTTTACCTTATAATTTTCGGATTGATGTTCGCCGACTTCGGATACGGACTTATACTTTCTGTCGGATGTCTGCTCGGCTTACGAATGATGAAGCCTCGTGGAAGCCTACAAAAATTCCTGCAGATGTTTATGTACTGCGGTATCTCGTGTATGGCTATGGGAATTCTTTTTGGCGGCTATTTTGGTGACTTGCCGACGAAGATGGCTGTCAATATGTTCGGCGCGGCAGAGGAAGCGGATCTTTCGCTGTGGTTCAATCCCGTAAACGATCCGATGACATTCCTCGTCGTATCTTTGGCGATCGGTGCGATCCACCTCGTCGGTGCGCTCGCAGTCAAGTTTTATATCATGTGCTGCAGCGGAAAATGGCTCGATGCGATTTTTGATGCAGGCTCGTGGATTCTCGTATTCCTCGGCGCAGGAGTTGCGATCGTGGGTATCGTTACGGAAACGGTGCTGTCAACGATAGGACTCGTCCTTGTGATTTTGGGATATTCCATTCTGATACTGACACAGGGCAGAGCCGAGAAAAATATCATAATGAAGATCGGCAAGGGAATCATGTCGCTGTACGATACGATCTCGTACGTTTCGGATCTGCTTTCGTATTCACGAATACTCTCGCTCGGTCTTGCATCTGCGGTTATCGCCAGCGTATTCAACCTCATCGGTACGATGGGAGGTCTTTCATTCGGCGGTATCATCATTTTCGTTGTAGCTGTGCTCATCGGACATACCCTGAACATCGCTATCAACGTGCTCGGCTCCTTCGTTCATGCGAGCCGACTGCAATATATAGAATTTTTCGGTAAATTCTATGAAGACGGCGGACGAGCGTTCATCCCGCTTGAGCCTGCCGCAAAATATCACGTTTATAAAGAAAAATTATAAAAATCATTATTTAAGGAGAATTTGAATTATGCAATTCGGTACTTTCAGTGAATTTCTTATGAGCATTGACGGCGTCAATCTCGCACTTCTCGGCGCGGCTATCGCGGCTCTTCTTCCCGGTATTGGCTCTGCAAAGGGCGTTGGTATGGTTAGTGAAGCTTCCGCAGGTCTTCTGGCGGACGACCCTTCCAAGTTCGGTAAGGCGCTGCTTCTTCAGGCTCTTCCTGGCACACAGGGCATCTACGGTCTTGTTACCGCGTTCCTTGTAATGTTCAAGATCGGCGTTCTCGGCGAGCTCTCCACACTCACGACTGCAGGCGGCGCATACTTCCTTATGGCTTGTCTTCCCATCGCTGTTGTAGGATACTATTCCGCAATCAGACAGGCAAGAGTTGCCGTTGCGGGCATCAATCTGCTTGCTAAGCGCCCCGGTGAAGTAGGTAAAGCTATCACATCTGCAGCTCTCGTTGAAACATACGCGATCTTCGCGCTTCTCATCTCGCTTATCCCGATCATCTTTGCGTAATTTACGACAGTTCTTTATAAAATAAAATGAACGGACTGCAAAATATAATCGCCAAAATCGAGGAAGAATCCCGTGCCGAATGCAGTAAGCTTATCGACGCGGCAAATTCCGAGGCAATGCGAATCCGCGCCGAATACGAGGTTTTGACGGCTGATGCCGAAGCTGAGATCTCAGCGAAGCTTGAACGCGAAGCTGAATCTATCATTTCAAGAGCAAAATCTGCTTCTGCTATGACAAAACGAAACATCGTTTCGGGTGCTCGCAGCAACACGGTCGATCTTGCTTATGAAAAAGCGCTTCGTCAGCTCCATTCGCTTCCTCGCGAGGAATATGCCGCGCTCGTTATCTCGTTTGCCATTGAAGCCGTGAAAAATCACGTTTCGTCAGCATCGGCTAAAGAGGCTATGTACGGTGAAACAACGGATGCGGCGCCGTTCGAGCTCGTTTTCAACGAGCGCGACCGCGCTGACATTGGCGAGTACTGTGTTTTCTCGATCAAGAATAACTTCAAAAAAGAGCTCGGTTCCGATATTACCCGCCGCATCGTTCTCGCTGCGGATACAGCCAAAATAGACGGCGGCGTTATCGTCAGAGCAGGTTCGATCGAAGAAAACTGCTCGCTTTCGCTCCTCGTTCAGGATCTTCGCGAACGCCTTGATCCTATTATTTATAAAACTCTCTATCCTGAAACATGATAAGCTTAAAAAGTATAAAAACGAGCGTTGAAAAAAAGCGCAGATCAAAAGATACGGAGTATCTTTATGCAACGGCGTATCTTCGCTCAATAGAAGAAAAAGGACTCGGACGCGAACTGCTTTTGCGTATGCTTGAAGCGGCGAACGCCGAGGAGGCACTCTCGCAGCTCTCCGACGTTTACGGCGGTGACAGCGACGAGATCATCTGCGATGAGATCATCAACGAAGCGTACCGTACCGTCGATGACGTTGTAGGTGTGCCCGATATGTTCACGTTCATGCGCTATCCGTACGACGCGAACAATATCAAAACGGCAATCAAATGCGCCGCTCTCAGAATGAAAACGGACGGACTTATGTTTGGATGCGGAACGCTTCCCGAAAATGAGTATTCCTCCATCGTCGAGTCGAAAGATTTCGGAAAGCTTCCCGAAGCTTTGGCAGAAGCGGCGAAGAACGCCGCAGACGCTTATGCAAAAACTGGCGATCCGCAGTCGATCGATCTGCCGATAGACCGTGCGTGCCTTTCCGCTATGGCGGAAAAGGCTGACGCTACGGGCAGTGCTTTCATCAAAAATGCGATTGCGCTCCGTGTTGATATTGCAAATATCATGTCTGCCATCCGCGTTTGCCGTATGGGTGACAAAACGGTCGGCGGTGTGCTCGAATCGGCTCTTGCCGATGGCGGAGCTATCCCGAAAAAGCGCCTGATCGAAGCGACGGCAGAGGATGATGCAGCGGAGGCGATATTCGCCGCTGTTGCGGAATATCGTCCGGAGCTTACGGAAACGGTTGCAGCAGAGGGAAAGCTCAGCGAGCTTGAACGTGCGCTCGAAAATCGCTATCTTGACACCGTTTACGCAGCAAGAAAGCTCTCATTCGGATGCGAGATCCCGTTTGCGTATCTCGTTGCTTCGGAATATAACTCAAAAAACGCCCGTATAATCCTTGCGGGTAAGCGTGCGGGTCTTTCACCCGACGCAATTCGGGAAAGGATGCGTATGTTCTATGTATAAAATCGGCATTATTGGTGACAGAGCCACCGTGTCGGGATTCATTGCACTCGGATACTCCGTTTTCACAGCGGACAGCGTAGACGAGGCTCGTGAATCGCTTTGCCGTCTTATTTCCGAATGCGATTCGGAAACGGGTGATAACTATGCCATCATTTTTATCACACAGGACTATGCTGAAGCTCTTGATTCAGAGATAAAACGCTTCGGAAAGCGTAAGCTTCCCGCGATCACCGTTTTTCCCGAACTGTCGGCGGACGGTAAACTCAATTACGGAAACAGAATCATAAAGGAACACGTAGAGGTGGCGGTTGGCGCCGACATACTGTTCCGAGAATAAAATCTATTCTTCATCGGACGTTTTTCGTCTTCGATGGAAAGGTATGGTTAAGTAAAAGTGACAGAAGGAAGGATCATAAAGGTATCGGGACCGCTCGTAATTGCCGAAGGTATGCGCGAGGCGAATATGTTCGACGTCGTTCGAGTCGGTGAGGACAATCTCATCGGCGAGATCATCGAAATGCACGGTGACCGTGCCTCCATTCAGGTATATGAGGAGACCGCAGGTCTCGGACGCGGTGACCGCGTCGTATCGACGGGAGCACCGCTTTCCGTTGAACTCGGCCCCGGACTAATGGAAAATATTTACGACGGTATTCAGCGTCCGCTCGTGGCGATCAAACATTCCGTCGGACCGAACATCACACGCGGTATCGATATTCCTGCGCTTGACCGTGAGAAGAAGTGGTACTTCGAAGCTACGGCAAAGCGCGGCGACAGTATCGTCGGCGGTGACATCTACGGTGTCGTTTTGGAAAACGAAGTAGTTAAACATAAGATAATGGCGCCTCCCGGTACGGCAGGCGTTATCGAGGAGCTTTTGTCGGGTTACTATACCGTCACAGATGCGATCGGTAAGCTCCGCGTTGCGGAGGATAAGCTTGAGCCGATCACAATGATGCAGAAGTGGCCCGTAAGACGCGCACGTCCTTATAAGGAAAAGCTTCCTCCCAATGAGCCGCTTATCACAGGTCAGCGTAACGTTGACTCAATGTTCCCCGTTGCGAAGGGCGGCACGGCTTGTATCCCCGGTCCGTTCGGCTCGGGTAAAACGGTCGTTCAGCATCAGCTCGCAAAGTGGAGTGATGCGGATTTCGTTATTTACATCGGCTGCGGTGAGCGCGGAAACGAGATGACGGACGTTCTTCTCGAATTCCCCGAGATCGCTGACCCGAAAACGGGATCTTCACTTATGAAGCGTACCGTTTTGATCGCAAATACGTCTGATATGCCCGTTGCGGCACGTGAAGCATCCGTTTATACGGGTATCACCATCGCGGAATATTTCCGCGATATGGGATGCTCCGTAGCCGTTATCGCAGACTCTACGTCCCGTTGGGCAGAGGCGCTCCGCGAAATGTCGGGACGTCTTGAAGAAATGCCCGGTGAGGAAGGCTATCCCGCTTATCTTACGTCCCGTCTTGCGCAGTTCTATGAACGCGCAGGTATGGTCAAGTGCTGCGGCAGCGACGATAAGATCGGCGCACTCACCGCTATCGGCGCCGTTTCGCCTCCCGGTGGTGACATTTCCGAGCCCGTGTCTCAGGCGACGCTCCGTATCGTAAAGGTATTCTGGGGACTTGATTCCTCTCTTGCATACCGCCGTCATTTCCCGGCGATCAACTGGCTCAACTCTTATTCGCTCTACAAGGACAGACTTGCACCGTGGTACGAAAAGAACATCGCATCCGATTGGATGACGCAGATCACCGAGGCGATGAGAATCCTTTCGAGTGAAGCGGAGCTTGACGAGATCGTTAAGCTCGTCGGTATCGACGCGCTTTCCGCCTCCGACAGGCTGACGCTTGAAGTGGCGCAGTCGATCCGCGAGGACTTCTTACAGCAGGATGCTATGTCGAACGACGACTCCTACTGTCCGCCCGAAAAGCAGCACGATCTGTTGTCGCTGATACTTTACTTCCGCGATGCCGCAACACGTGCCATTGAGAGCGGAGCTGACATCGATAAGGTCGCGTCCCTGACGGTCCGCGAACGCATCGGACGTGCAAAATCCGTTCCTACAAATGAATATAAAGAAGAATTTGCAAAGATAAGAAACGAGATCGACAGTGAGCTTTCCGCGCTCGGAGGTGAGGCTATATGAAAAGAGAATACAGAACAATAGAAGAAGTAGCCGGTCCTCTGATGCTCGTTCGTGACGTTGACGGTGTCAAGTATGACGAGCTCGGCGAGATCATTCTCCCCTCGGGTGAAGTTCGCCGCTGCAGAGTTCTCGAAGTAAACGGCTCGGACGTTCTCGTTCAGCTTTTTGAAGCTTCCGCAGGACTTAACCTTGAATATTCCAAGGTCCGCTTTACAGGCCACGGCGTTCAGCTCCCCGTTTCCCGCGAAATGCTCGGCAGAGTTTTCAACGGTATGGGCGAGCCGATCGACGGCGAAGCAAAGCTCATCCCCGAGGCTGTGCGCGATATTAACGGCACGCCAATCAATCCCGCCGCAAGAAAATATCCGTCCGAGTTTATTCAGACAGGCGTTTCCACGATCGACGGACTCAATACGCTCGTAAGAGGACAGAAGCTCCCGATCTTCTCCGGCTCCGGTCTGCCTCACGCTAACCTTGCCGCGCAGATCGCACGTCAAGCTAAGGTTCGCGGAACGGACGAAAAGTTTGCTGTTGTTTTTGCCGCTGTTGGCATCACGTTTGAAGAAGCTGACTTCTTCATCTCCGACTTCAAAAAGACTGGCGCCATCGACAGAACGGTGCTTTTCATCAACCTTGCATCCGCCCCCGCCATTGAGCGTATCTCCACGCCTCGTATGGCGCTGACTGCCGCTGAATATCTCGCATTCGACTGCAATATGCACGTTCTCGTCATCATGACGGACATCACGAACTATGCAGAGGCACTACGCGAGGTTTCCGCCGCACGTAAAGAGGTCCCCGGCCGCCGCGGCTATCCCGGCTACCTTTACACCGACCTGGCAACGATGTATGAGCGCGCAGGCAGACGCGAGGGAAGCGACGGCAGTATCACAATGATCCCGATACTGACGATGCCCGAGGACGACAAAACGCATCCCATACCTGACCTGACGGGATATATCACGGAAGGTCAGATCATTCTCTCACGAGAGATATACCGCAAAGGATACCTGCCGCCCGTTGACGTTCTTCCGTCGCTTTCGCGTTTGAAGGATAAGGGTATCGGTGCAGGCCGTACTCGCGAGGATCACTCGGGTACGATGAACCAGCTTTTCGCCGCTTATGCAAGAGGTAAGGAAGCGAAGGAGCTCATGGTCGTGCTCGGAGAAGCCGCTCTCACCCCCATTGAGCGTCTTTACGCAAAATTCGCAGATGAATTTGAATCTCAGTATATCAATCAGGGCTTCTATGAAGACAGAACGATCGAGGAAACACTTGACATTGGTTGGAAGCTGCTTCACATCCTGCCGCGAAGCGAGATGAAGCGAATCAAGCCCGCGATCCTCGATAAGTACTGGGATAAGACCGAATAAAGGGTAACCGATATGCCGGCAATTAATGTTAATCCGACGCGCATGGAGCTGAAAAAGCTCAAGGTAAGACTGAACACCGCGCGTCGCGGACACAAGCTTCTGAAGGATAAGCGCGACGAGCTTATGAAGCAGTTCCTCGACATCGTGCGAGAGGAAAAGGAGCTTCGCGCTTCCCTTGAAGTGCGTTTTTCCGCTGTTAAAGGCAGCTTTGCGATCGCATCGGCAACGATGAGCCCGAAGATTTTGACAGAATCACTGCTTCTGCCGAAATCGGAGGGAAGCCTCACCGTTACGGACGATAACCTCATGAGCGTTATCGTTCCGCGATTTGAATATAACGAAGCAAGCCGCACCGAAGGCTGTAGCTACGGCTTCGCGTTCACTTCGGGCGAGCTTGATGCCGCCGTTGATGAGCTTTCGTCCATGACGACGGATCTCGTTAAATTGGCAGAGCTCGGAAAAGCCGCAGAGCTGATGGCGTATGAGATCGAAAAGACACGCCGCCGCGTAAACGCACTTGAAAATATAATGATCCCCGACCTTGAGACAACGATCAAGTCTATTTCCATGAAGCTCGATGAAAACGAGCGTGGAAACACGACTCGCTTGATGAAGGTCAAGGATATGATGTTGGCGCGTCAGATCGAAGAAAAGCGCGCACGCGACGCACAGTAATGTGACGCGCGGCGTCAGATCGAAGAAAAGCGCGCAAGCTACGTACAGTATAAGAAAAAAATTTATTTATAATTTCATGCCGTCATCAGGCGGAGAAATGGAGGCTATTATGCTTAAAACAAAGAACTACGAATTTTGGTTCCTTACAGGTTCTCAGGATCTTTACGGTGATGAATGTCTTCGCATCGTAGCAGATCAGTCACAGAAGATCGTTGAAGCTCTCAACGCATCCGGCAAGTTCCAGTATCCCATCATCTGGAAGCCCACTCTTATCGACAGCGTTTCTATTCGCGAAACACTCGCAGCTGCAAATGCATCTGCAGACGTAGCAGGCTGCATTGTATGGATGCACACCTTCTCTCCTGCAAAGATGTGGATCCGCGGTTTCAACGAATACAGAAAGCCGCTTCTGCACCTGCATACGCAGTTCAACCGTGACATCCCGTTCGACACCATCGACATGGATTTCATGAACCAGAATCAGTCCGCTCACGGCGACCGTGAATTCTCTCACATCCTTACCAGAATGAACGTTCCGCGCAAGGTAGTTTCGGGACACTGGAGCAACCCCGCAGTTCAGGAAAGAATGGCAGACTGGATGAGAACCGCCATCGGCGTTCTTGAATCCCGTTACCTCCGCATCCTCCGCGTCGGCGACAATATGCGTGACGTTGCCGTTACAGAAGGCGACAAGGTTGAAGCAGAGCAGAAGTTCGGTTGGGAAGTTGATGCTTACAACATCACCGACGTTGCTGAATACGTTAAGGCAGTTTCCGATGCTGACGTAAACGCTCTTACAGAAGAATACTACGCAACATACGACATCGTTACCGACGGTCGTGACGCCGCTGAATTCCGCCGTCACGTTGCTGAACAGGCAAAGATCGAGATCGGTTTCCGCCGTTTCGTTGAAGAAAAGAACTATCACGCGATCGTAACAAGCTTCCAGATGCTCTCCGGCCTCAATCAGCTCCCCGGTCTCGCAATGCAGAGAATGATGGCTGACGGCTACGGCTTCGGCGCAGAAGGCGACTGGAAAACAGCAGGCTTCGTTCGCCTCTTCAAGCTTATGACAGCAGGCAAGCCCGGTGCTCTCGGTACCTCCTTCATGGAAGATTACACGTATCATCTCGAGCCCGGTAAGGAAGCTATCCTTCAGTCTCACATGCTTGAGGTTTGCCCCTCTATCGCATCCGGCAAGCCCTACATCCGCGTTTGCCCGCTCTCCATGGGTAACCGTGAGGATCCTGCCCGCCTCGTATTCACAGCAAAGGAAGGCCGCGGCGTAGCTTGCTCTCTCGTTGACCTCGGACATCGCTTCCGCATGATCATCAACGAAGTTGAATGCATCAAGCAGGATCGTGCTATGCCGAATCTCCCCGTAGCATCTGCACTCTGGAAGACTCTCCCCGATTTCGCAACGGGAACAGAGGGCTGGCTCATCTGCGGCGGCGCACACCACACCGCATTCTCCTATGACCTTACCGCTGAAAACGTTGTTGATCTCTGCGAAAACTTTGGTATCGAGAGTGTTATCATCGGCGAAGGTACAACCATTCAGAGCCTCAAGCGCGATCTCATGATCGGCGAAGTTTACTATAAGTAATATCTGTGCTTTAATCGGGGCGGTTTTTACCGCCCCGATATGCATTTTTTCGGGCAATTTTATATTGCAACCGACGGTTGACGGATTTCTAAGACGACTTGGTGGCGCGATACAGCCGTTTTGCGTACAATACAGATGAAAAATCAATCGCAACGGAGGAATTTTATGAACATCGGCGAAAAACTTTACGAATTGCGAACAGAGAAGAATATGTCGCAGGAAACGCTCGCGGAGCTTGTCGGAGTTTCGCGTCAGTCTGTTTCAAAATGGGAAACGGGGCAGTCCGTGCCCGATCTTGACAAGCTGTTTCGGCTGTGCGACGTGTACGGTGTGACGCTTGATGAGCTGACGGGACGTCTGGAAGCGAAGCACGACGATGACGTCGTTTCCGAAGTGAAAGATATAGTGAATCCGATATTGAATGCGATCATACCCAAAATCATTGGCGCGGTGCTGCTTCTTTTGTCGGCAATATTATTTATCGTGCTGTGCTTTAAGCTGGTGTACCTTGAAGCGATGATCATTTCGCTGCCTTTTTTTGTGGGCGGAGTTATCTGTGTTGTTTGCAAAAAACGCATACTGCTTTCGTATTCCGTATTTTTGTATTTTTACTTTACGAGTTTTTTTCTTTGGGGATACGGTATCGTAACCGATTATTTTGCATTGACGGTCGGCGTGATCGGAGCCGTTGCCTCGTTCTTCTGTTTTATTTGGTCATCGAAAAGCTTGCCGCTTTTTCAAACGAAGCGTCCCGTGCCGCGCACGGTGTGTATCGTTTTGTGGTGCCTATACGGCCTGTTGCTGTTTTTTACTGTTGCGTTTTCACGCAAGATTTTTTTTCTGATTTACGACGCATGGGTTGTCTCCGATATGTCATTTAATTCGTGGACATTCGTCATGCTCGGCGCAGCGGCATTCTTTTCCGCCGTGAAATGCATCGTGACGGTTGTTGCCGTGACGGTGAGCTTTATCGTAAAACAACAAAAAAGCAAATAAAAAACGCCCCGAAAGGCTACTTCTCATAAGGATGTTTAGTTTCTCCTTGTAGGGACCGGCGTCCCCGACGGTCCGTTACGGCATAATTGCTCTGCAGAAGACAAAGATTAACCCCGACAGATTTTGAACGTCTTTCGGGGTGATTCATTATATCAAAAAACATCTGTTGCCAAGTTTGTTCTTATATCAAATTCACCTTTATAGTTGGATGTCCATGCAACACAAAAATCTAACGAATTGATCGGATCTTTTATAATGTATTCTATTCCATGTTCAATTAGTTCGGCGTCAAATCGGGAATTATCTGCTTCTGCTCCAATTGTTACAATATTGTTTTCTTTATAAAAATCGATTCCTAAATATCGCTCGTCAGAATCCCATTGAGTTGATATTTTTTCTCCACCCAAATCAATAACGCATCTCACACTTTGAGCATTCATACACGGAACAGATATTTTATAGCAAGCAGAAACAGGATCATCTTTAACAGTTTTGGCATTACATTCGTATGAAGAAAAATTATACGAAAATAATGTACCGTCTATGAAAACTTTTATTTTTCCCAATGGAGTTAAAATCATAAATTCTACCTTCTTCAACATTTGTTTTATCGCCAATTTTGCCTTTGTATTACAAATGCTTCGGGCAAAGCCCTTACCCCTTTGTAGGGCGGGGGTTACTCTCGCTGCCTTGTTGGCTTAAATCTTATGTTATATGTTAGGGCGGGAGCAAAGCCCCCACCCTACGATATACCTCATTATAACATAAATCGGCAGAGAAAACAATATCTCTGCCGATTTGTGTATCGCGGACCGTCGAGGACGCCTGTTCCTACAGTTTTATAAACATCCTTATGAGAATCAGCCTAAGGGCGTTTTTTTAATATACGTAAACGAAGTACGCTATGATCGCGTGCAGAAGAATGAATATCGGCAACGGGATCATATATTTTCCGTGCCGTGTTTTGTGGCGGATCAGCTTCATTACAATGAACATAAAAAGTGCGCCTCCAAGTGCGCCGATCCAAAGCAGCGTCCGCTCAGGAACGCGCCACGCGCGTTTCCACGCGGCGGATTTGTCATAAGCTGTGGCGACGATGGCAACAACGGAGATTATAATAAAATATATAAGTAAAGGGGTTCTTAATAATTCCATTTATATGTACCCGTTAATTAAATTGTATAGATCATCGTAATAGCAGACACCCTGCATCAAACAAAGGTTCATCGGTGAGAGAAACGATCTTGATACCGAGTTCGTCGGCAACATTACGAATGATGTCGGCGTCGGGATGGGAGTCGATATTTCCGAGGGAATAAAGCGTCTTATCATAGTAAAACGATGCGCCGCCGATAAATCCCGTGTCGTAACCGGGCAGTGTGACGTGACCGGGGGCTATCTTTACGGCTTTGACTCCGCATTCGACGACGGTGCGATGAATAGACGGGTCTGCCGTGATAACGGCGAGCTCGGATTTTACAGATGAGGCGTCTGCAATCAGAGCGGACGAGCACTTCGCATATCCCTGCCGCGTATCGACGACGGGGAGCATTGCCGCCGTTGCGGCGCGGCCAAGCGCACCTGAAATATAGTCGGCTTTGCCGACGAGAGCACATTCGGGCAAATGCAGGAAGTTGAACGCAACGTCGTGCGGATATGACGCCGACGGGGAGTCGGACGTCGGTGTCAGCGATAGGGAAGTGCGCTCGACGACGGTATTGATCGCTTTGGCAAAATCAGCGTTTTGTAAATGTGTGTCGCGCACGAAAATCCGACCGAAGCCTGCAAACACAAGCATATCGGGGTGTGACGCAACAGGAGCCGCCATGCCTGCGGCAGGCGGAAAAGTGACAGAAAAAAAGCCGTGCGCCAATGCGGCGGCGCGGATGGTGTCGGGGGTGTTATGAGCTAAAAGAAGCGTTGGCATGAAGTTTACGCAAACGGAAAAACAAAAACGGGCGGACATAAGTCCGCCCGCATTCGCGTTTCAGTTTTTAAGTCAGACGGCGCGAGTTACCTTGCCGGAGCGCAGGCAACGGGAGCAGATGCTAACAGTCTTGTGAGTACCGTTGTCATCAATGCGGACTTTTCTGATATTGGGTTTCCAAGTTCTCGAGGTCTTGCGCTCGGAGTGAGATACATTGTGACCGAACGTTACGCCCTTACCGCAGATACAGCATTTTGCCATTGAAATACACCTCCAAAAATATATGTTAATATTATTTATCAAATCACGAACAAGGGTATTATAACATAATGTGATTCCGATTGCAAGGGGGTATTAAAAGATATTTTCAATAAATTCTAAACAAATTCGTGTTTTTTCAAACTCTTTTTTTGACTTAGGCGTCTATTTAATATCAAATCTTGATTTTTACGTGCTTTTATGCTAATATTTTTACTGTAAATCAAAATACATTATTTCAAAGGTACATTATCATGGACAGAAAAAGCGGAGTACTTTTACATATATCCTCTCTCCCCGGGAAATACGGTTGCGGCAGTTTTGGCAGACACGCAAAATCGTTTGTTGATAAATTGGTCGACGGCGGTTTTTCGTATTGGCAGACGCTTCCTTTCTGCGTGCCTGACAGCTACGCATCGCCCTATAGCTCTGTGTCCGCATACTCGGGTAATCCATACTTCATAGACCTCGATATTCTTCATGAGCGCGGACTTCTCACGAAAGCCGAGCTTACGGCGGCAACGGAAAAAATCCCGTATGCCTGTGAATTTAAGCGCCTTACGGCGGAGCGTTTGCCGCTTCTTTTCTGCGCTGCAGAGCGTGCATATAAAGATCCGTCGCTGAAAGAGAAGATCGACGAATTTATGTCGCGATATCCGCGCCTACAGCGTTTTTGCCGATTCATGGCAATACAAAAGATGAACGGAGGAAAGCCTTGGACCGAATGGACGCACGAGAATTACGATGAGAAGATCGAGCTTGCGTGGAGGTTCATTGAGTATGAATTTTTCACCGAGTGGGCAGAAATAAAAGCGTACGCAAACGCACGCGGAATCAAAATAATCGGTGATATTCCGTTTTACGTTTCGCTCGACAGCAGCGACGTTTGGGGCGACAAAGAGCAGTTCCTGCTCGATTCCGACGGCAAGCCGTCGTGGGTAGCGGGCGTTCCGCCCGATTATTTCTCCGAGGACGGTCAGCTTTGGGGAAATCCTTTATATAATTGGAAGCTGATGAAAAATGACGGTTACGCTTTCTGGTGCGATCGCATATCGTTTATGCTCACGTTTTTTGACGGCGTGCGCATAGACCATTTCCGTGCCGTTGAATCGTATTACGCGATTCCCGGCAACGCAAAAACAGCAAAAGAGGGACAGTGGCGTCCCGGCCCGCGCATGGATCTTGTCAACGTTATCAAGTCTGTTGCGGGCGATAAGCTTATTATCGCCGAGGATCTCGGCGATATTACCGATGAGGTACGCGACTTGCTCGACGAAAGCGGATTCCCCGGAATGAGAGTGCTTCAGTTCGGTTTTCTTTCAGACGGAGATTCGCTCCACCGTCCGCACAATTACCCGCGCAACTCCGTTGCGTACACGGGAACGCACGACAATAATACGCTCCTCGGCTCCATTTGGGAGATGCCGACCGAAAGACGCGACGATCTGTTCGATTATTGCGGCTGTCCGCAGGATTGGAGTGCGGCTTGCCTTGACGTTATACGTTCCGTCATGGCGTCTGCGTCCGAGCTTGTAATTTTGCCGATCCAGGATATACTCGGTTACGGTGCGGATACAAGAATGAACAAGCCCGGTGTTGCGGAGGATAATTGGAGCTTCAGAATCACGACAGAGCAGTGTAATTCCATAGATACGAGAAAATACTATAGACTCAACCGTCTGTACGGACGCAAATAAACTAAAATGAAAAGAGGACAGTCTTGAAAGGCTCGGATGCGCATTATATTAAAATGACAAAGACACCCGTCGAAAAATTGATCATCACGCTCGGTATACCGACGACGGTGTCGATGCTGATAACGAGTATTTATAACATGGCGGACACATATTTTGTCGGCAGTCTCGGTGAGACACCGCAAGCCGCCACGGGCATCCTTTTGACGCTTCAAACGATAATACAGGCGATAGCGCTCATGCTTGGACACGGCTCGGGAACCTTCGTTTCAAAGGAGCTTGCCGACCGAAACCGCCTGAAAGCTACCGAATACGTCTCCACGGCATTCTTCGGAGGTGCTGTGCTCGGCGTCGTCATCATGACGGTGGGACTTACATTTCTCTCTCCGCTTATGATGCTGCTCGGAAGTACGGAAACGATCCTTCCGTATGCGTGTGACTACGGGATGTGGGTGCTTCTTTCCGCGCCGTTCTTTATCTGTTCGTTCGTTCTGAATAATAATCTGCGTTACGAGGGCAAAGCGTTTTACGCAATGATAGGACTTACCTCGGGCGGCGTACTCAATATTTTACTTGACTATATTTTCATCGTCAGGCTTGATATGGGCGTATTCGGCGCAGGTATGGCAACGGCATTTTCGCAAACGGTCAGCTTCGTTATACTGCTTGTGATGTATCTGCGCATGGCGGAAAGTACGGTGTCGATTCGTGCTGTTTCGCATAGAGTGAGCGTATACACGTCGATACTCAAGGTCGGATTCCCGTCGTTCATTCGTCAGGGGCTCACCTCAATATCAAACGGTATACTCAACAATCTCACCAAGCCGTACGGCGACTCCGCGATCGCGGCGATGAGCATCGTGAACAGATATTCTTCGCTCGTCATGTGCGCGGGACTCGGCATCGGTCAGGGATTCCAACCCGTCGCATCGTTCAATTATCAGGTGAAAAAATACCGCCGCGTCAAGCGCGGACTGTATTTTACTATGGCGGTGACGTTTTTGATCGTCGGTGTCGTTGCTTCGATCGGACTTTTGTTCGCTGATGATGTTGTGGCGCTCTTCCAAAAGGAGACGGACGTCATAGACGTCGGCGCACCTGCGCTTCGGTATGCATCTGTAGGACTTTTGTTCTGTCCGCTGTTTTTGCCCGTTAATATGCTTTATCAAAGCATACGGCGCGCAGGGATCGCATCGGTATTAGCCGTCATGCGATCGGGCGCAATACTGATACCCGTCCTGATCATGCTGTCAAGCCTGTTCGGACTCGGAGGTATACAGCTTGCCCAGCCCGTCAGCGACGTGATAACGGGACTTTCCGTTATTCCGTTTATAATCTATTTTGTGAAAACGACTCCCGACGAGGCGGAGTTCGAGAAATAAAAAAACAAAACAGCGAGATTGCCTCGCTGTTTTTGTTTGATTGGATATTTCCTTATGGCACAATAGCTGAGTTGTCGGAGTCGTTATTCCATTCAAGTAGTGTTTTCACTCCCGAAAAGACAAGCGTGATCTGTTCTTTGCCGTATTCAAGGTATTCTTTGCCGAAGTCCTCGATATGGTAGTAAACGCGAAAACGCTTCTCGCCTGCCATTTCTTTATGTGACGAGATCATTCCTCTTTGGTACATTCTGTAAAGCGGACCGTAAAGAGAGCCTTCTTTCATTATATATGCGCCGTTAGTCCTTTTGTCAAGCGCGGTGCGGATCTCGTAACCGTACATATCCCGTTCGTTTAGTAATTGAAGGATCAATAACTCGACAACGCCGGAGCGCACATTTTCTTCTACATCATTTTTCCATTTCATAATTCCGAATCTCCATCAGATCCTTATATAGATATATTTTATCCGATATTGGATGATTGTCAATAGTATTTTCAAAATAATATGTTGACAAACAGTAGAACAATGTGATATGATAGAAAAAAGAAATAGATGCTTTCTTTTGTCGGAGGAGTTTTATGAAAAAACTTAAATCCAAACTGTCAAACCTTTGCTATTTCAAAAAGATCACCCGTGCTGAAAGGCTCAAACTGCTATCCGAATTTGAGGGAGAGGTAAACTTCAAAACTGCGGACGACAGTCTGCCAAGAGCAGATGTGGGTGAGATATACCAAACCTACCGAAACCGAGTGATTACGTCATATAAGGCTGATAAATATAAAATATATCTCCTTGTGATCAACCTTTTGATAGCATTGTGCTCGATATTGACGCCGATATTGTTCCTTGACAGCAGCTCGTCATTGTTCGGCGTGATCGTTTATTTTCATTACGTACTTTATCCTGTCTTATTCGTGTCGATTTTAGTCGGTTTGGTTATGCGGAAGGTCAACGTGAGGGAGTATAAATATCATCTCGTCGCGTTTGCGGCGCAGATCATACTGACATCGTCTGCGTTGATGTTCGTCTTATATAAGGTTGCGGGCGCGCTTGCTGCATTTTGAAGAAAACAAAATAACAAAAACATAGCGGGTACAGCATTTGCTGTATCCGCTATGTTCGTTAAAGCTTATTTTTCGTTGCCGTAGACCTTGATCTCATAGATCGTGGGCGTATACCAGTTGTTGTTGGGGTTGTTGTGGAGGCGAGCACCCTTGACGACGATCTTAACGTATCTTGCTTCTCCGTTCAGTACGTTCGTGTTGAAGCCGTACGTATTCGTTACCTTTGTGTCGTTTTCATTGGTGTTGTCGTAGAGGAGCGTCCAGTTTTCGCCGTCGTTGCTTCCCTCGATGGTGTACATGTAGTAGCCCTCAGAGCCCTTGCAGATGTACCAGGAAAGCTGAATGTTCTTCAGCTCGCACACACGTCCGAGGTCGAGCGTAACGGTCACGGGCCATGATGCTGAGGAAGCCGTATAAGAGGTGAAATAGTCACCGTCAACCATGCAGGACGCCTCATAGCCCGACGCAGAGGGACGGGAAGCCGTAACTTTGCAATCTTGCGAGAGGAGCTTGCCGCTCGTCACTGGGATCATATCGCCCGATTCGTAGTTATAAAGGATCTTCTGATAGAAATCGTAGTATGCAATACCGTCTGCAAACGTGATCGGTGCGAGCATTGTGCCGCTCGTTCCCGCACCTGCTATCCAACGATATGCGAACATGATGTGATTTTTCAGACTGCCTTCGCCAAGCGTTGCGATCCAACTTGACTGAGAGGAGAACGTGGACGTGCTGCCGATGGAGCGAAGCTCACTCCAGCCCTCTGTTATATTACGTGAGGATGCGTACGCGCCCGCACTCGGATACCAGCCTGCTGCCTGCGAAACGAAGAGATAATACCAACCGTCGTGCTTAACGACATTGGGCATTTCGCGGTACTGATTTTCAAACAGCTTTGCTTCAATCTTGGCTATATCGGAGCAATCTTCGTTGAAGCTGAAGATGTAGATCGTTGCGTTTGCGCCTTCGCCAGGTTTGTTTGCTGCTGCAAACAGATATGCTTTACCGTCGTCGTCGATGAATACGGAAAGGTCGCGGACCTGGATTCCGAGAGGATTCCATACCTTAACCGTGAATTCTCCGCCGGGAGTACCCGTTACTAAAACGAGCTTACCGTCGGCATAGCCGTCGGGCTTTTCCCAGTGCGCTGCGATTATGACCTTGTTGAGCTTTTCGTTATATGTGACCTTTACGCTTTCGATCTTGCAGCTTGCTAAAAGATCGTGGTCCTTCCATTTGATTACGGTGCGGCTGCGAGCTCCGGTGCAGGTTTCAATAACGTTTGCTTTACCTGCGGAAACGGAGAAGCTGTAGTTGTAATACGCTCCGTTATAGTAGATGCCGCCGCCGAGATTAAGTCCGCCGGCACCCGTCTGGTTGTTGACGGAGGAGAGCGTGACGTCAGGCATCTTAGACGCTGTCGCCGTGACCTTTTCGCTTGCGATATAAGTGTCACCGCTCTTAAGCTTCATCATATAAGTGTATTCGCCAAGCTTAAGATCGTAGTCCTGCCAGGACGTGCCCGAGCCTGTGTAAACGAGCTTATATTCCTTGCCCGAGGAGCGATAGATCTCGTAAGAATCAGCCTTGATCGAGGAGCCCCAGTAAAGCGCGATATTATTAACGTCGCCGTCCTCGGCAATAGCAAAGGGAAGCGCTGTCAGCGATACGGAAAGATCTTCAGCCATAGCGTAAACTCTGATTTCGGAAATGGCGCCTGCGCCATTCGGATTTTCATATTTGATGTATGCGTAATTTCCCGTTGTAAGAAGCTCGCCGCAGTAAACGAACGTGGAGCAAACGGAGTCGGGAGCTTTCGTTATGCGGTGCAAGAGATCCCAGTTTTCTCCGTCGGCGCTACCGTAGAATTCGCCGCCGACGATATCGGCAGGCTTAACTTTATCGTTATCTCCGCCCATGTAGGCGATGGCACCGAGGGGGTATTTTTCGCCAAGCGGTATTACGATTTCCCCCTTGTCGGTGAAAACGGTGGAGGGGTTGTTATCGCAAACGATATGCGAAGCCTCGCCTTCTTTAGCGGAGGTGTCTATCTGCGTCATGCCGCGATCCTCGGGCGTGTCGGTGAGGATCTCGAATGTGCCGTCTGCGTACGTATCGCGTTCGATGGTGTCGATGTAAGATTCGGGGATTCCCTCGGCGGAGTAGATAACGAACTCCGATATATTGGCGCAGTCGGAAATGTTTTCGTATTTAATGAAGCGGAACGCACCGACCGTTTCAAAATCGGTGAACTCAACCGTCTTCATAGACGAAGGAGCATTTTTGATGTCATAGATAAGATACCATACACGGCCGTCAAGGCTTCCGTAAAATTCGCCCGAAAGACGGGATTCATAACCGCTTCTCGGCGCGAACGAAAGCTTACCGATGATGAGCTCTTCGCCCAGGTCAACTCTTATCCAGCCTTCTTCAACGCCGTCGAAGAAGGTAGAGGTGTTGCCGTCAAAAGCTTTGGATGCAACGTCGCCGCCGTTATTCCAGGGAGTTGAGCTTGCGATCATATCATTTTTTACAGTTACTTTATGATATGTAACGTTTATCTCTTCTTCCTTTTCCGTTTCGGCTTCCGTTTCAGCCTCGGTTTCCTTTTCCGTTTCGGTTTCTTTTTCTGTTTCAACTTCGGTCTTTGTGTCGGATTCCGTGCCGTTGACGATTTCGCCGACGGTGTCGGATGAGCCCGTTGTGTCTGTGTCGTCGCCGTTGCCGCATGAAACGGTGAATATCATGCAAACCAAAAGAAGCAATACGACCAACTTCTTTTTCATAAAAAATAGTCCCCCTCGGAATAAATATTTATACAAATGTAACAACTATTTGTACATTTAGTATAACACTAAAGTGAACAAATGGCAAGGAGAGATTGAAATTTTTATAAAATAGAAAACATCTGAAAACGATAAGTGTCATATAGAGGGGTCGGTGACTAATTGCAGATCGGCACGGTTTTCTCGGAGAAATTCTTTATAATCGACTCGCACTGATCGATCCTGATCTGCGTTTTCAAACGAAAAAAGCACCCCAAAAGGAGTGCTTTTCGTTCGGAGAAGAAGAGATTCGCCCGACGGACTACCGCCCGTCGGCACGCACACGAGCACCAAAACAGTCCACCGGACTGTTTTTCTCGCTTCGCTCGTGCTCTTTCGAATCTCAGCCATTTTATCAAAAACAAAATGACACCCCAAAAGGAGCGTCATTTTATTTTCGGAGAAGAAGAGATTCGAACTCTTGAACCGTTTTTGGCGGTTACGCGATTTCCAGTCGCGCGCCCTCGACCAACTAGGCGACTTCTCCATACAATATTGAACTGTTTTTATCACAGCCTTGATATTCTACCACAAGCATATACCAAATGTCAATACCTATTTTTGAAAAAATTTGATTTACAAGTGATTTATATTATGATAAGATAATATAAGTGAATTACTGATCGGAGGGTAGCTAAATGGCAATGTTAACAATGCAGGGGAACGGGTCTGTTTCTCATATATCTTCCGTTATTTCGGACGGCATTCTCAACAGCGGCATCAGTTGCGAGCTCGTTGACCGCGCAGACAGACATTTAAGCGACGGCACCCGTGCTACAATGCTCGTTTTCGAAAAATATTATTATCGCGCAGGTAACAGAGCGAGCCTTTCTGTGCTTATCACAGGATCGGACGACCGTGTGATCGTCGATGCTATCGGCTCGGGCGGCGGCAGCGGGGTGTTTTCCAACTTTTCCTGGGGTGCGGAGGACAGCTTCGTTTCAACCGTTGCGCGTGTCCTTAAAGCGCACGGATTTACGGAAAGATAACAAAAATTATATATTGGAGGCTAATATATGAAACGCGAATACGCAGTATATGCATCAAATATGGCAGCGGAGCTGATCGGCATCGACAGCCCTACAGGATTTACAGATAAAGCGGCAGCATGGGTAAAAAATGCATTTGCCGAACTCGGATATGATGTGAAGCTGACCGAAAAGGGAAGCGTGCTTATCGATCTCGGTGGCGAGAACGATGGTGACGCCCTGCTGCTGCAGGCGCACGCAGACACACTCGGTGCTATGGTTGCCGAGGTGAAGGGAAACGGCAGACTCCGTGTCACATCTCTCGGAGGAATGCGTGCGGAGAATGCCGAAACGGAAAACGTGCGTGTTTACACACGCGGCGGCAAAGTTGTCGATGGCACGCTACAGCTTTGTAATGCGTCGATTCACGTCAATGGAAACTATGGCTCAACGGCGCGCAGCTTCGACACGACCGAGATCGTTCTCGACGAGGACGTTAATTCCGCAGACGATACAAGAGCACTCGGCATCGAAGTCGGCGACATCGTGTGCTTTGACCCGAGAACGAAGATCACGGAAAGCGGCTACATCAAGTCGCGTTTCCTCGATGATAAGCTTTCCGTCGGAATCCTTTTGGGACTTGCGAAATATATGAAGGATAACGGCAAAGTACCGTTGCGCCGCGTATACGCGCACGTTACCGTTTACGAAGAGGTCGGTCACGGTGGCTCATGCTCCGTACCTTCGGGCGTGACAGAATCGATCTCCGTCGATATGGGATGCGTAGGCTCGGGACTTTCCTGCACGGAGCGTCAGGTGTCGATATGCGCGAAGGATTCGGGCGGACCGTACAGCTATCAAGTCGTCGGCAAGCTTATCGACGCGGCAAAGCGCGAGGAGGCAGACTACGCAGTTGACGTTTATCCCTACTACGGCTCAGACGTTGAAGCAACGCTTCGCGCAGGCTACGATATCCGTCACGGTCTTATCGGCGCGGGTGTTTACGCAAGCCACGGCTACGAGCGCAGTCACATCGACGGTGTGTGGAACACGCTAAAGGTGTTGAAAGGGTATATTTTATGAGTAAAAAGAGATTAATTACTGTTATTGTTTGTGTGCTCGCCGTATGGATCGTCATCGGTGCGCTTGATTTTGCAATGGTCAGCGGATTTAATAAACCGATCTTTTGCATTGGGATACGTTTATCCGATAACGGTGGCTCCGGTACGTATATAGGACTCGGCTACGCCTTTGATATTCGCGGAGACTTCACCCCTGAAGCGAATCCGCGTGGCGTTACGTCATACGTCGGGTACATCTTCGGCATTGAAGCGGCGAGCGGGACGCGCGGATAATAAGTGAATAATTAAATCAAAGCGCGGCAATCTTGCCGCGCTTTGGTTTTTTGGAGGGTGATGTGCCGCAGGTGAGGGAGGACACCCTCACGTATTCAAACCTGATTGATCATAAACGCGAGCGAAGACTTGAACATCAAGCATACTCCAATGTAAACTCATCACTCTGCATTCAATAAAAAGAAGGAACCGACAACGGTTCCTTCTTTGTTTCAAATTAATACATTCCGCCCATGCCACTCATATCAGCAGCGGGAGCAGCGGACTTTTCTTCGGGCTTATCAACGACAACTGCCTCTGTTGTGAGAACGACGGAAGCGATGGAAGCTGCGTTCTGAAGTGCAGAACGGGAAACCTTCGTCGGGTCAACGATACCCTTTTCCATCATATCGCCGTAGGTTTCGGTAGCGGCGTCAAAGCCGTAGCCGATAGTGCCGTTTGCGCGGACGTTGTTAACGACAACGGAGCCTTCGCAGCCTGCGTTTTCAGCGATCTGGCGGAGAGGAGCTTCAAGAGCCTTAACGACGATGCCGACACCTGTCTTTTCGTCGCCCTCTGTCGTGTCGAGAAGCTTTGCAACTTCGTCGATAACGTTGATAAATGCGGTACCGCCGCCGGGAACGATGCCTTCTTCAACAGCTGCGCGGGTAGCGTTGAGAGCGTCTTCGATGCGGAGCTTCTTTTCCTTCATTTCGGTTTCGGTAGCAGCACCGACCTTGATAACGGCTACGCCGCCGGAAAGCTTAGCAAGACGATCCTGGAGCTTTTCGCGGACGAACTCGGATGTAGTCGTTTCGATAGCGGACTTGATCTGACCGATGCGCGCCTTGATCTCTGCAGGGTCGCCTGCGCCGCCGACGATGATGGTGTTTTCCTTGTCGATCTTAACCTGACGGCAACGTCCGAGCTGAGAAAGATCGGCATCCTTGAGCTCAAGACCGAGCTCGGAGGTGATTACCTGACCGCCTGTGAGGATAGCGATGTCACGGAGCATTTCTTTGCGTCTGTCGCCGAAGCCGGGAGCCTTGACTGCAACGCAGGTGAACGTGCCGCGGAGCTTATTGAGCACGAGAGTCGTGAGAGCTTCGCCCTCAACGTCCTCTGCGATGATGAGGAGCTTTCTGCCGGACTGAACGATCTGATTGAGAAGCTCGAGAATTTCCTGAATAGCGGAGATCTTCTTATCTGTGATGAGGATGAGCGGATCGTCGATAACGGCTTCCATCTTATCCATATCTGTTGCCATATAGGGAGAGAGGTAACCGCGGTCGAACTGCATACCTTCAACGACTTCGCAGTATGTTTCTGCGGACTTGGATTCTTCAACCGTGATAACGCCGTCGGAGGTTACCTTTTCCATAGCGTCAGCGATGAGAGTACCGATAACTTCGTCACCTGCAGAGATCGTGCCGACACGTGCGATGTCGTCGCTGCCCTTGATCTTGGAGGAGTTAGCCTTGAGGCATTCGGTTGCCTTTGCAACTGCCTTCTGAATGCCGCGGCGGAGAACCATGGGGTTAGCGCCTGCGGTAACGTTCTTCATACCCTCGTGGATGAACGCCTGCGCGAGAAGGGTTGCCGTCGTTGTACCGTCGCCTGCGGCGTCGTTTGTCTTTGTTGCAACTTCTTTTACAAGCTGTGCGCCCGTGTTTTCTGCGGGATCGTCAAGCTCAATCTCTTTAGCGATTGTAACACCGTCGTTGATGATGAGCGGGGAGCCGTATTTCTTTTCGAGAACGACGTTTCTGCCCTTGGGGCCGAGTGTGATCTTAACTGTATTTGCGAGCTTGTCAACGCCTGCGAGCAGGGCTGCTCTTGCTTCGCTTCCGTAAAGAATGTTCTTTGCCATATATTGTCTCCTTATCAGTGATTAGTCAATTTTAGCGAGGATGTCGCCCTGACGAACGATGTTATATTCAACGCCGTCGATCTTGATTTCCGTGCCTGCGTATTTAGAGATGATAACGTGATCGCCGACAACGCTTGTCATCGTTGTGGTCTTTCCTTCGATCTCGCCGCCGGGGCCAACGGCAACAACTTCAAATATCTGCGGTTTTTCCTTTGCGGAGCCGGGGAGAATGATACCGGAGCTTGTTGTTTCTTCAATTTCAACGGATTTGACAACAACGCGGTCAAAAAGCGGAACGATTTTCATTTGTGAATACCTCCTATATGGTTTATGTAAGATTATCGTTTGCATTTTCACGGTTTAGCACTCAAAGCTTGTGAGTGCTAACGCATGGTATTATTTTACTTGCACATGAGTAAAAAATCAAGTCTATTTTCCATTGTTCACATTTAGTTTACATATCACCGAGACATCGATATAAAGTGCTCTTTTTCGGTGCGATTATAGAAAACGTGTGCGGACGTCATGTTTTATCTATATCGCTCATATTAGTATATAAGTCAGCGAAACAGACGGAGGTGACTGATAATATGCTCGTATTTTTTGAAAAAATATCGGCGTTTTTCGGTGCCGTGATGCCGCCGTTATTGATCGCGGCGGGACTTGGCTTCGGCGTTATGCTGCGCTTTTTTTATCTCTGCCATCCTATTAAGACCTGCCGTCTTATGTTTGCCCGCAGCGGTGACGGCATATCTCCCATGCGTGCGGCATCTATGGCGCTTGCCGGAACACTCGGCGTCGGAAACATAACGGGTGTGACGGCGGCGATCGCTGTGGGCGGTGCGGGTGCAGTCTTTTGGATGTGGGTATCGGCGTTCGTTGCGATGTCGGTGAAATACGCCGAAACGGTGCTTGCCGTCAAATATAGAGAGCATGACGGCGCAGGATATTGTGGCGGCGCGCCGTTTTATATTGCCAAAGGGGCGAAAAGCCGCACACTTGGCGCAGTTTTTGCCGTTTTCTGCATTATAAATTCGATCGTCGTCGGCAATATTCTGCAGGTGAACGCAGCGGCGAGCTCCGCCTCCGATTCCTTTGCGGTGCCGAGGGTAGCTACGGGTATCATAATCGCCGCGCTGACGGCAACAGTCGTTATAGGCGGCGCCAAACGCATCTCATCGGTGACGTCGGCATTGATTCCGATAGTTTCGATTATTTATATACTGATGTGTGTCGCAGTTACGGCTAAGTATGCGGAGCTTTTGCCGACGGTGACGGGGCGCATTTTCAGGGAAGCCTTTTCCATGCCGTCCGCCGCAGGAGGCGTCGGCGGCTACGGAATTGCCGCCGCCGTGCGTTACGGTGTGACACGTGGGATACTGACGAACGAGGCGGGGTCCGGCACCTCACCGACGGCGCATGCTTGCGCCGATGCGGCTTCGCCGATGGCACAGGGGTGCCTCGGAATATTTGAAGTTTTTGCCGATACGATAATAATATGCTCAATGACGGCTTTTGCTATGCTTATCGGCGAAGAAATCGGCATTGCCGCTTCAACTGACGCGATGACGTCTGCATCAGCAGTGTTTTCGTTCGTTCTCGGTGACGGTGCACGGACAGTACTTTCCTTCGTAATCGTAGTTTTCGTACTTGCAACGCTTATCTCACAGCATTATTACGGTGAGGTCGCGCTTCGTTTTCTCGGCGGCAGACGCTTCGGTTTGATTTATACAGCAGCGTTTATAGCTGCCGCTGTCTGCGGTTCTGTTATCGCGCCGCAGCTTATGTGGGAGCTTTCCGATATTACGGTCGGACTGTTAACGACGGTCAACGTCGTTTGCCTTTGCGTGATGCACCGTCAAGTCAGCGAATGTACCGACACAGACTTTAGACACACCTGATTATAGAATTGCCGCCTTTTCGTGCATGATATGCACGTGTCGGGCATAAATATGGAAGCGTAGGAAAAATGCTGTCATTGAACGGTGCGTAAGCCTTGTGATATAATTTTTCTGCGGTGTGTTTGCGCCGCAGAAGGAGTTGATGTGAGGCTTATAAAACTGTTACCGAAAAAAACAGGGGGGGAAGCGTTGCCGACCGGTAGGCAGACGTTTTCTCAAAAAGCAAAAAGAAAGGTTGAATTAAAATGAAACGAAAAATAACTTTTATCGCCGCCATAATGCTTATCGCGGCTGTGATGTCCGCATTTGTGTCGGCGGCAGATCTTAACGTTACGGTCTGCAGTAAAAATTTCAGTGATGACGCAGAGCTTGTAAACGGCACGACGTGCCTGTGGTTCCGAAGCTTTATGAGCGAAATGACAAACGGTGAGATCACCGTTAGTTGGGACGGGAAAAGCCGCACGGCTTACGCCGAAGGTGATGGAGTCAGCGTTTCCGCACACGTGGGAGACAGCTACATAATCGCCAACGGACGCTATATCATGTGCTCGTCACCGAATTATATAGAAAACGGACGAATGATGGTCGCCGTCCGCCCGATGGCGAAGGTGTTCGGCGCTGAGGTGTTGTGGCATGCAGATTCGCGCTCCGTCACCGTCGGTGAAATGGGAAATATCATCGAGGACGCTGCGGATTATTACGATGCAGACGAGCTTTATTGGCTGTCGCGCATCATAAGCGCTGAGTCGCGCGGCGAACCTCTTTTGGGGAAGCTTGCGGTTGCCGCCGTCGTATATAACAGGGTTATGTCGGAAGATTATCCCGATACCGTTTACGACGTGATCTTCGATATGGAGCACGGCGTTCAGTTCACGCCCGCAGCAACGGGTACTGTTTATGCAGAGCCGACGCAGGAATCCGTTATTGCGGCAAAGCTCGCCATGGAAGGCTATCGCTACCGCGATGATATACTCTATTTCTGTACAAACGAAATAGCCAAGACCTGCTGGGCGGGATGTAACCGCACCTATGTTGAAACGATAGGCGGACACACGTTCTTTTCATAACATCAATATATACCGTCGGGGGTCGCCCCCGACGGTATTTTTCTTGCGATAGCGTCGTGAATGTGGTAATATAATTATATAATCATAAACGCATCGGAGGCGGCAGCATGTATCAGCTTGACCTATGTAACGTAAAACCGAAGAATATTTACGATATTGGCGAAAAATTCCACGGTACGTCACCTGTAGGGGACATGATATCGTTCACCAACTACTATATGCAAAAAAACGGACGTCCTTTTTTTGGTGTCAGCGGAGAGATGCATTTTTCGCGTGTCGATCCCGATCTGTGGGAAGATACCGTCATAAAAATGAAATGCGGCGGCATTAATATCATCAGTACGTACGTGTTCTGGATCGTTCACGAGGAAGAAGAGGGAATATTCCGTTTTGACGGATGCCGAGATTTCCGACGTTTTCTTGAAATTTGCGAGATGCACGGCGTATACGTGATCGCGCGGATCGGTCCGTTTGCGCATGGGGAAATGCGCAACGGCGGACTGCCCGATTGGCTGTACGGCAAGCCGTACGACGTTCGTAACGATAACGAGGGCTTTTTACAGGCTGTGCGTCTTTATTTCCGTGCTCTACACGGGCAGATGAAGGGGCACTACTATAGCGAGGGCGGATGTATCATTGCCGCGCAGATAGATAACGAATATCAGCACTCCGCCGCTCCGTGGGAGATCACGACGGGCGTTTCGTCCGAATGGGTGAACGGCGGATATTCAGGTATGCCATACATGAACAAGCTTAAAACGATCATGGAAGAGGAGGGCATCGTCACTCCGTTTTATACGGCAACGGCATGGGGCGGGGCTGTTACCCCCGTAGATGAGGCTTTACCGCTGTGGGGCGGATATTCCTATCAGCCGTGGATCTTTTACAATAAGCGAGGCCAACACCCCGCAACCCCCGAATACGTATACCGCGACAATCACAATAACGAGGTGACAAAGGAATATAACTTCGCCCCGTCGTATACGCCGGAGTCGCGTCCGTACGCCTGCTGTGAGATGATGGGCGGTATGATGTGCAGCTACAATTACAGATTCATAATGGATATGCGCGCCATCGATGCGATGGCGAATATCAAGCTTGGCAGCGGCTGTAACCTGCTCGGGTATTATATGTATAAGGGCGGTACGACACCGACGGGAAAATGCACGCCATACCTCAACGAAAGCCAGATATCGAAGCGTTCATACGACTATCAGGCGGCAATAGGCGAGTTCGGACAGATACGCGAAAGCTATGACAGACTTCGTATGCTTCACTATTTCTGCCAAAGCTTTTCGGGATTTTTTGAAGAAACGAAAGCTGTCATTCCCGAGCATATCAAAGATCTTGACTCGTACGATCTTGACGAGCTTCGCTTCAGCGTGCGTGTGAAGGACGGAGGCGGCTTCCTTTTCGTCAACAATTTCCAGGATCACGTTGAGATGCGCGACCGCAAAGACGATGAGATAGAGCTTTGCCTGCCCGAACGCGACGTGAAGCTGCGTTTCTCGATCGCCGCGGGCGAAAACGCGATCTTGCCGTTTAATCTGATGCTCGACGGCGTGCGTCTTATCTCTGCGACGGCACAGCCGATAACGAAGGTCGGGGACACGTGGTTTTTTATGGAGTCTGACGGAATGAAAGCAGAATATCGCTTTGAAGTTGACGGTGAGGAGATTACGGTATGCCCGACGGCACGTGAAGTTGCGGCTGTCCGCAATCTGAAGCTCGTAACTCTGACGCGCAAGGAAGCGTGCGGCTTTTATAAATTCTCATGTAACGGTGAAGACATCGCTTTGCTTTCCTCCGTACCGCTGCTGTATAACGGCGAGACGGTCGTTGCCGAAACAGAGGACGGCTCTGCGGTCGTTTCTCTCTGGGACGGGGAAAGCTTTGTGCCGCGTGCACTCGGAAATGTACGCGAGAGAGAATACCTCACGCCAAAAAGCGTCGGTATCGGACGTTATACGGTCGATGTGCCGGTAGAGAAACTGTATGGGCATAAAACGGTGCTTTTGCGTGTGAATTATTACGGTGACATCGGTCACGCTTTCATCAACGGGGAACTGATAAACGATAATTTTTATAACGGCGGCACGTGGGACGTGCGGCTCGATCAGTACGCATCCCGTTTTGAAACCGAACCGTTGACGCTGTATATAACGCCCATCAAGGAGCACGTTACCGTCGACGTTTCGTCCGCCATGGCAGGACGCATGGAGCGTTCGTCGGGGCTCAAAGCGGAAATATTCTCTCTTCAGCTCGTTACCGTTGACGAAATAACCGTTGAAATATGAAAACACCAAAAAAATGAGCGGCTGTAGCCGCTCATTTTTTCATCCTGTCGTTTCGGTGTGCTTTGCGTCGCAGTCGCGGTGGCAAAGCTCGGAGGAAAGACAGCGCAAGCTGCCGTCGATACATCTCATGTGAGGTGTCGGCTCTCCGCGGTGCTCGCACATTTTCTCAACGAGAAGCGGCAGAGCTTCCTCGCCTGTGCGGTTGATGTCGCGGATGTTCGGGCGTTTTTCGTCAGCTCTCAAGCTGCTTACCCAAAAATGACGCTGCCGTTTCGATCAGCTTTACTTCAACGGTATCGTTGATGGGAGTGTCGTTGCCGTCTGCCGCGGCAACCGATGCAACGCATCCGATAATATCGCCCTCGGAAATGATGGGCGCCGCACAACGGACGTAATGTGAGCCGCCGTCCATGACGAATATTTTGCGTCCGTTCGGCGACAGCTTATACATCTGACGCGACTCTATGACGGATTCAAGCTCCTCTGAAACCTTGCGGTCGAGATATTCCTTGCGCGGCACTCCTGCCACACATATCACGGCGTCACGGTCAGTCACAACGACATCGAGCTCGCAGGTCTTGTGGAGCGTTTCGGAATACTGTGCGGCAAAGCCCGAAAGCTCACCGATGGGGGAGTATTTTTTGAAGATCACCTCTCCGTCGCGGTCTGTGTATATTTCAAGCGGGTCACCCTCGCGGATGCGCATGGTTCTTCTGATTTCTTTGGGAATGACGACGCGTCCGAGATCATCAATGCGTCGTACGATGCCTGTGGCTTTCATATATATAAATCTCCTTGTATTTACAGAATTGTGATGTTAGTATCTGCAAAACGAGGAGATTTATACTGCGAAGATTGACTTTTGGAAGATGCTATGCTACAATAAAATGCGATTTCGTGAAGTGAGGTAAAAATGACAGAACAATTTTGTGCCGACGAATATAAAAAACTGCTTAAGAATTCCGAAAGTATCCAATCCTGCCCAAAGGTTCCACTACCGTTGTTTGACGATAATCAGAACTATATTTTTATAAGCTACTCTCACAAGGACTATAAAAAAGTTTATGCTGACCTTGCAGATATGTATGAGGCAGGTGTTCGTTTCTGGTACGACAAGGGCTTACCTGCGGGAAAAGACTGGAAGGACGAGGTAGAGAAAAAGCTACTGAACGCAAATTGCGCAGGCGTTCTTTTCTTTATGAGTAAAAATCTGTTTTTAAGCCGATCGGCAAACCGTGAGATCGAGATAGTTTGCAATCGTACGAAAGACAGTAAAAACAGCAGTGAAAACGCATTGAATTATTTCAGTGTAAACCTGACGCAAAAGATGCCTATACAGACCTTATCCGAAGCAATGCAGGATGGATCCGGAGAGACACTTGATATGAATATGATAAGCGTATTGTGTCAAATCTTTCCCGATAGCTCCACGTATCTATATTACGATTCCTTGGAACACAAATCCGAGCTGATCTCCCAGATAAGAAATCAGTTCGGCGTTATTTGCGACGAAAATAACTACGCTATCGTAAAGGATACTTCTCCCTGCTCCCTGTTTATCGGTACGCTGGGTTTTGAAAGTTTGAACGGTCATAAAGTCCTGATCGATAAATTGAGCAAAGCACTGGAAAAGATATCTGTCACGACTTACATCATGCAGGAAAACAGTGCCGGATTTATGAGTGATGAGCTGAAAGGCTATATTGATCAACAGAATAGTATTAAATTTGAAAGCGCGCAATACATACTTATCATATGCGGTGTTGTGGAATTTAAAATATGTATTGATTCATTAAATGAACTGAACGCCGATACGACTCATTCCAAGAAGATCTTTTATCTGATAGCCTCCGAGGATTACGGTGACAAGGAGGAGTTGTTCATAAACCGGTTTGGTGATCTGTTGAGGTCGGACGCATACACAGAGCTTTTCAGTAGGGTATTTTACGATAAATATTCCGAGCAAAAGCTTGTTAAGACATTAAGTGAAGAAACAGCGGAGTGAAATTCACTCCGCTGTTATTCTTTGTGCAAGACTATGTATGCGCCCGAAAAATTTGCTCCATCGGGGCAAATTTGCTGACGCTCAGTATTGCCGCTTCGAGCATTGATTCTTCGTTTGCACAATCGCTTAAAGCGTCGTTGCTTCGTCAATAGAATCTACACGTTGCTCATGGGGATTAAAATAAACGTCGTAACCCTTATTCTTCAGATCGGTGCATATGGTGTCAGTCCTATCAAAAACCGATCCTGCGAGCATATGATGTCCCATTCAGAATGTTTTCGTTGCTGATATATTCTTCTACATCCTCTCTTGTGATCGTGTTATTATCGGGGTCATCTTTCGTGCGAAAATTCTGATTCATGATAACTCCATCCAAAATGTTGCGAACGGTTCTTGCATTGGCAAAATTCGGTCTGCATCTGTAATATTCGGCAGCATCCAGAATACATTGCAGCGCCGGCGGATCGATAACGTATTTCTTTTTTGACGCAAACATCAAGACGATTTTTTCAAGTTCATCTCTATTGTAGTCGGGGAAATGAAGTGTAAACTGAATCCTTGATTCAAGTCCCGGATTCGATGACAAAAGCGTACTCATTTCATTTTGGTATCCTGCAAGGATCACGCAAAATTTGCCGCGGCGATCTTCCATCGCCTTGATGAGAGTGGCAATCGCTTCGTCGCCGTAATCAAATCCGCCGCCGTTCGGAACTAACGAATACGCTTCGTCAATGAATAATACACCGCCCATTGCCTGATTAATCTTATCCAGCGTCTTTAGCGGAGTTTCCCCAACGTACTGACCGACAAGTCCGCTTCTGTCAACTTCGATCACGTTTTTTGTGGGAAGGATATTGCTTTCATAAAGTATTCCCGCGATAATTCGCGCAACCTCTGTTTTTCCTGTTCCTGGGTTTCCGTAAAAGCACATATGAAGATTCAGATCGAGATCGTCTTTATTTGCCAAAACATACGCTTTGATTTTTTTGATGAGTTCTTTAACGGAGTAGAGTCCGATAAGCTTGTCAAGCTTTCTTTCGCTCTCGCCACTCTTCACCAAAGCGTTTTTGTCAACGCTCAAAATTCCGAACGTGTCAAGTTCGATAAAGGCGTTGTAAATTTCGAACAGTCTATCTTCACTGTAATTCTGCGGTTGAAAATTCTCCGCGAAAAACTCTTTCAGTTCGGATACGGCGTCTTTAATGGCGTTTTCTGTTATTGCTTTGTTGCCGTCACCGTAAATAACGATTCCGTCCGCATAACGGTACATACGTGACGGTACGAGTATCGGTGCCTTTAAGAGTAGATTCAACGAATCGAAAAAGACAGTCAACATTAGAAACAATTCAGGTTTTCCATTCGAAAATAAGTCAATGTCGTATTTTTTGTCAATCGTTCTCTCAACAGTATCTTTGGCAAAGGACAAAAGAGACAGATAATCCGTATCACGATCCGTTTTTGTTAAAGCAAAAAGATCGCCGTTATATTGTAAAGAACCGTAAATGTTGTTCTGACGGATAAAGTGTGCCGTTTTTGCTATCAACAAATCAAGCTTGTCGATAAGATCAAATGCAAGCGCTGATAAGCGTTCATCACAAGTTTCGCTGTAATAAAGCGTGAACGGCGGAAATTCGGGCGTTTTCGCTTTCATCGCGCCGCCAAAATAAGCTATTGTTTCTTCGATTTTCGCGGCTCGTTCGGAGTAGATGGCACGAATATTCTTGTAATCCGCTGAGTACTTGTTCTGATAGGGCGAGCAAAGATGTTTTTTGAGATTTATTAACGTATTTTTTGCCCTCTCGCACACTCCTTCGCTTTTGTCATCGCTGAATATGTATTTTTGTATCTTGCGAAAATCGGGAAAACGGCAGAGATCATCCGGCAAATAAACGGTGGTTTTTATGTTCGGATCTTCGGTGTTCGTTTCTATTCTGTAATAGTCAAAGTCACCCTCAGTGATACACGGCTCAAACAGCCCGATTATGAACTTATTGCATTCGCGTGCGAGCAAGTCTTTTTTGATATACGGTGATTTGAACATAGTATAACCGCATTTCAAACAACTGCATTGTTTGTCACTCAAAATCGTTTCGCCGCAAGCGATACATCTGTACTCATTCATTATGCTGCCTCCGTTTGAAAAACGTAATTTTTGCGAAATGACGCTATTCGAACGTCAAAAATCCGAATAGAAGGAAATGTTCATTTTGAAATCGATCTTGCAGAGTATCGCTCCATCTGATTCGATGCACATAAAGCAACTCGTCATTTTCGTGTAATCTATGCCCGAGTTGAGCACAAAACCGACAACGGCTTCTTCGGCGAAGTCTGAAATCTTCTTTTTGTTGCTGATAACGGTTCCGTCTTTGCTTATAAAGTATCCTGAAAGCTCAGCGATAGGAGCAGTGACTGCTTTTTTGAGCTTGATTTTGAATACGTTATTGGAAACAAGACGGTTGCCAACGATCTCTAACGGGGCATCGGTGCCACCATCAACGATTTCGGCCTTGGACGCTTCGACATCCGCGGGTTCATCTTCGAACAGGCTGTAGATCTTTTTCTTTTCCGCAGCCTGACGTTTGCGCTCTTCGTTGATCTCTTTCTGACGTTTTATGATCTGTTGACGTCTTTCTTCGGCGGCAGCCTTTTCAGCAAGCTTTTCTGCTTCTATGCGTTCTTTCTCTTCTATTTCGAGTTTGCGTTCAAGCTCAATGCGCTTTTTCTCTCTGTTTGCAAGGTCATCTACTGCATTTTCAATAACTTCCGTATCGGCGGAAGTAGAGATATACGTATATATGTCTTTATAACGCCCGTCGGTGAATACGTGTCTGTATTCGTTATATGCATCTTCAAAACGCAAAGCCGCTTCGAAAGATTCAACGGGCAGAACAAATCTATACGTTTTGCTTGATAAAACTATCTCTGTAAAGCGTGCGATTCTGATGATCGGATTATTTTTGTATCTTTTGCTCGGTGAGCCGTCCTGGTTGACATATTTATACCGCTCGGCTATGATCTCACCGCGTGCAGGCATATCGTCATTGACCTCAACGTCTTTGTGCTGAACGGAGAAGAATGTCCGATCAAACGTAAGCACGGACATGGCTTTGTTCAACTCGTAGATAACGGTGCAGTAAGGGAAAATGACCAGAAAGCAGCTGTCGTTGCCGATGGCGAAAACAGAGTCGCATCCTTCAAAAATATATTCGTTCAGCAAAGATTTTGGCATTTTGTCAGCACAAATAAGCTTTGATTTGCGTTTGAAAATCTGCCATTCTTTTGTTTTGCCGAAAACTTTGCTCAGTTTGTGTATACGTGTCGGCATATAAGTCGATCTGAGCTTCGGCTCTGCCGAGAGCTCAAAAGATTCAATACCGTCCGTCTCGGATAATCCGAGCGCGACGTTGATCTCTTTTACCCGCAACAGCTGCTTTTGATGCTCGTTTATGTATCGGTTGTATTCCTTTATGCGTTCGTATTCGTTCTTGTCACCGACAAGCTCCGCATACGCTTCGTTGAGCAGCAGTTCTTCGACAACGGAGCTGTGAGAGGAGAATTTGTGCGAAGGCAGCTTATCATATTTCGGAAGCTTCAAGCCCGATAATATCTTAGCTTTCTCGGATAATAACCTCTGTTGTTCCGCAAGAAGACCGGCTTTATCTTTTGCCTTTTTCCATTTTTTATGAGCATTATCGAGTTTTCGTTTTTTTTCGGTCAGCGATTCTTCAAGCGCTTTTATCTCTTCGGAAATCTGTTGCACTTCCTTTTCGACACCGGCGGAAGCTGTTGTCAAAGACCGTTTTTTTGTAAGGTATGCGCTCTGCGACGAGAGAAGCTTTTCCAATTCAGCGTTTGCGAGCGATATAAGCGTCGTGAAACGGTTGTATCTTTCTACGGCATCGTCACTCTGCTGTTTTAACGTGTTTTGAAGCGAATGAAGCTCGTTTTGCTTGTTCAGTATAATCCCGTCAAGCTCTTTTTTCTTTGAAACAGCAAGGAAAAAGCATTTTTTTCTTTGCTCGGAAAGCTGACTGAGCTCACTTTCGATTTGCATGATGCGATCTTTCAAAGAATCACGTTCGGCGATGGCTTTACTTTGATCGTCATCACGCTCGCGTGTTATGTCGGCGAGCTTTTGACGATATGATGGGATAAGATCAAAATCGGCTGTAGGCGAATGCCCAAAAGCGTCAAGCTCCGTGATGAAAGCCTCTCTTCTTTTTGTCAGCTCGTCAAGCTCTTTCTTTTTACTTCTCAGTTGAGAACTGTCGCGTTCAATTTCATCTGCCATTGAAGCGTAGTAGGGCATTTCGCCGCCAACGGATATCAATAAGTCTTTTTTCGTTCCGAAAGCGTCTTTGGCAAATTGTTTTACGGACGCGGGAAGATCGACAATATATCCTGAATAATTAAAGAAAGCTTTTGAATCGATTGTTTCAATACCGTGCTCAAAAGACAATTTTTCGATAGCAAATCCGGCGAAGGCTTCTTTGCCGATCGTCTTAACAGACGAAGGAATCTCCAAGACTTCGAGACTCCCTTTGCTGTCTGAGAAGAAAGCTCTGTCGCAGATCTTCGTTAAGCCATCGTTAAAATGAATGCTTTTTATATTGCTGCATCCTTCAAAGGCAGAGTCTTTGATCTCTTTAAGGGAAGCCGGGAAGGAGATCTTTTTTATCTCCGTATGCTTGTAAAAAGCATATTTCTCAATGTATTCAACACCGTCGGGAATCACCACTGTGCTTTCGTAACGCTGCGGCCAATAATATAGCGTGTTACCTACAATGTTTGACGTGAGTAATATGCCGGGGAAGCCTTCGATCACGGTAAACTCGGTGTCGGCACTTTTTAAGTATTCCCCTGCATAAGAATCGGGTTGAATAACGTATTCTTTTCGATCGTTTTTATATATAGACCAGCCGAAAGCGTTAGTGCCGATATTTTTAACTTTTTTTGGGATTGAAACGAATTCGATGTTTTTTGTTTGCAGGTTAAAAGCATTCGAACCTATTTCAACGAGAGAATCGGGCAAGGTTACCATTTTTAACGAGCTGCAGGACAAAAAGCACTCCGAAGCTATTTTCGTTACACCTTCCGAAAGTATAACGGTCTGCAAGTTGTAGCATCCTCGGAAGGCTTGGTAGCCGATACGCTTGATATTTCCAGGAATAACGATCTCAGTCAATGACGTACACGAATCAAAGCACGAATCGGGGATTTCTTCCAATGACTTCGGAAATACTATTTTTTTTACATAACTGCCCTTGAATGCGCCATGCTCAATCTCCTTCACACCGTCGGGGATGACTATCTTACTGTCGGTACATGTCCATTCGCCGCGATACAAGGTTCCTTTGACGACCTTCCATGTGTTCATCTTGCTCTGTGACAGATCAGAAGAACAGTAAGGGCAAAGCTTATTTTTCCGCCTCGTATCGATATTGACGACAGCGTCGCACTTTTTGCAAAAGTATCTTTCCTGAGCCATTAACTTTCTCCTACGTAAATACGGTAACTACAAATCAATAATAGAGAGCCTTCTTTGCAGCTTCAAGAGGTGTGGAATAGAATATGACCTCTATTGCATTTTTCAGATTTTTTTTGAGTTTATCGTAATTGGGCTTGCTGTCGATCGGGAGCAATATCTTTTTTGCACCTGCGTTCGATGCCGCAACGAAAATATCCTCAAGCTCTGTTGTTACGGGCATCATGCTTCCCGACATAACAACACGTCCGCAGATAACGAGAGCGGGGGAGACGGGACGGTTTGAGATCGCAGAAAAAAGCCCTACGACCTCGGCAACGGATATTTCATCGCAAACGCCTCTGCTCTGCAGATCGTTATAGTAAAGCGTATAATCAAAACCGTTGCTGTCTCCGCTGACAAGCTTCCTGGAGTTTTCCGTGAAATAGTTGAACGCAGCATTGATCGAGTCTTTGACTCGCTTTGGAGCACGTGCCAAACCCTCGACGTTTTTGAAGCTGAAAACGCCTGTTCCACTTATTAGCTTGTTTTCAAGTCGGTATATACCGATCAGATCGTTTACGGATTTGCCAATGCCGTAAACGTATCCGGGAGTTTCGCATCCGCTGTATATCAATGTTCCGCTTGCAACTTCGGGAAGCGTAACGATCGTTTCGTCTGCAGTGTCAAGGTCAATGTAGCCAAGATCAACGTCACTGAACTCACCGGGAGTCATCTTGCGAAGCTGCTCTTTGACTCTTCTTCTGCATTCGATCGAATATTCAAGAAGCTCTCTTGCACCTTCTTTGTCAATTATCTCATCCGGATAAACAAGCTTTGCAAGACCAGAGAACGTTCTTGTGACAGCTATCGTGTCGCGTGTGTTGAAAGAACTGTTCAACGCAAAGTATTCGCCGAAAGAATTGGTAAAGTCGTATTTTCTCATGGCGTGGCAAAATTCCGAAAAGCAGTCGGAAATAAGCCCGTAGCCTTTGGTGAAGAGATTGGTCCTGAGCTTTGGCGTTTCCCAGCCGGGCAGATATGCGTGTATTCTGTCGAAAAAGGCGGAGTCATTATTGAATTCATCGGGGAAAGGCTCAAAAAGATTCGTTGTCCGCATCATATCCGACACGCTTCTGAACGTATTACCCTCAAATGCGATGGACGCATCCGAGCTCATTGATTCGGATCCGCGGGCAAATGAACCGTTTGCCATGTAGTTTTTCATTATCTGCACCATATCACCCGAAGCTTCTGTAATACCCGCAACTTCGTCGAATGCGATGCAATCCCAATTTCCAACAAGACCGATTTTTCTTAACGACATATTGTAAAACATATTGGATACTGTCGTTGTACCGCTGCTGATAAGGATGGAGTACGGCGAAAGCTCGCTGTATACGTGAGATTTTCCCGTGCCTCTCGGTCCGAGCTCAACGAGATTATAATTCTTCTGTATGAAAGGAACGAAACGCAAAAGATAATGTAGTTTTTCCTTTTCGGTCAGTTCATCCGGTTCATATCCGACCGAACGGATCAAAAGAGAGATCCACTCATCTTTTGTGAATTCTGCGCGTGCGTCTCTGATCTCGTCAAGATCGAGATTTGGCATCTGTATGGGCTTAAGCGAAGAAATAACAAACGGAGAATCGTATTTTGAACGTTTCTTTTTGATTTGTTTTTTCTTTATCGGATTTCCGAATATATCTACGTCGAGCGCTTCTTCATTTTCTTTATCGTCGAGCCCCATATATTCGATCTTTACGATGCACCAGACACCGCCGATGAGCAGTTTTTCGTTGTGAACGACGATGTCGGAGCTGATCTCAAAAGGAGAGATATTGAGATTAACAAATCTCGCAACATATATGTCTTCGCGTGTGTCAAGCTCAACTATGATCTTGTCGATCAAAGTATACTGTCCGTTTTCTTTGATCTTGGATTTGATATATTCACTTTGATCAGGGCGGACGTAGTTTTCGCTTAGAATACGCTTGATTTTTTCAATGCCCATTTCGATCGCTTCTTCATCGTCGGTGGCGCAGTACATTCCGAGTAAATATTCAAGCACGTATGTCGGAACGTTGGCGCCTTTCTTCATAAGTGAAGTAAGATCTTTTCTGACGATCTTTCCGGGGAAAGTCTCAATTATTTTTCTGTCGAAATCTGTCATGATTTTATCTCCTCGATCCAAGCTGTGCTTTAGGCTGATTTAATTAATAAAGTTTAGTGAAGTATATTAATTATTATACTATACTTTATATATTTTTTTCAACATGATTTTCCAAGTTGGAAGTTTCTTTGATAAAAAACGTATTTGCGGCAGATTAATTCGATGTAGAGTCGCTGTTATCGTTATGGAGGAGAAAAAGTTTGACTCAATAGCATCATTTGTGAAAATGTGTTAAAAATATATTGACAATATTCGACAATCATATTAAAATTATATATAATAAATACTATATTTTCAGGAGCTAATATGAAAAAACAAAACAAAAAGCGCGGTGGCTTCACCATCGTTGAACTGATCGTCGTTATTGCCGTTATCGCAATTCTTGCAACGGTTCTTGTCCCGACGTTCTCCGGAGTGCTCGATAAAGCGAATGAATCTACGGTCATCCAGAATGCAAGAAATTTCTACATTGATTATGTTGCTAATCTTGATTACATCAACGGTGAAGCTTCCGAGCAGAACGTTGTAATCAAGGTCGAAGAGGATAAATACGTTGCCGTTGCAAACGGCGAAATCGTTAATGAAGTGTTCGATGACGTTGACGAGGCAAAAGAAGCCGCAAACGGTGCTACAGTAGTCGTTGATATGGAAGAAACCGAAGAAAGTGTATCCAATTCCGCAGACAGTACCGCACAATAATAACTGAAAAAATATAGCGGAGTGATTTTTGATCACTCCGCTTTTATAGTTGACATAACAACAAACGGTGCCGTTACTGCTCGGCAGAAGAATCGTCTGTGTCCGTAAGATTGCCTATGAGATCGTATGTATATGATCTGTCGATATTTTTGATCGCGGCGAACGCATCCTCCTCCGAAACGTAAACGGTGGAGTCGAAGGTCCCGCTCATTACGACGATATATTGATCGTTACTGACTCGAACTATATAGTTTGTGTTTATCAGCTGATGCTCTGTGTAGTTATATAAAGCTAAATATTCGGTGTAATAAGTTTGCGCGTTCAGAAGGGCAGCCGTATCATCGGCTTTTCTTAGAACGTACGAAAAGGTGGGTATGAGAACTGTGGCTAAAATGGCGATCACGGCAATAACGATGATCAGCTCAACAACGGTAAATCCTTGTTTTTTATTTGCGGTATCCATCTTTTTTTACCTTTACGGTTGATATAGGATAATTTTATTATACGGATCGTGAAATGTCAACTCTGTTTGTGCTTGTGTGACCGTGAAAACAAGAATTTTAAGTATACGCAAAAATCCGACGGAATTCTATTGATTTTCAGTGTGTTTTTTTGGTACAATTATTATGTAAACCATAAGTGGAGGGATTTTTATGAAACGCAGCGTCAAACCCGGAATTATTAAAATTGACCCGTATCTTGCGTCGTTTGAAAAGGACATTAATCTGCGAAAAGAACTCTACCAAAAAAAGAAAAAAGAGCTTCTCGGAAATGGAAATAGCCTTAAACGCTTTGCAAACGGACACAAATACTTCGGCTTTCACCGTACAAGAAGCGGTTGGGTTTACAGAGAATGGGCACCTGCCGCCGAAAAAATGTATTTGACGGGCGATTTTGTTGATTGGAATACAGAAAGCGTGCCCATGCAACGTCTTGACAACGGAGTTTTCGAAGTCCGCCTCGAAGGCAGAAATGCGCTTCGTGTCGGACAAAAGGTACAAGCGATCGTTATACATAACGGGCAGGTTTTGCGCCGTGTTCCCACGTATGCAACGCGCGTCGTGCAGGATCCGGTGACGTATCTCTGGTGTGCGGAGATAGAGGATACAGCGGGAAGCTATCCTTGGACAGATTCGGACTTTGTGCCCCAAAAGACGCCTTTTATTTACGAGTGCCATATTGGCATGGCGCAGGAAGAAGGGAAGGTCGGATCGTACCGCGAGTTTCGCGAAAACGTCCTGCCGCGTATAAAATCCGCCGGCTATAACACTATTCAGATAATGGCGATCATGGAGCATCCGTATTACGGGTCGTTCGGTTATCAGGTGTCGAATTTCTTCGCCGCCTCGTCGCGTTACGGAAAGAGCGAGGAGTTAAAAGAGCTCATCGATGCCGCGCACGGAATGGGGATCGCGGTTTTGCTTGACGTCGTTCACTCTCATGCCGTAAAAAATACAAATGAGGGACTCAATGAATTTGACGGAACCGTTCATCAGTTCTTCCACGAGGGAGAAAAAGGTGATCACAGCGCATGGGGAACGAAGCTGTTCAACTACGGAAAAAATGAAGTTATTCACTTTTTGCTTTCCAATCTGAAATATTGGATGGAGGTCTTCCATTTTGACGGGTTCCGCTTTGACGGAGTTACGTCCATGCTATACCATGACCACGGACTCGGCAGCGCCTTCACCAATTACGGAATGTATTTTTCCATGAACACTGATACAGAAGCCGTAACGTACCTCCAGCTTGCAAACGAGCTTATACACCGCATAAATCCTAATGCTATAACGGTGGCGGAGGATATGTCGGGAATGCCGGGAATGTGCCTTCCCATAAAGGACGGCGGTATCGGCTTTGACTTCCGTCTTTCAATGGGCGTGCCGGATCTGTGGATAAAGATGCTCAAAGAGTATACGGATGACGAGTGGGACATGAACAAGCTCTGGTACGAGCTGACGAGCCGTCGTCCGCAGGAGAAGAACATCGGATACTGTGAGTCACACGATCAAGCGCTCGTCGGCGATAAAACGATTATGTTCCGTTTGTGCGACGCGGAGATGTATACGAGTATGTCGAAGTTTCGCGGAAGCATTACAGTCGACAGAGGAATTGCGCTTCATAAAATGATACGTCTTATTACGGCTTCCTTGGCGGGAGAGGGGTATCTCAACTTCATGGGAAACGAGTTCGGGCATCCCGAATGGATCGATTTTCCGCGTGAGGGCAACGGATGGAGCTATCATTACTGCCGCAGGCAGTGGGGGCTCGTCGATGATGATAATCTGCGTTACTGTGAGCTTGACGCATTTGACAAAGCGATGATAAAGCTTTTGCAAAGCGAAAACGTTCTCGACCGCAAAGCCGTCAACAGATGGATCAACGAAGGCGACAAAATCATGATATACACGAAGGACGACCTTGTGTTCATCTATAATTTCCATCCCACAAAGTCGTTTGACAAGTATTTTATTCCCGTTGGTATAGAGGGAAAATACGAGGTTCTGCTTTCATCGGACGACGCCGTGTACGGCGGATTTGACAGAGTTGATACATTGGTTACGTATGAAACGTTCAAAACGCCGTTTGACTGGATCGGTTTCCATTTTTATATACCGAACAGAACGGCGATCGTGCTCAAAAAGATATAGTGAGCTTTTGCTGTAATAAAAATCCGCGAGTTGACACTCGCGGATTTTTTGTTTTTGTGAATATTTTACAGTATCGGTTCGATCGTGGCAAGAAAATACTCGGTGATAAGCTCGGGCGGATCCTGCATTTTGCGGTCGATCCACCAGCTCACAGCTTCAACAAAAGAGGAAGAGATGTGATTGACGAGATAATCTTCCGGTAAAGCGGTGTTTTTTGAGCTTTTTGCTTCGGGGTATTCGGTCACGATGAGTTTTTTTAAGTTGCTTTTGAAATAACGCAGAAAAATCTCGTTATTTTGTGAAGACAAAAGCTCGATGATATGCAGGTCGTTTTCTTGCAGGTGGCGAAGCAAATGAAGAAATACCGAATCCGTTTCGCACGAAGAGGAATAGTGATAGTGCGCGTGCGGCAGACCCATTGCGGTGTCGATGATGTGATTGAAAAGCTCCTCGCAAAGCTCCTTCAGAAGAAAATCCTTCGTTTCAAAATGAGCATAAAACGTCGTGCGTCCCACGTCTGCGGCGTCGATTATTTCCTGAACGGAGATCTGACCGTAGCTTTTTTGAGATAGAAGCTCCGTGAATGCGCTGAAAATGGCATCTCTCGTTTTCTTCTGCCGTCTGTCCATAACGATCCTTTCCGAACAATTTTTTATAAATGTTCTGTATCGAACAATGTCGCAAAACTGATTGTTGAAATCAATGATATCTTATCATATAATCTTGCATAGATACAGAACATACTGTACTGTAACAAACATATTATACATTAAATATATAGAGGTGTCAAATGTTAAAAAAGCTGTTGACAATACTTGGCAGCGTTCCCGCAACGCTGCTGGGAGGTGCGTTTTTAATATTAAGTTTTGTTTTATCGGAGCTTAACGTCGATCTTTTAGTTGACCCTGCATGGGTGACGGTCATCATCAGCGGTGTGCCGCTGGTTGTGCTTGCGTGCCGCCGCATAATAAATAACCGCGGTATCAGCAAGATCTCGTCAGCGCTGCTCATTTCTGTGGCGATGGTGGCGTCTATTGCAATAGGAGATCTGTTCGCCGCAGGCGAGGTTGCTTTTATCATGGCGATCGGCGAGATCCTTGAGGATCTTACGACAGACAGAGCAAAACGCGGACTCAAAAAGCTTATAAATCTTTCCCCGACGGTCGGCAGAGTTATCGTTGACGGCAGAGAAGAGACTGTCGCGGTGGAAAAGATCTGCAAAGGCGATATCCTTCGTATACTTCCGGGCGAGAGTGTTCCCGTTGACGGAGTTATAGTCAGCGGCGAAACGTCTGTTGATCAGTCAGTCATGACGGGTGAATCGCTTCCCATTGATAAATACATCGGCGACGACGTATTTTCCGGTACGATCAACCGCTTCGGTGCAATCGACGTAAAAGCAACGCGTGTGGGCGAGGATTCGTCGCTTCAAAAGCTGATACGCATGGTAGAGGAAGCGGAAAATAAAAAGGCGCCAATGGCGAGGATCGCGGACAAAAGCGCAAGCATTCTTGTGCCGGTCGCACTTTTGATCGCCATCGTTACGTTTATCGTGACGAAAGACATCACGCGCGCCGTTACGGTGCTCGTCGTGTTCTGTCCCTGTGCGCTCGTGCTTGCAACGCCGACGGCGATCATGGCGGCGATCGGTCAGGCAACGAAACACGGTGTAATCATTAAATCGGGCGAAGCACTTGAAAAAATGGGCAAGGTCAACACGATCGCCTTTGACAAAACGGGAACGCTTACGTACGGTATACTTGAGGTCAGTGACGTTGAAACGTTCGGCGGCATAACGGAAGAAGAGCTTTTGTTTTATGCAGCGTCTGCGGAAGCGAAAAGCGAGCATCCGCTCGGTAAAGCTATTGTAAGCTACGCTGATAAAAGAGGCAAAAAAACGGTTGATTCGGATAGCTTCAAAATGTCTGCGGGAAAGGGAATTACCGCAACGGTAAACGGACACACGGTCGTTTGCGGCGGTGACCGTTATCTTGCCGATGTCGGCGTTGTTATCAATGAAAACGTTATCGCTAAACTTAACGAGTACAGGCAAGCCGGAAAAGCGTCCGTTATAGTGGCTGTGGACGGTCAGACATCGGGCATAATAGCGTTGTCCGACGTGCTTCGCGCGGAGGCGGGCGATATGGTAAATCGGCTCGCCGATATGAATACGCGCACCGTGCTTTTGACGGGTGATAACAGACTTACTGCAGAATATTTTGCCAAAGAGATGGGTATTTATGAGCTTTACGCAGAGCTTTTGCCCGAATCGAAGGTCAGATATATTGAAAAAATGAAAAATGAAGGCGGTGTCGTTTGCATGATCGGTGACGGCGTGAACGACGCACCGGCGTTAAAAACCGCCGACGTCGGAGTCGCCATGGGAATTATGGGCAGCGATATCGCCGTCGAAGCGGCAGATATCGCCTTGATGAGCGATGACATTTCAAAGATCCCGTATCTTAAGCGCCTGTCAAATGCTGCTGTAAACACGATAAAACTGAGCATCACAATTTCAATGGTGATAAATATAATTGCGGTTTTGTTGTCCGTGCTGGGTGTTCTGAACCCCACGACGGGAGCACTCGTTCACAATGCAGGCTCGTGCTTCGTTGTCCTCATCGCAACGCTCCTCTACGACAGAAAATTCATATAAACCATAAGGACGGCAGGGGACACCCTGCCGTTTTGCCGTTTGCCGCAGAGTTTACGTGCAATACCGAAAAAAAGATTGACTTATATATTATTTCATTGGTATACTTTACTTGATCCTATCCGATGTGATGTGTCACATCGGATAATATTACACGAAAAAAAGGAGTCGCGGTGCGTAACTTCAAATATACTGCAATCAATTTGCAAGGTCACAAAGTAAAAGGCGTATTTTCTGCTGCGGATGAGCAGGATCTCGCAACACAGCTTGCCTTGCAAAAGCTATATTTACAAAAGTCGAAGCCGTGTGCTGAGTCAAAACGCGGCGCGTTTATGACCGCATCTTTTGTTTCATGGCAGGAAATTGCGTCGTTTTGCCGACAGTTTTCCGTTATGTTGGATGCACACATGCCTATACTTGAGTGTTTGCAAACGCTCCGCGATAAGGCGCGTTCGCAACATTTCAAGCAAATTCTTACCGAAGTGCACGATGACGTCAAGGGCGGACTTTTGCTTTCGGAAGCGTTTGATAAGCATAAACGCACGTTTCACTCGTTTTTCAGAAGTATGATACGTGTCGGTGAGATCAGCGAAAACATGAATTTTGTTCTGTCATCTCTTGCCGATCATTACGAAAAGGACGCGATGCTGCGCCGCAAGGTCAAAGGTGCCGCCGCGTATCCGATATTCCTTGCGGTCGTGACGCTTTTGATACTCGTGTTGATGCTTGGCTTTGTCATTCCGACGTTCCGCGTTACGCTTGACGATATGGGCGTTGCTGCGACGGGATTGACGGCAGCGGTTTATTCCGTTTCCGATTTTATCATCAGAAATCGGGTGAGAATACCGATCGTCATTATTGCGATAATGCTGACTATATTTTTGATTCTGCAAACGGAACGTGGACGGTACTTTTACGATATGATGAAAGTTAAGCTACCGATCATTGGTAAGCTTAATCTATACTCATTGACGGCGCGTTTTTCACGCGGATTCGGACTGCTGATCGAAAGCGGCATGGATCTTGACGAAGCTTTGGATGCGGCAGCCATCCTATTTGAAAACAGATACATAAAAAAACGGTACATGATGGCAACAGAAAGTGTATACCGAGGTATGTCTCTTTCCGTTGCGTTTGAATCCTACGGCATCTTTCCGACCGAAATGGTGCGGATGACGGACGTCGGCGAGCGAACGGCGTCGCTCGGAGAGGTGTTTATGCACACCGCTTTATATTTTGATACCGAGCTTGATACGGCACTTCATTCAATGACGACGCTGCTGCAACCGATAATGCTGGTAATAATCGGTGTTATAATCGGAGGAATGTTCGTCGCGGTTTACGCGCCGATGCTTTCGATAATGAGCGGACTTTGATTAATGTGAAAAGGATGTAATTTGATTGTGAATTCTCAATTTTTGAGGCTTTATACGGCGCGCGGACTTCTTGATGAAAAGATAGCGGAGAAGATTGACAAGCTGACGGCGGACGACGTTAGCGCACGCGACATGGCGATAAAGAATCAATATTTCACCGAAAAAGAGGAGCTGCCTGTTCTTTCGGAATATTACGGGCTTTCATATTCCGAGCTGGACTCGCTCGACATTGATGAATCGTTGGCTGACCGCTTTTCGTACGAGCTGATGAAAAAGCACAGCTTCATTCCCGTAAGCATCGGTATTGACGGGGTGCTGACGGTTGCCGTGGGTAAACCGGTTTCGCCGTACACGTCGGCGGTTCTTGCGTCATCTTTTGCCTGTGATTATAGATTCGTGCTCGTTGCCGAATCGGAGATCGAAGCGTATGTTGAGTCTGCGGCAGCAACGGCAAGAACGACGGGTGCGATCCGCGAGCTTAAAGAGGAGGCGGCGGGGCACAGCGCCGCACGTTTGCGGACGGACAGAGGATCATTGAACGATGCGGATTCTGTTAACAACCCTGCGGTGAGGCTCGTCGATTCGATCATCAAAGAAGCTATACCCCACCGTGCAAGCGACATACACATCGAACCGTTTGATACTTGCGTTAAGGTGCGATACCGTATAGACGGCGACCTGCGCGAGCGCGCAGAATTTCCGAGGGAATCGTATTCCGCCGTTTGTGCGCGTTTGAAGATCGTAGCTGGTATGGATATTGCGGAGCGCAGGGTTCCGCAGGACGGCAGAATCAATATGAACGTCGGCGGTGTGGAATATGATTTTCGTGTTTCTACGTTGCCGACCGTACACGGCGAAAAATTCGTTATCAGAATACTCGATAAAACGTCGTTCGGGTATCACAGGTCCGATCTGGGATTTACCGAGCGCGAAAATATTCTCGTTGATAAGATGCTCGCTCATCCTCACGGCATCATTTTGTTGACAGGCCCGACAGGATGCGGCAAATCGACGACGCTTTATTCATTTTTGTCCGAATATAACGATCCGTCCGTCAATATAGTTACTGTTGAAGATCCGGTTGAATTCAAGCTTCCCGGAATCAATCAAACGGAAGTGAACGCTAAGGCAAACCTCACGTTTGCGACGGTGCTGCGATCCATATTGCGTCAGGATCCCGACATCATTATGATCGGTGAGATCCGCGACGAAGAAACGGCACAGATCGCGGTGAGATCCGCTATCACGGGTCACATCGTTTTCAGTACGCTTCATACAAACGATGCGCCCGGCGCATTTGTGCGTCTTACGGATATGGGCGTTGAGGATTACCTTGTGGCAGATGCACTTGTCGGCGTTATTGCTCAACGACTTGTGAAAAAGCTGTGTCCTCATTGTAAAAAAGCAGTGCAGACAACGTCTGCGGAAATGAAGCTTCTCGGTATCACAGAGCCAAAAACGGTTTACGTTCCGTGCGGATGCCGTCACTGTGACGGTGCGGGCTATCGCGGCCGTGTTGCCGCGCATGAAATAATGTACGTTAACGATGCCATGCGTCTGGCGTTTTGTAAAGAAAAAAATATTGATGCGCTGAGAAGACTTGCCGTTGAAAACGGCATGGTTCCGTTGGCGGGTGCCGTAAGGGAACTCGTATATGACGGAGTCACAAGCATAGCGGAGTTGTTGAAGCTTCACGTTGAGTGAGGCTCGGATGCGTCCGCCGATGCTTGACAATCACTGCATAAAGCGCTAAACTAAAAAATGTAATATTGTGGCTTTTTTGCCGCAAGAGTGATCGAAAGGATGGATACGATGGGTACGATGGATACGATGGATAATAAACGGATCTTTTCACAAACAGAACTGCATTACATAAAATTGTTGTCAAAGCAATATCCCACCGTCGAAGCGGCAAGTACCGAGGTCATCAATCTTCAGGCGATCTTAAATCTGCCGAAGGGAACAGAACACTTTATTTCCGATATTCACGGCGAATACGAAGCATTCTTTCATCTGTTCAATTCATGCTCGGGCGAGGTGAAGGAAAAGCTCGATGAGCTTTTCGGAAACACGCTTTCACGCCGTGAGCGCGACGAGCTTGCAACGCTTATTTATTATCCTGCGGAGAAAATGGCGATCGTTGCCGACGGTAACGAGGACATCGATGAATGGTACCGCATTACGCTTCACAGACTCATACAGGTTTGCCGTCTTGTTGCGGTGAAGTACACACGCAACAAGGTTCGCTCCGTTATGCCCGAAGGATATCAGTATATAATCGACGAGCTTTTGCATACACGTGACAGCGAAACAGACAAACGCGATTATTACGAAAATATCATAAGCACGATCATTCAGATCGGTCAGGCGGGAGCCGTTATCGAGGCGATCTGTACGTGCATCAAAAAACTGACGGTCGACCATATCCATATCGTCGGTGATATTTTCGACCGCGGACCTCGCGCCGACATCGTTATGGATTCGCTTATCGGATCGAACAGTGTTGATATTCAGTGGGGAAATCATGACGTTTTATGGATGGGAGCCGCATCGGGCTCTCGTACCCTGGTTGCAACTGTCCTATCAAATTCGATCCACTATAATAATCTTGACGTTATCGAAACGGGCTATGGAATTTCATTGCGTCCGCTTTCGATTTTCGCAAACGAAGTGTACGAAAATTCCGACACGAGCTGTTTTAACGTCAAATTGACGGGATCCGCGCCGAAGCAGTACACGGAAAAGGATAAACTGCTTTCCGCACGAATGTATAAGGCGATAACGATCATTCTCTTTAAGCTTGAAGGGCAGAAGATAATGCGCCGCCCCGAATTCGGCATGGACGACAGACTCCTCTTGCATAAGATCGACTACGAAAATAGGACCGTCAATGTCGATGGCAAGATCTACCAAATGGAGGATTGTGATTTTCCGACGGTAGACCCTGACGATCCGTACACGCTGACGACAGAGGAGCTTGACGTTATAACACAGCTCACAGAATCGTTCCGACACAGCGAAAAGCTTCAGCGTCACGTTCGCTTCCTTTATTCCAAGGGCGGCTTATATAAGATCCACAACGGTAATCTGCTGTTCCACGGCTGTATTCCGATGACGGAAGACAAACAGCTTTTAGGATTCAATATAGGAGGTAAGCTGAGAAGCGGACGGGAGTTTCTCGATTACGCGGAAAAAACGGCGCGTAAGGCGTACTACGATAAGCGCGGAACGCCCGAGCGTCAGTTTGGACTTGACTTTTTGTGGTGGCTTTGGGCGGGACGCAACAGCCCGATCTTCGGACGCGACAGAATGACGACGTTTGAGCGCAGATTCATCAAGGATGAATCCTCCTGGACGGAAGCGAAAAATGCTTATTACACCCATTATAACGATGAAGCCGTATGTGAGATGCTTCTTTCCGAGTTTGGCCTTGCGGGTAATCACTGTCACATCATAAACGGCCATGTGCCCGTGAAAACGAAGAAGGGCGAAAGCCCCATAAAAGGAAACGGCAAGCTTATCGTTATAGACGGCGGCTTCTGCAAAGCATATCAGCCGACGTCCGGAATCGCGGGATATACTTTGATATACAATTCGCGCAATTACCGTATCGTGTCGCATCAGCCGTTTGAAGGACGTCAGCACGCAATCTACGCTAACCACGATATTGCAAACGACTCATTGATCTTTGAGAGAATGGAGTCGCAGGTGAGAATAGCGGAAACGGATCAGGGGGCTCTTTTGAAAATGAGAGTTGATGAGCTACTCATGCTTCTTGACGCATACCGTACGGGAGCCGTTGCCGAAGATCATAAAAAATAATATATGCCAATATAAAATGACAGAGAACGAAAACGTTCTCTGTCATTTTTGCGTTTGCGATTATTGTTTATTTCTGCTTGGGGCGTTTGATCTTGTTGAGCTTTGCGTTGATGTCGAGGAGCTGTTCTTTGGTGAAGTTGACGCCCATCGTTCCGATCATTCCGGCAAGACGGATAAACGTGAATCCGCCCATCATCGCCATCATGGAATCGTTCATTTCAAAGCCCATGACCTTGTCGCCTTTCTTCGGCATAAACTTGCCGATCATACCGAGCAGCAAAAGCTTACCCTGCATCGTAGCCATGATGTCGCTGAGCTTATCGTTAATGGAAAGGTGACCTTCGACCTCGGTGATGTCGAACCAGTTGAGTATCGCACTCTTTTCCTTCAGGCGGTATTCTTCATTGAACACCTGAACCTTGTTGATGACACCGCTGTCGCGGTATTCGCCCGCAACGGCTACGAGCTCGGTCGTGCCGACGTTCGGAACGTCAAAATAGAAGAAGTGATCGGGAGCAGATTTTTTGCCGAGGCTTACGCCGTTGGCAAAAAGCTCAACCTCGGGAAGGTTAGAGTAAACGGTGACTTTCGTTACGTCTTCAACTCTGTCAACGTAACGTTTGCCGCAAAGGTGAACGAATTTTTCGTCGGAAAGCCACGCTTTGTAAGCGTAGAAAGAGTCCTTTTTATACTTGCGGTCGAACGTGACAAGACCTTTATGGTTCTGGCCGTTCTCGCCGCCTTCGCTGCGTGCGTCGGCGCCGAAGTCGAACATATTCCAAACGTGCGTTGCCCAGATATACTTTCTCGTAAAGAGCTGCTTGATAAGCTCTTCGTGATAGTATGCCTGATATTCTTCCGTATAGTCGCCTTGTATGGGATTGGAGGTGTGCCAGTTGAGCGCTTCGCAACCGTATTCGGAGCATCCGATCGGAATGTTCGGGTGTGTCTTATGGAACTTATCGAACCAAGGACCGTTCATATCCGTGTCACCGCCGTACCAACCGAAATAATGGTTATAGGAGACAAGATCGGAGATCTGTAAATACGGGCTGTCAAGCGGTGTGGGAGAAACTGCGGCAACTGTCGTCGGACGGATCTTATCCATATCGTGGCACATATCGTTTAAGATTCTGTGATTTTCAAGCAGATCGGGATCGCGGTCGCCTTTCATGGTTATCTCGTTGGAAAGGCCCCAAACTGCGATCGAGGCATGGTTATAATTCTGAACGACGAGTTCTTTCATCTGAGAGATCGTGTTCTGACGTCCACCGGGCATGTGCTGGGAAATGTAGGGGATCTCAGCCCAGATAACGAGACCGCGCTCGTCGCAAAGATCATAAAAATACTGATCGTGCTGATAGTGAGCAAGACGGATCGTGGTTGCGCCGACCTCGCAGATAAGGTCGATGTCCTCTTCGTGATGCTCGGGTAAAAGCGCGTTACCATAGCCCCAACGGTCCTGATGACGTGAAACGCCGCGAAGCGGATATTCTTCTCCGTTCAGAATGAAGCCGTTTTCGGGATCGACTCTGTATGAGCGGCAGCCGAAACGTGTGGAAACGGTGTCAATAACGTTGCCTTCGCTGTTGAGCAGCTCCGCCGTCATTCGATAAAGATACGGATTCTTGCGTCCGTGCCAAAGCGTTACGTTTTCGATCTTAAAGGAAGCTTTCGTGGAATCGACGGTGGATTCTGCTACCTTGCCGCCCTCTTTATCGGTAACGGTGTAGCGGATGTTCTGTCCTTCAAGCTTGTTTGTGACCCAAACTTCAACGTCAACGAGAGCGTCGCTGCCGTTGATAACGGGGGTTACCGCGATACCGGGACCGCCGTAATATTCGAGGTCGAAGTGCGATTCGTTAACGCAGATGATATTGATGTCACGGTAAAGACCGCCGTAGAACGTGAAATCTGCTGCCTGCGGATAAACGTTTTCATTTGCGGAGTTGTCAACGGTTATGACGAAAAGGTTATCGCGGACAAGCTCATTCGTTAAATCAACGCGCCAGGTAGAATAACCGCCGTCGTGATGCGCGAGATGCTTACCGTTTACGTAAACGTCGGCGGAAGAGTTAGCGCCGCGGATCTCAAGGTAATAGCGATCCGCTTCGGGAAGATCCATTTTGTCAAGCGTTTTTGCGTAGTAGCAGGTGCCGCGGTAGTAATCGTTGCCGCCGTCCTGTCCGTCGATGGCGTTCCAGCTATGGGGAAGGTTTACCCAATGCCAGTCCTTCGGCATTTCGGAGGGGACGCAGTTTGCCTGCTTTGTGAATGCCCATTTTGGATTAAAATTAAATATTTTTCTCATGTTTGCGCTCCGGATTTATTTTTTTTGTAATAATACGGTTTGTAATAATATGATACTATACACTGCTTTTGAATGTATAAATTTCTTGTTAATTTTAAGATAACCCCACCATAAAAGCGGGGTTATCTGTCATGGATCGTATCAGTTTTGATATGAGATATACGGAACGAGGATGTTTTGGCCGTCGCTGCCAACGCCGTCAAGAGCGTTTGCGCCCTTGATCAGGTCTGCGGTCAATTCCGCTACGGCAGAAGCCAAAGCATCGTAATCTTCGATGGCGGTTCCGAGGATGCGTCCTGCGTCAATGACGTTGAAGGTGTTATAGATCATGCCTTCGAGGTCTTCTTCTTCAACGATTGAAAGGTCAACGAGGTACATATTTTCCTCAAAGTAAGCTTTGACAGCCTCGCTGTCAAGCTCACCTTCGGGCTTCGAATCAAGAACGTAGGACTTATAGTCGGCTGAATATCCGATCGTGTAAACGGGGATCAGATGCGTCTTCAGCTTTTCGCGGTTGAAGCCCTTGTTCTGAAGCTCAACGATGATGTCTATCGTTGCGACGTCGCTGCTGGAGATGATAAGCTCAACGGTGTTGTTCGCCTCGTCGTTGTAAGCGGAGAGGATCGAGCTCATCTGTGCTTTTGCGTCGTCAACGGGGACGAATTTGTCTGCATTTGCGTCATCATAGAACTTGACTGTGGGAAGCTTATTCTCGGCGAGAGCCGCGTTAAGCTCGGTGGCGATATCTGGAGTCGTTTCGGTGCCGAAGAGGACGTAAGAGATCTCTCCGTCGCCGTTGCGGTCAACAGCTTCTTCGTTTTCTGTGACATATTCAACGATCATGTCACAGATCGCCTTTGTGAGCGTTTTTTCATCCGTGTTAACGGTGGCGCACTTAGCGTAGCTTTCGATAACGGCGGAGTCAACGTCGCAAGAGAAGAAGATAACGGGCGTATCCTTTGCTTTGGCAAGGTCAACGATCGTCTGCGCGCTTTCGGAATCAACGAGTTTTACCAAAAGTGCGACGCAGCCGTTATCTAAAGCTTCTTTAGCTTGATCTACCTGCTTTGCAGCATCGCCTTTTGCGCCGTAGTGTGTGTAGGCGATGCTTTCCGTGTACATGGCGCGTTCGAAAGCGTTGATGAGGCTGTGGGGCACCTTGACTATACCGTCATCGCTCCATAGAACGGCAACGTCGGCATCGTTGATCGTGCCGCAAGCGGCAAGTCCAAGCACCGTAGCAACAATAAGTAATATCGCTATTGTCTTTTTCATAGTAATTTTCCTCCTATATGCTTTCTTATTCGGCTTCGTGACGTGCTTTGAGCTCTTCGTTCATTTGCGTAAGAGTCTTCTTATCAAGATTGTATACGAAGGCGAGTCCTATGAACTGCATAAGAGCGGCGAAGAGGAACAGACCCGCAACAAGGTAACGCATGTTGAGTGCAACGGAGAAGAGCTGGTTGCCGCCGTTTACGCCGTTATATCCGAGCCAAGCCATAACTACGAGAGCAAGAGAGGGACCAAGGCCTTGAGCGAGCTTACGGAAAAAGCTGTGCAGGGAGTAAACGGTGCCTTCTTCGCGGGAGCCGTTTTTCCATTCATTATAGTCGATGGCGTCACCCATCATGGACCAGGAAACGGTCGTGTAAATACCTGTGCCAAGCGAGTTGATGAGCTGACAGAGAATATAAACGAGCAGACCCGAACCGTTCGGGGTTACAGGGGCAATAAGCAACAGAACGCAAGCGACGAGGGAGAAAATCGAACCTATGACCGATATCTCCTTTTTACCGTACTTAACGACGAGCTTGCGGGCAAGAGGTGTAAACGCGATGATCGGGATCATCTGGAACATGGAAACGACGCCTGAAAGCTGTGCGTTTTTGAAATAAGACTGGAACATAACCGTAACAGCGGTAGCGCCGCCCTGCATACCGATGAACATGCCGCAAGCGGCAAGCGTCGCACCTACTGCGGGACGGTTCTTCATGAAGTTCTTCATCGCCTTTAAAACGTTGAACTTTTTGCGTTCTTCGCTTACGTTAATGTTTTCGTCAACACGGATGGTGGTGTTGCGTATCATGAACTGGAAGGTGATGAATCCGAGTACACCCATCAAGAGAGCCGCGAAGAAGACGCGCTCACCAAGGATATTGTCGTTGTCATCGTAAATGATCATGGGAAGGATCACCATAGGAACCATGTTACCTACGAGAGATCCGATCGAACGCCAAGCGGAAAGGGAAGCTCTGTCGGCAGCATCTGTGGAGATCAGCGAAAGAAGCGAGCCGTAAGGAACGTTTGCAATCGTGTAAAAAGCGTCCCAAAGTATATATCCTGCTACGAAAACTATACCTTTGATAAGAGAGGTGGAGTCCTTTACCCAAGGGATAAAGCACATAGCGCCTGCAACAAGCAGACCGAGTGATCCGAGCCAGATATAGGCGAGGAATTTGCCACGCTTATAATTTGTACGTTTGTCGTTATCAATGATCGTTCCGATCAGCGGGTCATTGATGGCGTCCCAGATCTGTACAAGCAGTAATAGTCCTGCATACAGAATCGAATCCATTCTCATGAACTGAGTCCAGAAAATGGCCATTGTGCCTTTGAGTGCAAAGCTCATGTTACAGCCAAAGTCACCGGCAGCGTATGCGATGCTGTCGCGTATGCTGAACTTGCGGTAGCCATTGGCATCAGTTGCAACAGGTTTTTTCATTGTGTTTCTCCTGAATTTCGTCCGCTTGATGCGTGAGAATTTAATACATATTAATTATAATTATAATTAACCAAAAAGTGTGAGTAAATTCTTCGGGTGCATTTGTATTATTTTCGACTTATTGTGCAAATTGCTATTGAAATCCTATCAGTAATGTAATAATATATATATAACACCGATAAATGCGGCTAAATATTACGGTATAGTTATGGGAGTGTCAAATGTTTTACGAAAACGAACTTCGATTTTTGTGCAACACGTTCAAAAAAAGCAATATTCCCACCCGCATCGCCGCGTTTGATACGTCGATATCCGACCTGACAGATGAAAGCTTGCGGCTGATTCTGGGAGAGCTGCAGCAAATAGAAATCACTATACGCGAGATCATTGAGAAATACGAGAAAAACGTTATCGTCAAGCTGAAGGATTCGCTTGACCTATGCTATATCATATTTCCGCTGCCGGATATGGAGTCAGAAGAAGTGCTTCTGATCGGACCGTATCTTTCAAAACCCATTGAAACAAAGCAACTATTGTTAATAGGCGAGCGTTACGGTATATCTCCGCAGAAGAAAAAACTTCTGCAAGGGTATTATGAGCGCGTATCGGTGCTTGAGGAAAACAGCCATCTGTTTGTGATGCTGAACGCATTCTGCGAATGCGTTTTCGGCGTTGACGAATTTTTCATAATCGATCTTAACCGTGAGTTTTTCTCGGGAACGGCGGCGTTTGCTCAAAGCCGTCCCGACGAAGATGCCGAAGGCGTTTTGTTGAACATGGAGATCATGGAAAAACGGTATACGTTTGAAAACGAGATGATGCGAGCCGTGTCGCTCGGCCAGCCTCACCGTGCGACGCGTATATTGGAAGTTTTAACGGAGCTTTCTTTTGAAAAAAGATTGGCTGATTCTTTGCGTAATTGTAAGAATTATTGTATAATAATGAATACCCTGTTGCGCAAAGCCGCCGAAAACGGCGGCGTGCATCCGTTATATATCAACGATATGTCATCGGATTATGCGGTGAAGATCGAACAGCTTGCAAAAACGGAAGACGTTTCCGAGCTCATGTACGATATGTTTCACTCTTATTGCAGGCTCGTCCGCAAACATTCAATGAAAAAGTATTCCGCCACCGTTCAGCGCGTGATAGCGATTATAGATTCGGACCTTTCTGCAAATTTATCGCTTTCCTCCCTGGCGAAAACGCTGAATATCACGCCCGGATATCTTTCCACGATATTCAAAAAGGAAACGAAAAAGAATCTTACCGAATACATCATCGGAGAACGTATACAGTTGGCACAGTATCTGATCGGAACGACGCGCCTGCAGATTCAAACGATCGCGCTGCATTGCGGAATTATGGACGTGCAGTATTTTTCAAAGGTGTTCAAGCGTTACGTTGGCAAAACACCGAAAGAATACCGTGAATCCTTAAAATAACGATAAGCCATATAAAATCTATATACCCGAAAGGAGAACTGTTTTGGCTAAATTTTTGTCCCGGGATTTTCTTCTCACAAACGAAAGCGCAAAGAAGCTTTATCACAATTATGCGGCAGGTATGCCCATAATTGATTATCACTGTCACATTGATCCGCGTGAGATCTATGAGGATCGCCGTTTTTCCAACATAACGGAGATATGGCTCGGCGGAGACCACTATAAGTGGCGCATGATGCGTTCAAACGGTGTTCCCGAATATTACATCACAGGAAACGCTCCCGACCGCGAAAAGTTTCAGAAGTTTGCCGAAGCGCTGCCGCGTGCAATCGGAAATCCGATGTATCATTGGTGCCACCTGGAGCTGAAAAATTATTTCGGCTACGAGGGCGTACTCAACGGTGATACGGCAGAGAAAGTGTGGCAGCTCACGTCAGAAAAGCTCAAAAACGACAATAATCTTACCGCACGCGGACTTATACTTTCAAATAACGTAATGATGATCGGCACGACGGACGATCCGTGCTCTGACCTCCGCTGGCACAAAGCCCTTCGCGAAGAGGGCTTCCCCGTCAAAGTATGTCCGTCATTCCGTCCCGATCCCGCCGTCAACATTCATAAAAAGGGCTTTGCCGAATATATCGTGAAGCTCGGCGACACCGTCGGCAAAAAGCTTGTGACCGTTGTCGACGTGAAGTCAGCGCTCGGCGAGCGCATCACGTATTTTGACGGCTTTGATTGCCGCGCCGCTGACCACGGTCTTGACTACGTTATGTACCGTGTTGCCGACGAAGCTGAGCTTGACGCGATCCTTTGCAAAGCGTTGAACAAAGAGCCCGTCAGCCGCGAAGAAGCGGAGAAGTATCAGACGGCGATAATCACCTATTGCGCTGCTGAATATGCAAGGCTCGGCTGGGCGATGCAGATCCATTTCTCCTGCATGCGTAATCCGAACAGCCGCCGCTTTGAAGCTCTCGGCCCCGATACGGGATTCGACTCTATGGCAGTAACGGACAGCTGTTCTGCACTTTATGCGCTCATGGATTCGCTTGAACGAGAGGGAAAACTGCCGAAGACGATACTTTACAGCCTCAATCCTGCCGACGATCAGTGGCTTGATACACTGCTCGGCGCGTTTCAGTCAGATGAGCTGCCCGGAAAGATCCAGCACGGCAGTGCATGGTGGTTCAACGATAACAAGGTCGGCATGATAAATCAGCTCACGAGTCTGGCTAATCTCGGAATCATCGGCAACTTTGTTGGTATGCTTACCGACAGCCGCAGCTTTTTGAGCTACGCACGCCACGAATATTTCAGACGTATACTTTGCAACCTCTTCGGTGAGTGGATCGAAAACGGCGAGTATCCGGACGATATTGAATTTGTCGGCAGTCTTATCAAGGATATAAGCACAAACAACGCAAAGCGTTATTTCGGATTATAAAAAAGCTACAGGGGGGAAAACTCAAATGAAAATGACTTTCCGTTGGTACGGAGAAGGCAACGATAATATCAAGCTCTCCGATATCAAGCAGATTCCGGGTGTTGACGGCATCGTGTGGGCTTTGCACCATAAAATGCCGGGTGAGATCTGGGAACTCGACGAGATCGCCGAGGTCAAGCGTCAGCTCGATGAATACGGCTTCAATATGGACGTTGTTGAGTCCGTAAACGTTCACGACGATATAAAGATCGGTCTGCCGACCCGTGATATGTATATAGAAAACTATAAACAGTGTATCCGAAATCTTTCAAAGTTTGGCGTAAAGGTCATTTGCTATAACTTTATGCCTATCTTCGACTGGACGAGAAGCGACCTGTTCCATCCTGTCGGCGACGGCTCAACGGCACTATTCTATCAGAAAAACATGATCCAGGACGACTATAACGCCATGGCGAAGTATATCCTTGACTTCACCGAGAAGTATAATATGTCGTTCCCCGGATGGGAGCCCGAACGCATGGCGAAGCTCGACGAGCTCTTCCGTAAATACGAGGGCGTTGACCATGAAAAGCTTTGGGAGAATCTGAAATACTTCCTTGAAGCAATCATGCCCACCTGCCGCGAGTGCAACGTCAAGATGGCTATCCACATGGACGATCCGCCGTGGGATATCTTCGGCTTACCGCGTCTACTTGTCAATGAAGCGAACATTGACCGTTTCTTAAAGATGGTTGACGATGAATATAACTGCCTGACGCTTTGCTCGGGAAGCCTTAACGCAGATCCCGATAATAACGTCGCGGACATCGTTCGCAAGCACTGTGACAGGATCGCATTTGCTCACATCAGAAACGTTAAGCATTTTGAAAACGGAGATTTCTCCGAAGCGAGCCACCGCGACTGCGACGGTGACACGGGCATACTTGATATACTCAAGGCGTATCACGACTGCGGATTCGACGGATATATCCGTCCCGACCACGGCAGGCATCTGTGGAATGAAGGCCCCGGCAACGTGCGCCCCGGCTACGGTTTATATGACCGCGCGCTCGGCATCATGTATATGCTCGGCGTTTGGGATATGCTCGATAAACTCGATAATAAATGATTTTTGGAGGCAAATACAATGTTAAATCTTCCACTTAATATCGATTATACAGGAAAAGTAGTCGTGATTACAGGTGCGGGCGGACTCATATGCGGCGCTATGGCGCGTGCATTTGCACAGTGCGGCGCGAAGGTAGCGGCGCTTGACTTAAACGAAGACGCCGTTAAAAAGCTTGCAGACGAGCTTAAGTCCGAGGGCTTTATTTGCGAAGGCTACAAGGCAAACGTGCTCGATCCCGATGCGCTCACCGAAGTTCATGCAAAGGTCAGCTCCGATCTCGGTCCTTGCGATATTCTCGTAAACGGTGCGGGCGGCAACAACCCGAGAGCAACGACGGATAATGAATATCAGCACGAAGCCAAGGAGGGCGGCAAGTCTTTCTTTGATCTTGACGCCGCAGGCGTTGACTTCGTCTTTAAGCTCAACTTCCAGGGAACGCTCCTTCCCACGCAGGAATTTGCAAAGGATATGGTTACAAAGAAGTCCGGATGCATCCTTAACATCTCCTCGATGAACGCTTACATTCCGCTTACCAAGATCCCCGCATATTCCGCAGCGAAAGCGGGTATCTCCAACTTTACGCAGTGGCTTGCAACTCACTTTGCAGGCACGGGCATCCGCTGTAACGCAATCGCTCCCGGCTTCCTCGTTTCCGCACAGAATAAGGCGCTCCTCTTCAACGAGGACGGCACTCCCACCGCAAGAAGCGCGAAGATACTGAATGGCACTCCCACACACCGCTTTGTTGACAGTGGCGAGCTTCTCGGCGCAACTCTTTTCCTTTGCGACGACCGCTCCGCTTCGGCTATCACGGGCGTTGTACTTCCGATCGACGCAGGCTTTGCGGCATATTCGGGTGTATAAGATATAGGAGGCACTGTATGGAAAAATATATTCCCGTTGTCGTTATAAAAGAGCTTTCCGAAACGGATAAGATCTTAACGGCACTCAAAAATAACGGCATTAATTGCGCCGAGATCACGTTCAGAACGGCTTGCGCCGCTGAAGCGATCGAATACGCCTGCAAAAATTATCCCGATATGTCTGTCGGTGCAGGTACCGTAATCAACGCTCTGCAGTGCGAGGCTGCGCTTGCCGCAGGCGCGCAGTTCATCGTTTCGCCGGGACTTTCTGTTTCGGTTGCAAACATCTGCAAGGAAAGAAATATTCCTTACTATCCCGGCTGCGTTACTCCCACCGAGATCATGCAGGCGCTCGAGCTCGGCATCACGACCGTGAAATTTTTTCCTGCGAACATTTACGGCGGCCTTAAAGCGCTTAAGGCTCTTGCGGCTCCGTTTCCGCAGATCAGATTCATTCCTACGGGCGGTGTTGACAGATCGAATATCGACGAATTCCTCGCATTTGATAAGGTTGCCGCTATCGGCGGAAGCTTTTTCGTAAAAGAATCGCTTGAAAAGATGAATGAGTAGGCATAGCGTGAAAGTATCGCTACACTATGCCTGACTGCACTGTTTCACGCTTAAAATCCTCGCAAAACGGGACACTACCCGTTTTGCCGCACAAGTGCGGTCCCGAGGATTTCAATATTTATTTGTGCCGCCGTTGGCGGCGGAATGGAGTATAAAATGGCTAAAGTTGTAACATTCGGCGAACTTATGCTTCGCCTGGCACCGAACGGATACTACCGTTTCTTCCAGAACGACCAGATGCAAGCCACCTTCGGCGGCGGCGAGGCAAACGTTGCCGTTTCGCTCGCCAACTACGGGTTAGACAGCGTGTACGTAACGAAGCTTCCGAAGCACGCTATCGGACAGGCTGCTGTAGATTCGCTCCGCTATTTCGGCGTTGATACGTCGAAGGTCGTTCGCGGCGGCGACAGAGTCGGAATTTATTTCCTTGAAAAGGGCGCATCACAGCGCGGATCTGTCTGCATTTACGACCGCGCTCACTCTGCGATCGCGGAAGCCGTTCCGTCGGATTTTGATTGGGACGCTATTTTTGACGGCGCCGATTGGTTCCATTTCACGGGAATCACCCCTGCACTCGGCGGACAGCTCGTTGAGATCTGCAAAGAGGCTTGCATCGCCGCGAAGGCGAAGGGTGTGAAGATCTCCTGCGACCTCAACTACCGCGGCAAGCTTTGGACGCGTGCAGAAGCAAGAGAGGCGATGACGGAGCTTTGCAGATACGTTGACGTTTGCATCTCCAATGAAGAGGACGCTAAAGACGTTTTCGGAATCGAAGCCGAAGGAACGGACATTTACGGCGGCAAACTCAATCACGAGGGCTATAAATCCGTTGCAAAGCAGCTTAAAGATAAGTTCGGCTTTGAAAAGGTCGCAATCACGCTTCGTACGTCTATTTCCGCATCTGACAACGATTGGGCGGGAATGCTTTACGACGGCGAGAACTACTGCTTCTCAAAGTCCTATCATCTTCACATCGTTGACCGCGTAGGCGGCGGTGACTCTTTCGGCGGAGGACTTATTTATTCGATCATCTCGGGCAAATCAACACAGGATGCGATCGAATTTGCCGTTGCGGCATCGGCGCTCAAGCACTCCGTTGAGGGCGACTATAACCGCGTATCCGTGGCTGAAGTTGAAAAGCTTGCAGGCGGCGACGTTTCGGGCAGAGTTCAAAGATAAAATTAACGAAAAAATGCTCCGCGAGGTTAGGCGGAGCATTTTTTTCGCTTATTCAATTTTACTTGATGAAATTCGTTGACTGACGGCGTTCCTTTTCGGGTAGACCGTATGCTTCTTTACCGAGCGAGATGCTCTTCATTAAAAAGATCATGTTGCGAGCGAGTGTGCGCATTGTCTGCAGTCCTTCCGCGTCGGATTCGGCTTCTCCGGGAACACAGCCGTGAACGCTGTTCCAGTATTGGCTCGATGCGACGGGCATACCGCTGATGGTAAAGTATTTATTGAGCACGTCGAACGTGGCGGAGCAGCCGCCGCGTCTTGCAACGGCGACGGAGGCGCCGACCTTCATCGTTTTGTCGAAGCCCGTGCTGTAGAAAAGTCTGTTGAGGTATGACAGGAGCGTTGCGTTCGGAGCGGCATAGTAAACCGGACTGCCGATGACGACGCCGTCACACTCATCGAAAAGCTGTGCCGATTCGTTTACGATATCGTCAATGGCGCATTTTCCGTTTCCGAAGCAGTAGCCGCAGGCAGTGCAACCTCGGATGGCGCGGTTGCCAACGTGAAGCGTCACGGTCTCGATTCCGCTGTCGCGGAATACTGTTTCCATTTCACGCAAAGCTGTGGCGGTATTGCCGTTAGCCTTGGGGCTGCCGTTTATGATAAGTACTTTCATTTTTGTGTGTCCTTTCGGTTATGTGTTTGTGCTTAACTTTATTATAATGCAAAATGTTCGATCGGTCAAACAAAAGTGTATATATGTGTCTGATAATTTATATATATGACGGGTAAGAACTATTATTGACAACTTGGCATTATTGGAGTATCATTTTAATATGAAATTCCCGATCGGCAAAGGAGAATAAACATGAAACGAGAGCTTATAGAAAGAATTTTCAACGATACTGCATATATTCGCGTAGGCGGCACCGATGCGGAGCTTCGCGCAGCGGAATATATAAAGAGCGTTTGCGCCGAGCTTGGCATGACGGCGGAGCTTGAAGATTTTGAAGTTGACATGGCAACGATAAAAAAGGCGACCCTCACCGTTAAAACGAATCTCACAGGCGACAGCGAAGTCATAGAGATTCCGTGTAAGGGCTATCTTTGTGCGGGCAACGGCGACGTTGAAGCACCGCTTTATTATATGCCTGACGGTGACAAATATTCGCTTTCAAACATCCACGGAAAGATCGTTTTATTGGACGGTTATCTCGGATATTGGCGTTACCGCGACCTGTTAGAAAACGGTGCTGTCGGATTTATTACATACGACGGTAACTGCAACTATGCGGATAACGATATCGACGGACGTGAGCTTCGTTCGTATGTTTCAGGCGGTGAAAAGATACCCGGTGTGAATATCAACGCGAAATCTGCCGTTGAGCTTGTAAACAAAGACGTGAAAACGGCAAAGATTACGCTTTGCCAGGAGGAATATAAGGGCAAGTCGCATAACGTCGTGCTCGACCTTCCCGGTGAATGCGATGAATATATCGTTTTCACCGCACACTATGATTCAACGTCGCTTTCCGAGGGCGCATATGACAATATGTCGGGCTCGATCGGACTGCTTGGCATCGCGGAATATTTCCGCGACGTGCCTCATCACTACGGCTTGCGCTTCGTTTGGTGCGGAAGCGAGGAGCGCGGACTGCTCGGCTCAAAGGCGTATTGTGCTGCGCATGAAGACGAGCTTAATAAGGTCGTATTGAACATCAATCTTGATATGATCGGCTGCATCATGGGCGGATTTATCGCCTGCTGCACGAGCGAAACGAAGCTTGTTGACTATATTTCCTACATGGGCAAGGAATGCGGATTCCCCGTAAGATCGTATCAGGGTGTTTATTCGAGCGACTCAACGCCGTTCGCCGACAAGGGAGTTCCTGCCGTTTCGTTTGCCCGCACGGCTCCGGGTGCAACGGCAACGATCCATAACAGTTACGACACGCAAAAGGTCATGAAGACGAGCCACATGCAAAAGGATATTGACTTTATCACGGCGTTCGCCGCACGCATGGCAAACGCGAAGCTTTGTCCCGTCGAAAGAGAGATTCCCGCTAACATGAAAGAAAGCATTGACAAGTATCTTTGCAGAAAAAAATAAAGTAAGCTATATAAAAAAGCCCGATGTCGTCGGGCTTTTTTGCATATTATCAACTTGCGTGGGGACACTACCGAATGGAAAATATTTATTCGGAGGCAAAAAATGTTCAAACACGAAAAAATGCTTTTTCATCCCGTTGAGGTGGAAAGACCGAATCCGCAGTACGCGGCACTTCTGCAGGAGCAGCTCGGAGGCGGCAACGGAGAGCTGAAAGCGGCGATGCAGTATATGTCGCAGAGCTTCAGGATCAAGGATCTTGAGATTAAGGATCTGTTTCTTGATATTGCCGCGGAGGAGCTCTCACACATGGAAATGGTCGCACAGACGATCAATTTACTGAACGGTCACGACGTTGATGCGGCGGCGGTGCCGTCGGGTGAGATACAGACTCACGTGATACTCGGACTGAATCCGGGGCTCATCAACGCGTCGGGCTATTCCTGGACGGGAGATTACGTCACCGTAACGGGCGATCTTTGCGCGGATCTACTCTCAAATATCGCGTCCGAGCAGCGTGCTAAGGTCGTTTATGAGTATCTGTACCGTCAGATAAACGATAAAAAAGTCCGCGAAACGATCGATTTTCTTCTGAATCGGGAGGAAGCGCACAACGCCATGTTCCGCGAGGCATTCAATAAGGTACAGAACAGCGGATCAAACCGCGATTTCGGAACGACAACGGCGGCGAAGATGTACTTCAGCCTGTCCGAGCCGTCGCCCGAAAACAGCAGATTTACCGATTTGCAAGGAAACCCGCCCTCATTTAAGTGATATTGACAAACCAGCAGACGCTTTTCGGCGAAGCGTCTGCTGGTTTTAGTGTTAAAATATTTCCGACTCGATGATTCTGACGAACGCTTCAAGCCCGACTTTATCTTCTTCGGTGAAGCGTTCAAACACGGGAGCGTCAATGTCAAGAACGCCGACGACGGCGCCGCTACTATGTATGGGTATGACGATCTCTGAATTTGATGCGCCGTCGCAGGCGATGTGACCCGGAAAATCGTGCACGTTGGGAACGAGAAGGGTTTCATCACGAAGAACGGCGGTGCCGCAGACACCTCTGCCGACGGGGATCTCGATGCACGCGGGTTTCCCCTGAAACGGACCGAGCACGAGCGTGTTTTCTTCGAGCAGATAAAATCCCGCCCAGTTGATGTTATCGAGCGTCATATATAACAGTGCCGATGCATTTGCTAGATTTGCCGTCTTGTGAGGCACGCCGCGTACGAGCGCGGAAAGAGAATTGTTGAGTTCTTCGTAATCTGTCATGTGCCGTTTTCCTTTTTCGTATCTTTTTCTTTAACTGTATTTTATACGAGTTTTGCTTGTGTGTCAATCGGCAGGCGCAAACTCGTTGACAGGGAAAAGGATAGCTGATATAATGTTGACTGTTGATTAAATCAAAAATATTCCGAATGAGGGAAAGATGAAATACGAAGCAATACTGTTTGATTTGGACGGTACGCTTTTGCCGATGGATTACGAAGTGTTCATGAAAGGGTACTTCAAGCTTCTCGCCGAGGCTGTGGCGCCGTTTGGCTATACTTATGAAACGCTGATACCCGCGATGTGGCGCGGAGTCGGCGCGATGGTGAAAAACGATGGCACAAAACCGAACTCCGATGCGTTCTGGGAAGTGTTTTCGGGAATATTCGGGGACGGTGTATACTGTCACATTCCGACGTTTGATGAGTTTTACCGCACAAGCTTCCACCGCGCAAAAGAGTTCACGACTCCGACAGAGCTGTCAGCCAAAGTCGTTGCGGCGGCGCGCGCATGCGCCGATAAGGTGATATTGGCGACAAATCCGCTGTTTCCCGAGGTAGCTATCGAGTCAAGATTATCGTGGATAGGGCTCAAGGTCAGTGACTTTGACTTTGTCACCACGTACGAAAATTCGGGCTTCTGCAAGCCCAATCCCGCGTATTTTTCCGATATCATGAATAAGTTCGGGCTTACGGCAGAGAATTGCTTAATGATCGGTAATAATACCGTAGAGGACATCGCCGCCGCGACTGCGGCGGGCATTCCGTCATATCTTGTTACGGACTGCCTTATATGCGAAGGGCAGATGCCCGACTGTCCGCAAGGAAGTCTGCAAAAAACACTTGAATTTTTAGAAGACTGAGCTTGTTTTTGCACCGCGCAACTGCGCGGTGCTTTTTTGCGGACATAATAATGCGTCAATCGGGATAAAATAAGCAAAAAACGAGGTCAGAATAATGGAATCGGTTTGGCGTGACGGAGTAAAGCTCCCAAAATTTCCGCCGCTTGACGGAGATGTGAAAACGGACGTTGTGATCGTTGGCGGCGGAATTGCGGGGATATTGACGGCGTATTTTCTGCAAAAACGCGGAGTTCGGTATATTTTGCTTGAAAGAGGACGTATCTGCGGAGGTGTAACGGGGAATACGACGGCGAAGCTGACAGCTCAGCACGGATTGATATACAGTAAGATCAGCAAAAGCATGGGATATGAGGCAGCGAAGCTGTATTTGGAATCAAACGTGGCGGCGCTCACCGAATATGGCGCGCTTTGCGAAAAGATAGACTGCGATTATGAAATCAAGGACAATTACGTTTATTCCACATCCGACAGACGCAGTATCGAAGAAGAGATGAAAACGCTTTTGCAAATCGGATACGGGGCGCGTTTTTATGAAAGCGTGTCAATACCGATAAAAAACGTTGGCGGAGTGTCTTTTAAGGAACAGGCGCAGTTTCATCCGCTCAAATTTCTATCATCGATCGCGCGAGGGCTAAATATCCGCGAAAATACGCACGTTGTTGATATTGACGGGCACGGTGTCACCGCGGCAGGCTGCCGCGTCCGCGCACGGCAGATCATTCTTGCAACGCATTTTCCGATCATCAGGTTTCACGGCAACTATTATCTGAAGCAATATCAGCACCGTTCGTACGTTGTCGCACTTCACGGAGCGGAAGATATCGACGGAATGTACGTCGATCAATCTAAAACGGGGATGTCGTTCCGCAATCATGGCGGGCTTTTGCTTCTCGGCGGCGGCGGACACCGTACGGGAAACCGCGGAGGAGGCTACGCTGAGCTATGTTCGTTTGCGGTGCGTCATTATCCGCACGCGAAAATTGAATATTCATGGGCGGCGCAGGACTGCATGAGCCTTGACGGTGTACCGTATATCGGTCAGTGCTCACAGCGCACGCCGAATCTGTACGTTGCGACGGGGTTCAACAAATGGGGCATGACGGGCGCGATGACGGCGGCAATGCTTCTTGCGGACGCCGTCACGGGAGTAAAAAACGATTACACAGAACTTTATTCGCCATCGCGGAGTATGCTTCATCCGCAGCTTATCGCAAACGTCGCCGAGTCGGCGGTGAATATGTTGTCGTTGTCAAAAAAGCGCTGTCCGCATCTCGGATGTGCGCTGAAATGGAATCCTGCGGAGCATAGCTGGGACTGTCCTTGCCACGGCTCACGCTTCGATGAGGATGGAAAGCTGATAGACAGTCCCTCAAATCGGGATCTCTGAACAAAAACGGACAAACAACAGACCGTGCCTTTCGGTCTGTTGTTTTATATTTATGATATTAATCCATTGACAAGGGGATTTGTTTGTGATATTATAACTTTTAGCACACAGTGTGCTGAAATGTGTGAAGCGAAAGGAGACGTGTTATGGACAATGCGAAAAACGGATTGATCTTTGATGAAATGTCGGAAAAGATCATTGAAGCGGCAGAAAAAATGGCAATCTCGATCGGCGCACATAAAGTTACGGTGCGCAAGATACTGCAGTCGCTTGATATTACGAACCGCGTTTTTTATAACCGCTTTCACAACATTGACGAGGTGCTTAGGATCGTTTACAAAAAAACGGTAGAGAAGATACACGAAGACGCAATGCCCGAGATCGACGAAGAGGGCGACTTTTTTGAGTATGTTATGAGCGTCGTGGAAAATGCGCTCGTCGCTTCATATGACACAAAAAGGAAGCTCAGTTCATACTTTTTTGAAACGGATTCGATATCTGATATCAACTATTCGTGGTGGCGGCGCGAGATCAAACGTCTGATTGATTACGCCAAAACGAAAGGGTATATACGAAATGTCGATTCCGAAGTGATGAGCTATGCGATCTGGTGCTTCTGCCGCGGTTACAATGCAGATGCCGTCAGCAGAGGTATTCCGAAAGAAGAGGCTGTGAAAAACTTCAGATACAGCTTCGGATTTTTGCTCGACGGGCTCAAACAAACAGCAACAGAGACTTAAAATTTACGTTATTTTTTGATTAAAACATAAATCTACACGAACATACTCTGAAAGGAAAGTAAAAAGCATGAGAAAAGAAATTCTTCATGAAAAGCATGAATTTGCCAACGTTCGCGAGCTCGTTGAATGGGGCGCGGAAACCTACGGAGATAATACGGCGTATTCTTACCGTATAAAGCAGACTCAGCCCGAATCGGAAAAAGTGTCCTACATTAAGCTGAGAGATGACGTGCGTGCGCTCGCATCCGAGCTTTTGGCTATGGGCTGCAAGGACAAGCACTGTGTGCTCATCAGCAAGCTTAGCTATGAATGGGCGGTCACATATTTCGCAACACTTTCGATCGGTGCGGTTTTGGTTCCCATGGACCGCGAATGGACGAAGGAAGACCTCGCAGACACCGCAGCCAAGGCTGACGCAACTTTCCTTTTCTGTGAAGAAGAGTGCCGCGAAAAGGCACAGTACATCGCCGAGAAGATCTCCCTTGCGGCACCCCCGATTTATCTTTCCGCAAAGGAAGAAGAGAACTCCCTCGTTTCCAAAATGGAAGCAGGAGCTGCAAAGTACGAAGCTTCCCCCGAAGCATATCACGAAAATGAAATTGACAGTGATAAGCTTTCTTTACTTGTATTTACCTCTGGTACGACCGGTAAGGGCAAGGGCGTTATGCTTTCCCAGAACAACATCCTTTCTTGTATGTCCGACGTTATCCCGTACATGGATTTCGGCAAAAAAACAGTCGGCGTTCTTCCGCCTCATCATACGTACGGCTCCTCCGTTATGCTCATCGGTCACTTGATCATCGGTTGCGAAATATACATTTCCGCAGGCTTGCGCTACATTCAGAAAGAGCTCAAGTCAGAGGCTCCCGAGCATCTCGTGCTCGTTCCGCTTTATCTTGAAACTTTCTATCGCAAGATCTGGGCGAAGGTTAAAGAGCAGGGCAAGGAAGAAGTCCTCAAAAAAACGATCGCCGTCAGCAACGCGATGCGTAAGGTCGGCATCGACCTTCGCCGCAAGCTGTTCGGTTCCGTTGCCGACGCATTCGGCGGCAAGGTGAAGATGATAATCTCCGGCGGTGCTCCCATCAACCCCGAAATTCTCCATTTCTATGATTCTATCGGTATTTCAACGCTTAACGGTTACGGAATTACAGAATGTGCGCCTATCGTTGCCGTTAACAGAAGTCGACACATCGTTCCCGATTCCGTTGGTTCTGTTCTCAACATTGATACCGTTAAGATCGACGATCCCAACGAAGACGGCGAAGGCGAGATCCTTGTCAAGGGCTCAAACGTAATGCTCGGTTACTATAAGGACGAAGAAGCGACCGCTGAAGCTTTTGACGAAGAAGGCTACTTCAGAACGGGCGACTACGGTAAGCTCACAGACGATAATATTCTTTATATTACGGGCAGAAAGAAAAACCTCATCATTTTGTCAAACGGCAAAAACGTTTATCCCGAAGAGATCGAAAACGAGCTCGTTGCCGTTCCCGGCGTGATCGACATCATCGTGTACGAGGGTAAGAGCGCGCGCGGAATGGCTCACAATGCAATCGTTGCCGAGATCTATCCCGATAAGGAATATTTCAAGGTCAACGAAATTGAGGATCCCAAAGCGTATTTCAAGCCGTTTATCGATGAATACAATAAGACGGCGGTTCCTTATAAGAAGATCCACGTACTTAAGGTACGTGAAGAGGAATTCCCGAAGAACACCCTTCGCAAGATCATGCGTTTCAAGCTTGACACAACGATTGAATAAAACCGAAAATGAAAACACGGTCGCTGACGCGACCGTGTTTTTTGCTGATATGCAATATCAAAGAATATATGCAATAATTCCGATATACTGCGTGATGCTTCCGAGAAGGACGAAAACGTGGAATACGGAGTGCATATAGCGTATCTTGCGTCCAAGCCCGTATGCGATAACACCGACGGTATAAAGCACGCCGCCGACGAAGATCCAATGCAGTCCGTAGCCGGGGACGGCGGCAATGGCGGTCTTTGCCGCCGCGATTATGCTCCAACCCATGCCAAGATAGCAAACTATGGAAAGCGCGGCGTATTTTTTCAAATCGATCGCTGTGAAAACACAGCCGACGACGGCGCACCCCCAAACGACGCCGAATATCGTCCATGCCGTTGCGGGCGAATACGGGCGAAGCGATGAAAAAACGACCGGGGTGTACGTTCCGCTGATCAAAAAATAGATCGTGCAGTGATCGATGACCTGCATGACCTTTTTGCCCATGTTGCAGGGCAGCGAGTGATACACGCTCGACATCGTATATAATAAAATGAGCGAGGCGCCGTATACGGCGCCGCCGACAATGCCCCAAACGTCTGCTTTGCCGACGGAAACGATAAGGCATGATACGAGCGCAAATATGCCGAATGCGGCGCCTGCTCCGTGAGTTATTGCGTTAACGAGCTCCTCGCCCAAAGTGTAGTCGGGCAAGCGTCTGTCGGCAAGCTTTATTCTTCTTTTTCTCGGTTTCTTTTCGCGGACTGTGCTTGAGGGGGCGGCGGAAAACGTATTCTGGGATCTTATGGCTTCGCCGGTGATATTTGTTAGCATAATGAAAAAATCTCCGTGTTTTTGTTTCTGAAGTTATTATATGCAGAAATGGGCAAAAAACTCAACCTACACCGACGTATCTATGCTATACTATGTGAATTCTCGCGGTAGAGCCGCACACTCTACCGCTCTACTGTTGGTAGAGAGCGCAAAAAAAGCCTTGTAAAACAAGGCTTTTTTTAATTGTGTTATTCGTTTGCTTTATCAGGATCGGCTTGTGTGTCAGTCCCGCTCGGATTTGCATTTTTCGGCTTTTTTATCATCGACCAGAAAAGGACTATGACCTGTGCGGGTATGCCTATGAGGTAAACGAGCCATACGTTTATGCCAAACGGAAGCGCCGTTGTGTGGATCGTTGCAAGAGCAGACCACATGAGCAGGGAAATGATAAAGTAATTGCGGCGCGGATTGAACCAGATCGAGTTGAAGATGAGCCAGACGACAGCCGTGACGGGGACAGCGTAAACGAAAGCGAGCCACTGGTACGTGAAGGTGTCGGCAACGAGGACTGAAATGACGAAGGCGAAGATCGCTATGAGCCACACGAGTATGAGTGAAACCGCCGTTATCATCGGACGATTATAGTTTGCGGCGGGCTTTTTTGGGGCGGACGGTTCGTCCTTTTTCGGATGCACCTCGTGCACAAGATAGTCGAGTGAAACGTCAAAAATATCGGCGATCGCAACGAGTACCGTTACGTCGGGCAAGGATTCGGCGCGCTCCCATTTTGAAACGGCTTTATCAGAATAATTGAGCAGTGCGGCAAGATCGTACTGTGTCATTTTTTTTGCTTGCCGCAATTCGACTAAGTTTTTTGCAATAATTGCTTTTATATCGTTCATGAAAGATTCCTTAAGGTAATATATGCGAATAACAGATCAATAACTGACGGAGTATATTATACAGTCAAAAAAACGAAAAGTCAAATGCACGGGCTTTATTTATCCGATTCACGCTTGCCGAAAATGTCGTTTTCGTAAAGTCGGAGGGTGGCTTTGTTTTTTTCTATGAATCGGCGGAGCTGTTTTTTATGGTGACAAAGCTTTTCTTGGCAGTTGGCGCAGGAAAGGCACTTGTTCGTCGTTTCCGAAAAGCGTTCTGGGTGCTTATATACCGTAATCTCCCATTTCAAAAGAAGAAGCAGCGCGATGCCGAGCAGCGACCAAGTGTATACGTCGGGGATGAAAACGAGAGGTGTGAACATCATCGCAAAATCCCAATTGTAAATGCGGCACGACGTGCAGCATTTATTTTTCATAAACCAGGTCTGAAACGGACAGAAAAAGAGGATACAAATAACGTCGCAGACAGAATACGCAAGGCAGATTAAGAATAAGATACTTTTGTCAATGATATTAAGAAAATAAAGTAGTCCGATCGCACCGTTGAGAAGCAGCCACACAGCCAAAACGAGCAAAGTTACCCGTGTAGGCTGAATATTCGGCGACGTGTTGGCATTTCTCGGAACATAATTTTTTGCAAAGACCTTCTGACAGCCCATGCTTTCAAAGTGGGAAGGAAGGAAGCGCATCAGCATCTCAAAAACGAATGCTATCCAGATCATCGCAAGGACGAAAGGATTATTTTCAAAACCGCCGAAGGAGAGCGGCGAGCCGTTGATATGGCAGATGATATAGAGCGTAACTGCGGCGGCGAACAGAAGTGATCGCCAAACGAGCTTACAGTAATGCACTATATAAATCGTTGAGAATGTGATACGTTTTTTGCTCATGTGAAGTTTCTTTCTTTAAGTCAAGTGATAATTATGGGGGAGATACGCATGAAAGCATCTGTCGGCAGATGCGGCGAGTATGCAAGAGTATAAAGCTTGTCCGCCTTTGCGTCAAGCTCGTACTGACGTGCCGCGTCGGGCGGCATTTTATCGTAATCGGCACGTTTCGTGAGGATCGGGATTCCTGCTTTGCGGACCATACCGTGAAGAGCCTCGGTGCCGCGTCGGTTTGCGGCAAGAAGCTGAGTATATTTCGGCATCGCCGAAATGTCGCGGCGGATCACGCCGAGATAAGCATAGACCGAAGCACGGCGCAGACGTGCGTTCGTGTATTGTTTCGTTGCCGCGAGTGCGAGCATATCGCTGTAAGAGGTGGCTCTGTTTGCAGATGCGATCAGCCGCTCGCCGACACCGCCTCCGCATTCGGCGTATTCGCCGATCTTATCGGAGGTGAGCATGCGGAGCATAGACAGGATCGCGTCACCGTAATTGTTTTCGTTGGCGGGACCGTATTTATCAAGGTCTTTTCCGATAATGTCACCGACGTCGTCGGGCAGGAGAGATAAACCGTCCTTGCCGCATGAATATATGCGCTGACGCACAGTCGATGCAGACGGATAAACGGCACCACCGTCGCTGTCATTGCTGTCGTGGTCAGCACCGACTCGTCTTACCGTGACGGGAATGAGGGACGACCCCGATTCCGTTATCGCACGGACGTATTCAATCCCCAAAGTGTCGTTCGGCGATTGAAGCGGCAGGGATGCGTCCTTGCCATAAAGTTCAGTATAAAGCATCGTGATTCCGCGTGCCGTATGATATTCGGCACCGCGGCGGTAAAGCTCATCACGGAAGCTACACTCGGCGATACGTTGGCCTGTTAGGATGATCGCATCGGTGTCGCCCGATTCGCTGCCAAACGCGAGAATGTGACGATCATCGGGATGCGCTTCCGAAAGTGCGTTTGCGATCGTAACACCGGCACGTGCGAAAAACTCCGCCGAGCCCATGCAAAAAGGAAAAGGCAGCGACAGCACAAGATCGGCGCCGATATTAAGGGCGGCGTGCGCCCGACAGTATTTATTGACGATCGCGGGAGAGCCGCGCTCAACGAAGTTTCCGCTCATGATTGCGGTGACGATCGCATCGGGAAAACGTGAGCGCAGATGCTCTATCATGTATTTGTGTCCGCCGTGCGGCGGATTATATTCGGAAATAATATAAATATATGTTTTCATATTCAATAACTTTGTGTAAAATTTTCCTTGACCGCAGGCTTAGCTTGTAATATAATATATACGTTATTTATAAATTTGTCAAATATTTATTGTTTTTTCGGAGGATGAAACAAAATGAAGGTTCTTGTTGTTAATGCCGGAAGCTCTTCTCTCAAGTATCAGTTTCTCGACACGGTAAGCGGCGATGTTCTCGCAAAGGGTATCTGCGAAAGAATCGGCATCGGCGATCCTGTCGGCAGCGAAGGTAAGATTGAGCATAAAGTAAACGGCGAAAAATACGAAAAGAAATACGATATGCCCGATCACGCTGTTGCGATGAAGATAGTTATCGATTATCTTACAGACGCTAAGATCGGCTGCATTAAGAATATGGATGAGATCGTGGCTGTAGGTCACAGAGTCGTTCACGGCGGTCCTTACTTCTTTGAAAGCATGCTTCTCAACGATGAAGTTCTTGAAAAGCTCAGACTTTGTTGCGACTTCGCACCGCTTCACACACCCGCACACATCATGGGTATCGAAGGCTGCCTTTCCGTTATGCCCGAAAAGCCGCAGGTTCTTGTATTCGATACCGCATTCCATCAGACAATGCCCGAAGAAGCTTATATGTTCGGCTTCTCCTACGATATGTACGAAAAGTACCACGTCCGCCGTTACGGCGCACACGGTACCTCTCACCGTTTCGTTGCAAACGAAATGGCAAAGGTTCTCGGCAAGCCCATCGAAGAACTCAAGATCGTTACCTGCCACATCGGTAACGGCGCGTCCATCTCCGCTGTTGACGGCGGCAAGTGCGTTGACACGAGCATGGGCTTCACACCCCTTGACGGTATCATCATGGGTACACGCTGCGGTTCCGTTGACGCTTCCGCTGTAACTTACATCATGCAGAAGGAAGGCTTCACGCCCGAAGAGATGAACAACTATATGAACAAAAAGAGCGGATTCCTCGGTCTTTCCGGATTCTCGTCCGACAGCCGTGACATCGAAGCCGCAATCAAGGGCACTGACCTATCCGGAAACCCCGTTTCCGAAGAGACAACTCACCGTGCGCAGATCGCCGCAAATGTTATCGCTTACCAGACTAAGAAGTTCATTGGCTCTTATTCCGCAGCTATGAACGGACTTGATGCTGTAGTATTTACGGCAGGCATGGGCGAAAATAACCCCGAGCTCCGCGAACGTGTTTGCAAAGACATGGAATTCTTCGGAATCAAGCTTGATTCCGAGCTCAACGCGAAGATTCTCCGTCAGAGCGACAACGTTGAGATCTCCACTCCCGATTCCCGCGTTAAGGTATGGGTAATTCCTACGAACGAAGAGCTCATGATCGCGAAGGATACAGAATACGTTGTAACCAAGAGCTGATAGGTAAATCTTTCAATAATTGACGATAAAAATCCCGCCGAAACGGCGGGATTTTTGCTGTTTTTTTCTCACTGACGAATCTTTCGTGCGTTTATCATGGCTGGGCATATTATCTTTCGCGCCGTCATATAAATTAGACAAGATTAGCCACGGGAGGACTTATATGACACAGAGCAATATATACCGCGACATAGCGGAGCGCACGGGAGGGGACATTTACATAGGTGTCGTCGGTCCCGTCCGCACAGGGAAAAGCACATTTATCAAACGGTTCATGAACTCGCTTGTAATGCCCAATATCACAAGCGAATACGACCGCACAAGAACGCGCGACGAGATGCCGCAGTCTGCGGCGGGACGAACCGTAATGACGACAGAACCTAAATTCATCCCCGATGATGCGGTAGAGGTGAATCTCCGCGACAATGCCCGACTGCGTGTAAAAATGGTAGATTGCGTCGGATACCTTGTGCCAGGTGTGCTCGGCGACACGGAGGACGGAGAAATACGCATGGTTTCAACACCATGGCAGTCGGAGCCGATGCCGTTTGCGGAGGCGGCGGAGACAGGCACGCGCCGTGTTATAACCGAGCATTCAACGATCGGAATGCTCGTTACGACCGACGGAAGCTTCGGTGACATTCCGCGCGCCGATTATGTTGAAGCGGAGGCGCGTGTCGCAAAGGAAATGCACGATATCGGCAAACCTTTCGCGGTGATACTTAATTCCGCCGAGCCGGAGAGTGCATCGGCACAACAGCTCGCCGCAGAGCTTGAAGAAAAATATAAAGCGCCTGTTGCGCTTGTATCCTGCTTGACGATGGACGCGGAGGACATAACGAAGATACTTGAGCTTGTGCTATATGAATTTCCGATCCGAGAGATCAAGGTGTCGGTGCCGTCGTGGCTGTCGGCGCTCGACCGTGATCATCCGCTCGTGTGCGAGCTATATTCAAAGGTACGCGCCTGCGCATCCGTTTCCGAGAAGATGGGAGATCTTATCGGCGTCGGTAACTTTGCGAGTCTTTGCGACGGGGAGCACATTGAATCCGTAACGTCGGGGGATACCGATCTCGGAGCGGGACGCGCCGAGATCAACGTTATGATCCCTGACAGTATTTATTATAAAACCATAGGTGAGCTGACGGGCTTTGACATAACGAATGAGGAAGAGCTGATCCGCCTTTTACGCGAGCTTTCAGACGTAAAGCGCGAATATGACAAAGTCAAAGAGGCACTTGAAGACGTGCGTACGCGCGGATACGGCATCGTTATGCCGGACGTTGAGGATCTGACACTCGATGAACCCGAGATCGTCCGCCAGGGCGGAGGCTACGGAGTGCGACTATGCGCGCGTGCGCCGTCCGTACACATGATCCGCGCCACGATCGAAACGGAGATAAACCCCATCGTCGGCACGGAGGCACAGTCGGAGGAGATGGTGCGCTATCTGTTGCGCGAATTTGAGAGCGGTGACAAGTCGATATGGGAATCAAATATGTTCGGCAAAACGCTATACGAGCTCGTTGACGACGGACTTCACGATAAGCTTGAACACATGCCCGAGGATGCGAGAATGAAGCTGTCCGACACGCTCGGAAGGATCATCAACGAAGGTTCGGGAGGGCTCATTTGCATCATACTGTAACATAAAAAACGAGCGAGAGAAGCTGCCGTTGAGCTTCTCTCGCTTATTTTTGTAAATATGTGCGAAAGGACGATTACTTATTGTAGATCTCTCTGAACTGCTTGATCGTAGCCTTGAAATCGTCGATGGCGTCGCGAATGACTTCAGGTTTTGTCATGTCGATGTCGGCAATCAGGAGACTTTCAAGCGGAGACTTGGATCCGCCTGCGGAAAGGAACTGCAGATACTTATTGATATATGCTTCTCCCTCGGTCTCAATGCGCTTTACGATGCTCGATGCCGCAGAAATGCAGGTCGCGTACTTGTAAACGTAGAACCAACGGTAGAAGTGCGGAATACGCATCCATTCAAGTGCGATATCATCGTCGCAAACGACGTTTTTGCCGAAGTAACGCTTAACGATCTCGTAATATTTGGAGTTGAGCAGATCCTGCGTGAGCGTTTGTCCCGCTTCGACGGATTCGTGCATGAAGAGCTCGAATTCAGCGAACATCGTCTGGCGGTAGAGGGTGCCCTTATAGGTTTCCATGATCTGATTGAGGATGGAGAGCTTTTCTTCATCGCTGTCGGATTCGCGGAGTTTCTTATGGGAGAAGAGGAGCTCGTTTACGGTAGATGCAACTTCCGCAACGAAGATGGTGTACTGGCTTTCCTGCGGAGTGTTGTTTTTGCAGGAATAGTACGTATGCATTGAGTGACCTGCTTCGTGAGCGAGAGTCGATACGTCCTCGAGCTTGCCCGTGTAGTTGAGGAGCATATAGGGCTGTGTGTCGTATGAGCCGGAGCTGTATGCGCCGCTCGTTTTGCCCTTGGAGGGGTAAACGTCGCACCAACGGTGCTCCTTGATGCCCGATTCGAGCGCGTCGTGGTATTCGTCACCAAGGATCTTCACAGCGGCGAGAGTTTCCTCAACCGCTTCTTCAAAGGAATATTCCTTCGTGCAGGAGCCGATGAGAGGTGTGTATACGTCGTAAAGATGATATTTCGACAGCCCAAGAACTTCCTTTTTGAGGTCGTAGTATTCATAAAGCGCGTCGAGGTTTTCGTTTACTGTGTTGATGAGATTCTTGTAGATCTCGGGAGTTACTTCATCGTTGAAAACGGATGCCTGCAGGCTCGATTCGTAGCCACGGACTTTCGACATCGTAACTCTTTCCTTAACGTAAGCGTTTGTAAGTGCGGCGAAGGTATTGCCGAACTTGCGATAAGTTTCATACATCTTCTTGAATGCGGCGCGGCGCACGCGGCGGTCCGCACTCATAAGATATAAGCCGTAGTTTGCGTCGGTGAGCGGAACCTTCTTGCCGTCCTCGCCGCGGATCGTGCCGAATTCGAGATCGGCATTAGCGAAGATGGAACGGATGTTAGAATGTGAGCCGAGTGCATTGTTCATGCCTGCCAACAGCTTTTCGTTTTCATCAGAAAGCTTATAGGGCTTGTAGCGGCGGATAGAGTCAACGGTGCGCTTGAAAGCCGCAAGCTCGGGACATTCTGCGTACCAGGCGTTGAGGGTGTCCTCTTCGAGGCGAACGATAGCGGGGGAAACGAAATATGCCTTTGCAGCCGCTTCGTTTGCGAGGTTCATCACGCCGCCCATAAGAGCGAGGAAGCTGTTGTCGGATTTATCGAGGTCGGAGGAAAGATGAGCGTATGAGAAGAGCTTATTCATGATGCGCTCTGCGGCAAGGTCGTCCTTGAGCATTGCGAGAAGTCCTTCTGCGGACTTTGTCATCGTTTCTTCGTGCGCGGGGAAGCGGTCAATGATCTCTTTAATGCGGGCGCAATCTGCCTGAAAAGCTTCCATATCGGGGTAGATTGCGGAGAGGTCCCATTTGTATTTTGCCGGAATGTCGGCTCTGTTCTGTGTCATTTATTTGTACCGTACCTTTCGTATCAGTATTGTTATTTAGGAAATATTATAGCAAGCATTGTGTGCGTTGTCAACCGCGTTACGTTGACGGGAAAGGAATGTTTTTTTCTTTTTACTATTGAGATATGGACGCAGATTAGTTATAATTAAATATAGATTCCTGAATATGATAACGGGGGGTAAATATGAATTTCATCTACGAACGAATAGAACAAATGCTTTCGCGCATCGTGCCTTTGACGGCAAGAGCCATATATCAGCTTGACGGATTTGAGGTTGCCGAGTGCGGATATAAAACCGCCGAAGCTCCCGAGGAGGGGCTGTTGTGGCGTCCGTGGCAAAAATCTGACAGATTCGGCATGAAGAACGAATGGCACGGCTGGTTCCGCGGCAAAGTGAAGCTTCCCGAATGCCCTGACGGATGTGTTCTTGAGCTTGAAAATTACTACGATGACGGCAAAAATCCGCAGTATATGGTGTATATTGATGGCAAGCTCGTCCAGGGAACGGATACGAACCACAGAAGCGTTTATCTTGACGGCTACAGCGGTGAGATCGACGTGCTGATGTACGTTTACACGGGCTACGACACGCTTGAATACAAGTTTTCGCCGAGAATAGTCGTGCGTGACGTGTCCGTTGAGGGACTCTACTATGACATCGTTGTGCCTTTTGAGGTTCTCAAGGAAATGAACTCAAACGACAGAGATTATGTTCTGATCCGCGACACGCTCAACGAGGCGCTCAATCTCTTGGATTGGAGAAATCCCGGCTCGGAGGCGTTTTTGGCGTCGGTCAGATCGAGTAGAGAATATCTTTCACGTGAGCTTTACGATAAGCTTTGCACGCCGACAGGCGATGGCGGACACCCGAACGTCGCCTCGATCGGTCACACACATATCGACGTTGCGTGGCTTTGGACGTATGCGCAGACGCGTGAAAAGGTGCAGCGCAGCTTTTCAACGGTCGTGGCGCTTATGAAGCGATACCCCGAATATAAATTCATGTCGAGCCAGGCGCAGCTTTATAAATATTTGAAAGAGGATTCCCCCGAAACGTACGAAGCCGTAAAAGAGCTTGTTGCAGAGGGCAGATGGGAAGTTGAGGGGGCGATGTGGGTCGAAGCCGACACGAACCTTGCGGGCGGCGAAGCCCTTGTCAGACAGGTCGTATACGGCAAGCGTTTCTTCCGCGACGAATTCGGCGTTGAATCTCACGTTCTGTGGCTGCCTGACGTGTTCGGATACTCTGCAGCGATGCCGCAGATACTACGTAAATGTAACGTAGATCGCTTCGTGACGTCAAAGATAAGCTGGAACGAAACGAACATGATGCCGCACGACGTTTTCGATTGGCAGGGGATTGACGGAACACGTGTGTTCTCGTATTTTATCACGTCGCAAAAGCTTCCCGATGAGGGCATGAAACGCTATACGACGTATAACTCTTCAATCACCCCGTCGTATATCATGGGAACGTGGAACCGTATGCAGGATAAATCGCTGACACAAGAAGCGCTCAATCCGTTCGGTCACGGTGACGGCGGCGGCGGACCGACGACGGGAATGCTTGAATATGGACGCCGTATGCAGCGCGGAATCGGTCCGTGCCCCACGGTGACGCAGAAGTTCGCAGGACAGTTTCTTGATGAGCTATATGAAAGCGCAAAGGCAAAAGGGAATATACCCACGTGGGTCGGCGAGCTTTACCTAGAATATCACCGCGGTACGTACACGTCCGCAGCGAAGAACAAAAAGAACAACCGCCGCGCAGAATTTCTTTATATGAATGCAGAATCGCTCTCGCTTCTGGACGGAATCCTCACTGCAGGTAAATATCCGAAAGAAGAGCTCATGTACGGCTGGGAGCGTATACTGCTCAATCAGTTCCATGACGTGCTTCCGGGTTCTTCCATAGGGCCCGTTTATGCCGATACTGACGTGATCTACGCCGACGTTCTCGAACGCGGCGAGGCGATCGTTGACTCCGTTAAAGAAAGGATAGCCGAAAAGGTCGCACATGAGGAGGGAATGGCGCTTGTGTTCAACGCAAACGGCTTTGCAACGTCGGGTATCGTTGAATACGGCGGCGAGCGCGTGTTCGTTGAGTGGATCCCGTCGAAGGGATACGCTTTGACGAAGGCGATCCGCGGTCATGTCGGTGCCATCTTCGATATGGAAACACGCAGACTCGAAAACGGCGGTATCCGCGTCATATTCACTCCCGAGTGGGAGATTGAATCCGTTTACGATAAGACCGCAAACAGAAACGTGCTTTCGGGTATCGGAAACGCGATTCTGGCGCACGAGGATTTCCCGCGTGCATACGATAACTGGGAGATCACCAACTATTATAAAGAAAAAGCGTATAAGGTCGATGATGTTGCGTCTGTTGAGGCGGTCGATTTCGGTGCCGAGATCGGCGTGCGCATCGTTCGCAGGTACAATAATTCCGTGATCACGCAAACGGTCACGATCAGCCCGTACAATAAAGAAATCAAATTCCACAACGCTGTCGATTGGCACGAGCATCACACTCTGCTCAAAACGTATTTCCCCGTCAACGTCAATGCGAATACGGCTACCTATGAGATCCAGTACGGTCATGTCAGCCGTCCGACGCATGAAAACACGAGCTGGGATGCGGCAAAGTTTGAGGTCTGCGCTCACAAATATGCCGACGTTTCCGAGCACGGCTACGGCGTCAGCCTTCTGAACGATTGTAAGTACGGATATTCTTGCTCGGGTACGACACTTTCACTTACGATGCTGAAGTGCGGCACTCATCCGAATCCCGAATCCGATCAGGGTGAGCACGAGTTTACGTACGTGCTTCTGCCTCACGAGGGTGACTTCCGCGACGCGGGCACGATCGAGGCGGCGTATCTGTTGAATCAGCCGCTCACCGCAGTTACGGCAAAGGGCGACGGAACAGCTCCTATCGCGATGTCGCTCGTTTCGACCGACCGCGACAACGTGATCGTCGAAGCCGTTAAGGCGGCTGAGGACGGTGACGGAATCGTTGCCCGTATTTACGATGCACACAACACAAGCTCTACCGTAACCGTCGTTGCAGGCTTTGAGCTTGACAGAGCGTACGTTTGCGACATGGAAGAAAATGAACTGTATGAGCTTCCCGTGCGCGGCACGAATGTCAAGCTTCCCGTCGGTGCTTTTGAGATCGTAACCTTGAAGCTATACAAAAAATAAGAACAGACTGTGGTTATTATGGATGCAGTTGAAAAAACAGTAAAAAAAGATTACATTTACAGTGGCAAGATACTGAAGCTCCGCCGCGACGATATTGTTACGTCGGAGGGCGCACCTGCCGTGCGCGAGGTCGTTGAGCATAACGGCGGTGCCGCCGTTATTGCGGTGACGGACGAGGACGAAGTCCTTTTCGTGCGTCAGTACAGATATGCCGTCGGCGGTTTTATGACGGAGATCCCCGCAGGCAAGCTTGAAGTGGGAGAGGACCCGTACGATGCGATCGTACGGGAGCTCCGCGAGGAAACGGGGGCGACGGCTGAAAAAGTATACCCTCTTGGTTGGCTTTACGTTTCTCCCGGATACGTTACGGAGAAATTGTATCTGTACGCCGCTGAGGGACTCACGTTCGGAGAGCAGCACCTCGATCCTGACGAATATCTTGACGTTATCAGAATGCCGTTTTCCGAGGCTTTGAAAACAGCACTCGGCGAGGGCTTCCACGATGCAAAAACGGACGCGGCGATACTGAAGCTCGCGCTGCTGCGCGAGGCGAGGGGCGAATGAAAACAAAACTTTTCAAAAACGTAGTCCGCGATCCTGCTTTTTATAAATCAGTCCTCGTGCTGGGACTTCCCATTGCCTTGCAGAATATGCTTGCGCTGTCGGTCAATATTGCCGACACTCTCATGCTCGGCCGTGCCGATACGACGGGACTCTTGCTTTCGGCGTCGTCGCTTGCAAATCAGCCGTTTGCGCTGATGTCAACGTTTTGCTTCGGGCTTTCGGGCGGAACGTCGGTTTTGTGTACGCAGTATTACGGACGCGGAGATTATAATGCGATCCGAACCATATTTGCGATCGTTTTACGCGGCGCCGTTTACATGACGCTGTTGTTTGCGCTTGCCGTTTTGGTTTTTCCGCGATGGGTGATGACACTATTCACAAACGATGCGGCGACGATTTCCGCAGGCGTTGAGTATCTACGTATCGTCGGATGGACGTACGTTTTCTTCGGGATCTCGTACACGCTCCAGTGCGTGTTTCGTACTGTTGCAAAGGTCAAGATCAGTGCCGTAACATCTGTCGCATCGCTTGTCGTCAACATTGTCGGAAACTATGTTCTCATCTTCGGTAAGCTCGGCTTTGAGCCTATGGGAATACGCGGTGCCGCGATAGCGACGCTGATCGCACGTTTGTCTGAATTTGTAATAATGTGTTTTTACACGTTCGCGGTCGAAGGCGAGATCGGATTCCGCGTAAAGCACTTGTTTTTGCGGAATCGCACGCTTTTTAATGACTTTCTCAAATACGGAACACCCGTATTTCTCAACGAAGCCGTGTGGTCGCTTGCAATGGCGGTACAGGCGAGTATTATCGGGCACATCGACTATACGCTCGGCAATCCCGTTGCGGCAAACTCCATAAACGATATGATAAATAATCTGGCAATACTTGCCGTTTGGGGAGTTGCAACGAGCGCCGCCGTCCTTGTAGGAGGAGCGATAGGAGAGGGTGATATAGAAAAAGCGCGTCAACGCGCACACACTTTTCAGTATATAGCGATCTTGCTTGGGCTCGCTGCGAGCGGGATCATTCTCATTGTACGCGATCCGATCCTTAATATATATGCATTTGAAGCGTCGACGCACGCTCTCGCCGTTGAAATGATCAACGTTACCGCTGTGATGCAAGTGTTCGTTTCAATGACGGCGGTGTCGATCGTCGGAACTTTGCGAAGCGGAGGGGACACGATCTTTTGCTTCGTTTCGGAAACGGCGGCGTTGTGGGGATTTTCAATACCTGCCGCATTTTTGGCGGCATCGGTGTTTAACATGCCCGTGGGATTCGTTTTGTTCTGTATGAAATCGTGTGAGGTTATCAAAGCCATCGTCTGCCACAGAAGAGTGGTGAGCGGCAAATTTATCAAGAGCGTCACACGAACAGCCGACGAGATCGGGTGATGCGCGCGATTATGTGAGTTGAAGACTAATAAGCAATAAAACAGCCGCGCTTGTGCGCGGCTGTTTTATTGATCAGAGATCATATTTTGATGCAAGTCTTGCGGGCGGTGTGCGCAGCAGGCGCACTACGGGGAAAAGAGAAACCGCAAGATGATAGAGCAGTACTCCCGCGTATGTCAAGAGTGCCGCGCGCCACGGTAAGATCATCGTAAAAGCAAGATCGGGGATATATGAGATCGCATTTATGACAATGTATGTGAGCGCCGTTGCAGGGAGTGAGCTGCGAAGCGAGAGCACTACGGTTTCTGTGGCGAAGATCGACAAAAGCTTGCCTCCGGGGATGCCGAGCAGACGGTAGACGGCGATCGTTTCCATGCGCGACTGAATACGCGAGCGCTGCGTCAGATAAAGCATGATCATACTGATCGCGATAACGGTTGCGGTGACGATCGTTCTTGCGTCGGCTTTGAGCGATGACGCTATCGTATATTCAGCGAGCTTTTCGGTGTAGGAGTCCGTTATGTTGACTCGGATCCGTCCCTGAAACTGCTCGGGAAGCCCGTCTCTAAGATATTCCTTCATAGCTTCCTTGTCGTCACAGTATATGCTGAAGGTTGAGGAGACTGTCGCGCGCAAAAATTCGTCAACCACGTTATCGCTGATAACTATCTGCGCATATGTACCGCGAACCGTAATCGTGTCTTTGATCAAAAACTGCATACCTCCGCGCGTATCGAACGGAGTTCCGACGCGCGAATAGAAAACGTCGCCCGCGACGTTACCGATGATGAAGCATTCGTCGTCGGCAAGCGTCAGCGAATCGAATGGTCCGGGATACATTTTCTGTAGCTCGGAAAGTGTGACGGTTGCGTGTCCGTTGCCCGCGATCGAAAGTATCGCGCTGTCGGACAGATACAGAGCAGGCTCGTTCGTGTCGGCTATGCCGACGACGGTCGGCATATAGTCGGACGGCTTAAACTTGATCGGTATGCCGATGAAGCTCGCGGCATCAACGATTCCGCTTTGAATGATGCCGTCGGCGGAGATGAATTTTTCAAGCACCCACTTATCAACAACGATCTCGTTCGGATACTCGGGCATGCGTCCGTGGATCAGCTTTTCAGGATCAAGGCGGTCGATCGGAATATACGAGAAGTTCTCGATACTCTCCGAAACTGTTCCGAGCTGCATGAATCCTTCGAGAGTTACTGACGCTGTACACGAAACGCGCGGAATATATTTATATGAAAGATTTGACGCATCAAGATAAGCGGTATATTCGTCAATAACGTTATCGAGAGTCGATTCCAATACGCCGAGTCCCTCGTCGCGCTGCAGGGAGAATTGAAGTATGTGCGAATCCGTCGTCATAAATTCGTGCGGATCAACGGAAGAAACGGTGACATAGTCGCTGACCATTATGACTGTGAGGACTGTGAGCAGCAGAAGAAACACGATCATTCCGACAGAACGAGAGCTTTTCTGCTTTAATATCCGCATCGCTTCGGAGAATATCATTCGCAAGCAGATGCCCGAGCCCGCTTTTGCGGCTCGGTCCTGTTTCAAAGGAGCTTCTTCGCTTTTTGCTTGACGGTCGATCTCCTCAAGCGACAGAGAGGCGCGCGTACCCTCGATTATTATAGGCGGCTCGTCGATTGAGACGGTGCTCACGGCGCGCTTGTCACCGATCTTGATGACGACGCGGTCACGTCCCAAAATGACGCTGATCTCGGTGTTATCAGCGCCGTCCTCGCGTAAAACACGCAAAGTGACGCCGTTACAGTCGGTCGTCTCGTCGATGAAGTCGCCCGAATATACTCCCTCGGAGGATGTGAGCACTCCGCGCTCCCAGCTATCCGTGTCGGAGCTGACGGCACCGTTGTCGAGCCGTATGATCCTGTCTGCAAAGAAGTTTGCGATCTGTTCCTCATGCGTGACCATGATGACAAGGCTCGTTTTGGAAACGCGGCGCAGGATTGTACAGATGTTGAGAGTGTTCGCTTCGTCGAGGTTGCCCGTAGGCTCATCGGCGAAAATGACGCGCGGCCGACGCGCAAGCGCGCGCGCGATTGCGACGCGCTGCTGCTGTCCGCCCGAAAGATCCTTCACCATGCGCTTTTCGTATCTTTGCATATCGACGGCGGCAAGCGCCTCTCTTACACGCAACAGCTTTTCCTTATGTGAAAGCGAGAGCGAATGAAGCCCGATGTAAATGTTATATGCGACGCTGTGCTCGGATAAGAGATAATAATTCTGGAAGATATAACCGAAGCTGCGGTTGCGCTCTTTTTCAAAAGTCTTGGTGCCATATCTGTGAACGGAATATCCGTCGCCCGATATGGTGCCGTTATCAAAGCTGTCAAGTCCGCCGATCGCGTTCAAAAGGCTCGTTTTTCCGCATCCTGACGGGCCGAGTATGCAAACAAAGCCCGTGTCGGGAAGAGTGAAGGAGACGTCGCGCAGAACGTGATTTTTGTGAAGGCTGTGGCGGTCGTAGGTTTTGTTCAGTTTATCGATCTTTATCATGACCGCATCTCCTCCTCTCTTATGACGCTCCAATCAAGGTCGGTATCTTTCTCGCTTTTTTTGTAAACACGGCGGCTGACGACACGCATTACGTTAAGCGCTGTCAGAAGCGACAGCAGTAAATGTATAGCAGAGAGCAGCACCGCCTCATTTACAGTCAGGTACTTCAAAAGCTCTATAATCCGCTCGACACCGAGACGCTCACAGACAAACACCGCTGTGAGCCCTATTATCTGACCGATTACGGTGAAGGGGAGATTTTGCAGAAAGAGCGACTGCTTCGCGGTCCTTTTGGACAGTCCGATGTCGGATAAAAGCTTGTAGCTTTCCGTTTGCAAGCCGAACATGGCACGCGTCACGATAACAGCAAGGACTGTTATCGCAACAAGCGCAAGCAGGCAGACCGTGAGCGTTTGCAGGCGCTCGTTCACAAGTTCCTCATCCTGCGTCGTCGAGCCGAGCTTATAGGGGGAAACGGCAGCATATCCGAGGTCGTAGAGCTTATTTATCACGCGGTCGGTGTATGCGTAATCAGTGATCGTGACGGATACCTGATCCGACGCCCTGTAGTCGGCGACGTAACGCTCGAATATTTCCTCGGAGACTTCAAGATAATCGATATGATTTGAATTGTTCTGACCGAGTATGGTGTACCTTATGCGGTTTGTGCCGAAAATGTCGTCCGATATTGTGACGTAGCTGTAATCAATAAGACCGTGAATATTGCCGTCCGAAAAGACTCTGTCTATAGACAATATTTTTGTAGGGTCGTCGGGGTCTGTTACGATGATGAAGTGTGTCGGTATTGCCATATTGACCGCCGCCAACGAAACGTAGCAGTATCCGTCTGCGTCCGGTTGCGGTGTATTCATGTAGCTTTCATAGACCGGCGAGTATATCATGCCGTCACCGCGCAGCGCGCTCGTTATCATCGCGCCGATATCGTCGTGCAGATAAACGCCCGTGCCGTAGTCGGTGGTGCCGACTACGGTGACTTCGTATCTGATGTACTGTGTGATGTTCCAGTATTTATAGTCGTGAATGAAGAGATCAAAGCTGTCGCCGATCTCGTATTCATCGCCGACGGTTACGACTTCGTGAATGTTTTCGGGCAGTCTTCCGTCAGTGAGAAAAGCGCTGTCGTCTCCCAAAAGCGGCACCGTTTGCATGAATGTTTCTTTGCCGTATAAGGAAACGCGCTCGTGTTGCACGTAATCGGTCTCGATGTTGCCCGTTATAAAATAATTAACGTCGTAATCAACGCCCTTGCGGTAGCAGATATTGGTGTCTTTTATGTAGCCGAAACGTTCGAGCGATTCTATGTGCTTTACTCCGAGGATCGTTTCGTAATCGTCTTCCGTCAGCGGTGCGCCGTCGCCACGCATGACGGCGATACGGCGTTTGTCACCGTTCATAAATGCGCTGTCATCGTAGATCCTCGTATCGGTGTCGTCGAGCGCGGCGATGAAGGTGCCGAGGAAAGCGAAAACGGAAAATGCGATGAGCGAAAAGAAGATGCACATTATCGCCACCCAGACGGGGCGTGCACGTAGCGACAGAGCTGTGACGGCGCGGGCAAGTCCGCGCGGCTGTTTTGCTGTACGCGAGCAGATGTTGGTGTCGGCACTGTATGCGGGGCGTAGCGCCGCGTCGGTGATGACTCTGCCGTCGCGGAGGATGATGCGGCGCGTGGCATAGGCTTCAGCTTCGGAAAATTCGTGCGTTATGAGTATGACAAGGCGCTCCTTTGCCGCGTCAGCAAGGAGATTTATGACTTTTTCGCTGTTTTCGGGGTCAAGGTTGCCTGTCGGTTCGTCGGCGATGAGTATGGGAGCAGGCTTTGCGAGCGCACGCGCGATCGAAAGCCGCTGTTTCTGTCCGCTTGAAAGCTTTGCGGCGCGTCGCGTGCGGAGCTCCCAGAGCTCCACGCGGCGGAGTATCGCTTCGGTTTCCTTTTTTGCTGTATTTGTGTCTGTTCCCGAAAGCAAAAGTGAGGAGAGGACGTTATCGAAAACGGTGTTTCCGTACAAAAGTCCGTAGCTTTGCGAAATGAAGCTGACAGCATCGCGGCGATGCTGTTCCCAATCGGCGCTGTCATAATGCGACGTTGGAGATCCGTTATAAGAGAGCTCACCGACGTCATACGGGATGATGCCGCCGAGCACGTGCGCGAGCGTCGATTTTCCGCTTCCGCTCTCACCTGTGATCGCAACAAACTCGCCCACGCCGAATGAGAGATTTACGTCGACAAGACCCGCAACGACACTTCCGCCCGTCGTATAATACTTTGATATGTTCTGTAGTGTGAAAATCGGTTCTGACATTTAATGTACCTGCGAATGTTTTATGAAAAAAGGCGCGTTTTGGATATAACGCGCCTTTCGTAAACGGTTTTATTGATCGAGAGCGTTGACTTTTTCAACGCGGCGCACGTGGCGTTCACCTTCGGAGAAGGGAGTCGAAATGAAAATGTCCACCATTTCTTTTGCGAGGTGCTCGCCGACGATGAACTCACCGAAGCAAAGCACGTTTGAATTGTTGTGTGCACGGGTGAGACCGACGCTGATCGTCTCGGAGCAGCAGGCGGCTCTGATGCCGGCGTGCTTGTTTGCGGCTATCGACATTCCGATGCCGGTGGAGCAAACGAGGATGCCGAGGTCACATTCGCCGGAAGCAACGGCACAGCAAAGCGGGTGTGCAAGATCGGGATAGTCGCAGGAATCGGGAGAGTTCACACCGAAATCAACGGTTTCGATGCCTTTTTCGTTGAGATAAGCGACGAGCTTATCCTTGAGTCTGTATCCGCCGTGATCAGCGGCAAAAGCGATTTTCATGTTATTCACCTCTTATGATATTTTGAATTATTATTTAATCAACAAACGCAAAAATCCGTTTGATTCTGCCTGAGCGTCGGTAAGGACTCGGATCAATCGAGAATAATAGGTACCGAAAGCGGCTTTTATAGCAGCGCTGTTCTCAATGATAATATAGACAGATTTTGAATATTCGGTAAGCGCGTCATAAAGCGCATCAAGATTTTTTCCGTAATGAGAGGGGAAGTCAAGCTTCTCGGCGAACAGAGAGTGAAGCTCATCGGGGGTGCGTACCGTTTCAGGATCGATCGATATGTATATCATTCTCCGTAACCTCCGTATAAGAGCTCAAAGCTTTCGTAGTGATCGGCGGTATAATAAACAATACCGTCATTTGAAAAGACGATGCGCTCCGCGCCGCGGTAGCCACCGTTATAGTTTACGTCGCATTCGTAGTATATTCTGCCGTCTGCCTCGGGAAGAAGTCCTTCGTAGTTGTAAAAGCGGTCGCCGCCGATAGCACAGCCGGGTCTAACGTCCCAAAGATTGCCGAGGCTGCTGTCCCATCCGAGTATGCGCGCTTCGTTTTTGGTGAGAAAATTCGGCGGCAGTTCACCGTAAATATGAATATATAAAGCAACATCGTCACGCGACAGATATTCGCCGTCCTGCTTCAGCCCGTCATCGTTATTCTCGCCGTTTCCGCTTTCGGATTCTATGTCATCCGCTGTTTCCGATACGATACCTGTGACGGAATCTGTGCCGGAGTTAACGCTGTTGTCGCTGCTGTTGTCGGGGAAGAAGACGTATGCGACGATCAGCATCATTATGGTGAGAATATAGAGCAGCGTCTTTTTTAGATTGTAGCTCATAGGTTCAGCTCTTCAGCCCGTGCTTTTCGTTGTATTCACGTTCGGCTTGAGAAAGGCGCAGATAGTATGGAGTCAGTGTCACGTCGCAGCAAAGCTCTCCGCGCTCTGCCATGCGAGCGGCAACGCGAGCTGCTGACAAAGCGGAATGCGTACGCATCACGTTCGGCGTGGGACGTATGGACAGAAGCTTATCTGCAAGCTTTGAGTACGCGATGTCGTAGCCGTCGCCGACGAGATAAACGGGCGTCTCTTTTATGTCAAGATTAGAGATAAGCTCGCCGAGCTCCTCGATCGGGATCGCGTCGTCGGGCGTGAGCCGTATCGGCTCGTCGCCTCTGCAATCGAAGATCGCGGTATAGACTTGTCCGCGGCGCGCGTCCATGACGGCGGCGGCGATGCCGTGCAGTTCGAGCACGTTTTCTGCAAGTGCAAGAAGCGTCGGCACGGCGCAACAGCAGTTGCCGCGCCCGAATGCGAGTCCTTTGATCGTAGATGCGCCGATGCGGACTCCCGTGAATGAGCCGGGACCTGCCGCGCAGGCAAAAACGTCCACGTCGGACGGTGTGAGCTTTGCTGATGTGAGCAAAAATTCAACGGCGGGCAAGAGCGCTTCGCTGTGCGTATATCCTGAATTAAGGTTGATCTCGCCGAGCCATTTGCCGTCGCGCAAAAGCGCGGCGGATGCCTCTTTGGCGGTGGAATCTATTGAAAGAATGAGCATTTACCGTTGTTCCTTTCGGTCAGTGAACGTATGAAAAAGTGATGCGTCGGATTTCATCTGCGGAGCCTTCGATCCGCACTTCCCAACGCGGTGTGGGGAGCTCGCCTTCCGCATTTTCGCTCCATTCGGTGACGCATATACCGGACTCAACGTAGTCGTAGTAGCCAACAGAGTACAGATCGTCCTCGCTCTCGATGCGGTAAAGGTCAAAGTGATAAAGCGGAAGACTGCCGCGGCGGTATTCATTTACGATAGAATATGTGGGACTGCGAACGATGCTTTCGGGCGAGATGACAGAAGCAAGTCCACGGACAAAAGCCGTTTTGCCGGCGCCGAGATCACCGAAAAGCGCCACAAAAGCGATGCTTTCTGTTTCTGCGATAAGAGATCCGAGCATCGCACCCAACGCTTCGGTTTCATCGGTTGTGCGGCTGTAATACAGCTGTGCTTTGCAGTTTTTATTGATTTGAGGAAAATCTGCCATTATATATAACGTCCGTTACGTAATATTTGCTGACTATACAGCAATTTATATTATTATATCACCGCCATTTGATAAAATCAACTTAAAATGCCGACAAACGCAAAGGATAACGGACGGATTTTCTTGAATTGAGGCGTAAAGCGTGGTATACTGTAAAAAAACGACGGAGGGTGATGATGAAAAAGCGAATTTTGATTATTTTGGCTCTTATTTTATGCTGTATATTTTCCGCCTGCGGCGAGCTTGACGCGCCGCAGATCATTACCGACATAACCGACGCCGATGTTTTGCTGATTTCCGACATGCTGAACACGGATGCTGACGACGCGGCGCGGATGTGCGTACTGCTTCGTTCATCGGGGCTTACGTCGGAGATAAAATACGTTTCCGAAGAAAACGACACCGAAACGGGCGAAAAATTCTACCGCGTGCGAACGGATGGCGAAAAATATGACGTATACTGGTATTCGGACGGCAGCGTTAAGGTGAAGCTCGGGGAAAATACGTACAGATATTCTTCCGCGGACGGCGTGATCGACTACGTTTTGCCGACCGATACCGCCGACACAGCGGAGGAATCCGACCAAACCGTAACGGACACGGAAGCACCCGAAGAAAGTGACGGTGAGGACGCATCTTTTGCCACAGATGAGTCGGGAGCGATCATGGTCATTCTGAACACAAACTCGAAAAAGTTCCATCATCCCGATTGCCCCAGCGTTGATAGAATGAGCGAGATCAACAAGCAAACGGCGTACGTAAACGACGTTGGCGAGTTATACGACATGGGCTATGAGCCCTGTGGCACTTGCGGCGGGGAGTAATATAGATGCAAGCTATCGCATATATTTATGTGAAAGTATAATATTCACATAGGTACGGTGCGTGGTATGAACAAAAGAAAAGATAATTGCGGTGTGGTCTCGGCGAAGTTTTTGCTGATCTGCCTGTTACTGTCAGCGCTCGGTCTTATAGGAGGCGCGATAGCTCTGCTGATCGGTGAGGACGCGACGGATGACGTTGCGGCAGATGCAAACGAAATCCCCGTAAAAGTCGTGATCGATGCAGGACACGGCGGCGAGGACGGCGGCGCCGTCGGCGTCAACGGCACGCTTGAAAAAACACTCAATCTTGCCGTTTCCGAAATCGTTTACGATATGCTTTCTTCGTCGGGAGTAAGCTGTGTTATGACGCGCACCGAGGATATAATGCTATATGATATGTACGATGACTTATCCGACTATAAGGGGCATAAAAAGGTGTACGATCTCAAAAATCGACTGCGTTTTGCGGAAGAACACGAGGATGCGGTGCTGGTCAGCATACATATGAACACGTTCGGCGTTGCCAGATATTCGGGGCTTCAGGTATATTATTCGCCGAACGATCCTTCCTCAAAGGTGCTTGCCGAATGTATTCGCGGCTCTGTCAGCACGTATTTGCAAACGGACAACGAGCGCGAAACGAAGCCTGCAGGGAGTTCGATATATATTTTGAATCGAATAAAAATGCCGGCTGTGCTCGTCGAGTGCGGATTTATCTCAAATCCCGATGAATGCCGAAGCCTCTGCGATACCGAATATCAAAGACAGCTTGCCTTGACGATATCAGCGGCAGTTATGTCGTATCTGTCGGCAGACGGCTGAATGAAAGGAATAATCAAACCGCGCTTTTGCGCGTTTTTTTCTTGAACGGATGGAAGATTTATGATAGAATATAAAGTAACAGAATCAAACTCAAACAATATCGACCGAAAAGGCAGAGTTAATAAATGAAAGCAAAAACAGTTTACGTATGCAGCAGTTGCGATTATCAATATCCGAAAAAGCTCGGGCGGTGCCCGCAGTGCGGCGAGTACGGCACGTTCGTTCCGGAAACGTACAGCGTTCCCGCGGCTTCGTCTGCGTCGGTGGCTGCCTCATCCGAGCCGCGCCGCGGCGCTGTGATGAGCGAGAGGGCGGCGCCCATATCGGCAGAGGACATATCGGATTGCATACGCACTCCGACAGGATACGGCGAGCTCGACCGCGTGCTCGGCGGCGGACTTGTGACAGGATCTGTAGTTCTGATCTCGGGCGAGCCCGGAATCGGAAAATCGACGCTTCTTTTGCAGATATCAGACGTGCTTGCGAAGGGCCGCAGAGTCCTCTACGTATCGGGTGAGGAATCGTCCTCGCAGATTAGGCTTCGCGCAAAAAGGCTCGGAGTTTCATCGGCGGAGCTATACATATACACGGAAACGGATATCGATAAGGTGATCCGCCAGTGCGAGGAGCTTCGCCCCGACGTCGTTATTGCCGATTCGGTGCAGACTCTGTATGCGGCTTCATCGTCGTCGATTCAGGGAAGTGTGTCGCAGGTGCGCGAATGTGCGAACGCGCTCGGTGCGCTCGCAAAGAATTACGGAATATCTGTGATCCTTGTCGGTCACGTCAATAAAGAGGGCGGTATCGCAGGCCCGAAGGTGCTTGAGCACATGGTTGACGCGGTGCTTTATTTTGAAGGCGAACGTCATCAGAATTTCCGTATCATCCGAGCTGTGAAAAACCGTTACGGTGCGACGAACGAGATCGGTGTTTTCGAAATGACGGATCATGGGCTCTCCGAAGTCGAAAATCCGTCCGCGATGCTTATCGCAGGACGTCCGAGAGGCGTTTCGGGAAGCTGTACGGTCTGCTGTATGGAGGGTACGCGTCCGATCATCGCGGAGATTCAGGCGTTGACGGTCAAAACGTCGTTCGCGGCACCGAGACGGACGGCGGACGGCTTCGATTACAGCCGCTTGTGCCTGCTTGTTGCCGTTCTTGAAAAGCGGCTCGGGCTCAAATTCTCGGAATATGACGTTTACATAAACGTTGTTGGCGGCTTGCGGCTCGACGAGCCTGCGTGTGACCTTGCCGTCGCGGCGGCACTGATATCGGCACTCAAGGACATTCCTGTTCCGTTTGAGCTTGCCGTTGCGGGTGAGATCGGGCTTGCAGGCGAGGTCAGAGGCGTGTCAAACATTGAGCTTCGCGTGCGTGAAGCGGCAAGACTCGGTTTTGAACGCATCATCATTCCGCGCCGCGGAACGGACTTGTCTTCTATGCCGGACAACATCAAGGTCGTGCCGATACGCGGAATCTACGAGCTGTCGGCGATGTTTGACGCGAAGTAAAACGCAGTCGTTTGTTTTTTATAATGCGGGAACTTTTGGGCTGAAGCTTGCGTCTATATAGACGAGGATGCAAACAGTATCGTGCAAAAAAGACGCAAAAGGAGACGCAAAATGAAAAAAACGGCATTGTTATCAGCCATAATATCGATCATATTCGTGCTTACCTCGTGCGGAGGCGGTTCGACGCTCCCCGAAGAGCCCGACGGATTTTCTTTTTCACTCACGTGGGGGTGCTACGGCGTCAGCTCTTATGACAGCGCGACGGGAAAGCTCGTCAAAACAAAGGACGCAACTCACCCCGAAGATTATATTACGACGTATCAGCTATCGGAAGAAGAACTCGAGCGGATATACGAGCTGATACGCGTGCTTGATATTGAATCGTATCCAGACGAATATAATCCGCATCCGAACGGGCTTGCATCGGAGCCTCCGATGACGCTGATCTTGTCTGTGCATACGGATGAGTTTGACAAGACCGTCGTGGCGGAGGATATCGCGTTGACGTATGAATCGAAGAATATAAAAGGGCAAAGATTTCTTTCGGTGTGTAAATCCATCCGCGACATTCTGATCGGGACGGACGAATGGAAATCCTTGCCGGAATATGAGTTTTTCTACGATTGATGATAGGGATACATGAAAAAAACGGCAAAAAAAGAGGCGGAATTCCGCCTCTTTTGTGTTATTCAAATATTGCCTGCACTATATCGTCGGCTGTCATAAAATATAGTTTCTCGCTGTCGCTGAGTGTCTCCCGATTCCAGCGCATGGCGGAAGACTCAGTGAGGTATGTATAAGATCTGTCACAGTCCGGGAATCTATAGTACCATTCGGGATAATGCTCCGACATGATCCGTTCTGCCAATATTACGGCTTGGCTTTTACCGCCGTCCTGCAGGGAGGTTCCGTTGAACATTACACCGGGCGGGCTTGAATGAAGGAACAGTACGCTTCCGTCTTCACACTCACCGACGGCGATCCATGCGTGTCCGTTCATGCTCATGATGTCGCCGGCCTTCCATTCGGTGACGTTCTCCGCGGGAATGTAGTCACCCATTCCGAGCTTGGCAAATTCGGACGCCATTTTCGTTGAGGTCATCACGAAGCCGTCGTGCTCGTTTTCGGGCTTGATCGTGTTATATATCACCCATCCGATGTATCCTGAACAGTCAAGACCGTCGTGGATCTGATAGCGTGTCGTTTTATGATCGTAGTCGGAGGTCTGCTCCGCGGCAAATTCTGCCCAACGCGGACTCACTCCGAGGCTGACCGCCTCAATTCCGGAACCCGTATCCTCCTCGCTCCATCCGCCGCCCCAAACGTACATGGTCGAGCCGACGGGCTGTACGGCGATCTTCAATAAATCGAGTATGGACGGGAGTTCTATTATAGGCTCTGTTTCGATGGCTTCGGTCTCGTTTTCCGCCGTTTGTTCGGACTCGCTTTCGGTTTGGTCAGTTTCCCTATACTCACTTTCGGCAGTTTCGGTTTCATCTGTACTGACGGGGACGGCAGAGTCACAGGTTTCATCGCCCTCGCCGTTTGAGCAGCAGACAAAGCCGACAAGGACGACGGACAACAGCAGTATATATATCAGTTTGTTCATAAAAATCAAATCCCATATAAACATATAGTCTACTGCTGAGTATATTCTATTTTTCCGTGTATGTCAAGTAAAAGCGCCCGACCGTTGCTACGGTGTCAACGGTTCGGGCGCGCTTTTAATTATACGTTTTCATCTTCAGGCGAAGGTTGTCCGCGATCATGGCGATAAACTCTGAGTTTGTCGGCTTGCCTCGTGAATTCTGTATCGTGTATCCGAAATAAGAATTGAGCGTGTCAACGTCCCCTCTGTCCCATGCAACCTCGATGGCGTGCCTGATCGCGCGTTCGACGCGTGACGTCGTTGTCGAATATTTCTTTGCAACGGAGGGGTAGAGCACCTTCGTTACGGAATTGATGATATCGCTGTCGGCGATAGTCATCAGTATCGCCGTGCGAAGATATTGATATCCCTTGATGTGCGCGGGTACGCCGATCTGATGAATGATCTTCGTTACCTGCGTTTCGATGTCGGGCTGCTGCGACGGCTCACTTGCGGCGGATGTAGCGGTGCTTCTGCCGACGCTTGTCAAGGATTCGATGTGACTGACAAGACTGCCGTAGTCAATCGGCTTGAGCAGGCAAAGCGAAGCGCCTGCCGTCATAGCATCGTAAAGAATGTTTTGATTTGAAACGAGCGAAGCGATTATGAATATGGGCTTTTTACCGCTGAAAAGTCCCGATCCGTTGACGTTCCTGATCAGTCCGATACCGTCAAGCTTTGAGAGCCAGATATCGGCTATAACGACGTCAGGCCGCGTGCGGTTTATTTTCATGAGAGCATCCTCGCCGTTGTAGGCTTCTTCTACGGCACGGTAGCCTGCTCTTACGAGAGCCTCTTTGCATCTTTTGCGAGATTCGCCGTTTTCGTCGGCGATGAGTATTTTAGTATTCTGTTCCATTTTTGTAGTTCTCCGTTGTTGGTTTGTTTGACAGACATATAATACCATAAAATGGAAAAATAATCAATATCTTGTAAAATGAAAAAATGCACAAAGATTCATGGAAAAATTTGGGAATATTAACAAAAATGAATTATGGAAAACGGAAAACGGTGACAAGACCTGTCGCACACAGGTCGGAAAACGTGAAAAATGACGAGTAATGTCGCCGCGAAGGCACAGTACTCGTCATTATATTGTCGGGAAAGCTTATTTTGATTCGGGCTCGGCAACGATAAGCTCTTTTGCGTAAGGCAAGGAGAGGATCCAGTCGCAAAGCACGTGCCATTCGTCAAGCTTGTGATTGCGGCGGGCATAATACATATTGACAAGATTCTCGTAATTGAGCGTAACGGTGCGGAGTTGATTATAGGAGGAGGGAAGGAGCTGGATTATGTCATACCACAAAGCCTTGTCCTTCGTTTCGTTATACGCAACACGTGTTTTTTCAAGGTGAGCGATAAGGGCGTCGAGTGCGGCGAGCGCTTCGGGCGAGCATTTATCGCAGGAAAAATCATCGCGGGTGAATTCTTTGCTGTGGATCTTATGCATGGTCGACGTGGAATTTGCGACGGTACCTACCTTATAGGTGTCGAATTCCTTCCACCAATATAGAGGAGCCGTTATATCGACGGAAACGAGAATCTGACGCATATACTTTCTGTGGTCTGATCCTGCGCGGCGCAGACGTACGGCGAGCGACAGATCGTTCTCTCCGAGAACGTAGTTTCCGTTATCGTCGTAATAGCTGTCGGAGCGTTCCCAGCTGTTAAGCGGATTGCGCGCACCGCGGATCGCGTTTTCTAAATTCATTACCGATGTATTGTTTACTGAAAGCATTATGAACCTCATTGCAATTTTTACATATTTATATATATTATATCGCACAACCCACTGTTCGTCAATCGGTGGACAAAAAAGATGTGACAATGTGAATAAATTTATTAAATTGGGTAAAAATAAGCTTGCAAAGTAATAATAAGGAGCTGACTATTACATTATGACAAGAAAAAATAACGAAAACAGAGTCGTTTACGCGGCGTTGATAGTTGTGATAACGGTGCTTTCCATCCTCGTTATCGTAACGGGAATCGTATCTCGCCGCAACGACAGCAAAAAAGACGGCGACACTTCCGACACCGCCGAATCGACAGCCGCAGACGCAACCAAACCCGTGGTGACAGACAAACCGACTGTGACGACACCCGATACGATGAACCGCGTTGAAGAGCCGAAAGAAACTGAACCACCCGAGACAGAAAAGGACGCGGACGCGACACTTGACGCCGAGGACGTGATAGCAACGCCGACCGAACCTGAATTTTCCTCGCCGATCTCAGGCGCTGTTTCAAAGGAGCACAGTGAAACCGTGCTCGTTTATTCGATGACGATGAACGATTACCGAATCCATAACGGTATCGATATTGCGTGTGAAACGGGAGCGTACGTCAGAGCCGTTGCGGACGGTGTCGTGAAGGACGTTTGGGAAGACCCGATGTGGGGTTACTGTATTTCCGTTGCCCACGAGGCGGATTTTATCAGCTATTATAAAAATCTGAGCAGAGAAAGCATGTACGCTGTCGGCTCGGGAGATGAGATCTCGCGCGGCGACGTTATTGCCACTGTCGGTGAATCAGCACTTCTTGAAACGGCAGATGAACCGCATCTGCATTTTGAAATGAAGCTTGCCGACGGATTCGTCGATCCGCTTGAGTATTTTGAAGTGACGGGACAGGACGATATAGGCGCGGAATGAACGTATTCCGAAATGTGTAAATAATAAAAAGACAGCGATTTTCAGAAAAAATCGCTGTCTTTTTGCGTTATATTTCAACTTCGGTGAAAAGTCCGTAGTGATCGGAAGGGAATTTGCCGTCGACGAGCTCGGTGATTATCTTCTGGCTGACGGGGACGACGTTATCTCCGATAAAACAATAGTCGATATGCTCGTTTTTGATCTTGTCGGGGCGATAACCGTGATAGGTTGAACGAAGATCGTTGACGGTGACGGCATTGACGTCGGTGAAATAGCCCGTTATGGTTTTGTAACCGATGCTGTCGGGAGTCATGTTGAAGTCGCCGACGAGTACGGTGGGGAGCGATGAGATCTTGCGGCTATAGTCGGCGACGAGATTGGCGCTCTTTTGCTGACAGCCATCACCGAATCCGAAGTGAGTATTCATGAATGTGAGCTGCGTGCCCGTAGCTTTATCCTTCAATATGGTGTAAACGCACATACGGTAGCATTCGCAGACAACGTCCCAACCGCGTGACTGGATTTCGGGCGTGTCGGAGAGCCAGAAATAGCCGCTGCCGATGCAGTCAAATTTATCCTTTTTCCATAATATCGGCGAGGATTCGATGTCAACGTCCGTTGAACGGTATTTATTGAACATTTCGTATTGTCCGGCGAAGTATCCCTTGATGTGCGATTCCCATTCGGGACTGTATTCCTGAAGTCCGATGATGTCGGCGTCGTACGGCGCAATAACGGAATATAGGCGCGGTGCACGTTCGGCAACGGAGTTGCCGTGGGGGTCGCTGCGAAACCTGATATTGAAGCTGATGATGCGTGTCTGCATAAATACCTCCGTAGACGGTCTGGTGAATGTATAATGCTTTAATGGGAGGATTCTTCTACGCTTCCGCCCTCGTCATCGGCGGCATGGTGCTCGATAGATGTGCGAGAGCAAAATCAACGTCGCGCCCCCACAGCATAAGCTGATCTTCGCCGAGAAGGAGCGGCATGCGGTGATGCACGTCGGATACGGACGGATTTGCGGCAGTCGTTAGTATCACGAAACGAATGCCGTCCGCGTACTCGTTATAAAGTCCGGCAAGATAGAGTATCTTCCGCTCGGGGCGATTGAATAAAAACTTCTCTTTGTCACGCGACCATTCGTAGTATCCCGTCGTCGGCACGATACAGCGGCGGCGACGGAAGCTTTCGGCGAAGGTGTATTTTTCCGCGGCGGTTTCCGCGCGAGCATTGATGATGACTTCCTTGCCGCGGAAGCCGGGAAAGCCCCAAACGGCAGGTGCGGGGCGGAGCGAGCCGCCGTTTGCCGTCAGAAGCGGGACCGTATTCGTCGGAAAGATCTCGCCCGACTTGAAATTGACGTCGGGATACGCCGACCTGGCGGCGGTGTATATGTCGTGTAGCTCCCGGCTTTCGTCAACAAATCCCGTGTATCGTCCGCACATAGATGTGACACCTCTACTTCAAAAATTTCGAATCGTGCGCCTGCACGCGCAGATCGTGGCCGCTTCGGATAAGGCAGTCAACCTTCAGCGCGACGAGGTTGATGTCCGTGTTCATCGCTGCCGCGATGGCAACGGTGTCAAGTCCGTCCTCGATCAGCTCGATCACGGTCTCGTCATCGAGCAGCAGTGTGGCGGCGAAGACGTTTGCCTCGTATTCACGGCGCGTCGACATATCGTAAAGCATAAACTCCTGCAATGCACATTCCTTTGCGTATTCACGGTGAAGCTGATCGTGGCCGAGCTCGTGCGCGCACACGATGCGGTTTAACTCCGTAGAATTTTTGTTATTTAATATGATGAAGCGATTCCGCTTGATGACGCGATACATCCCCTTCAGCCGATGCAGCGCATCCGTATACATCACGTTGATGCCAAGCTCGGACGCGATGCTGAACGGATCGCGCGTGCCGCACCGCCGTATCAAAGCGATCGCCTTTTCGGTAATAATATTGTTGTGACTCATGACTTTTATTTGTTGAGGTATTTTTTTGGCGTGTATTTAGCGTTATTCTTCTTTGCGACCCAGTAAGCTTCGTTGAGCGCCGCCATGATGCCGTCTTTTTCGTCCTCGTCGAGATCGCCGCCCGCGAAAAGACCGATGACCTCGTTCACGAGTGCGTCAACGTCGCGTGCTGCGGCGGCACCACCGCGCTCGCCTGCTTCGATCACGTACTGATCCGTTTCGGAAAGGAGCGCCTCCGCCGTCGTTCCGAGTACGGCGGCGACCTTCATCACAGGATCAAGACTTTTCGGTAGACGTCCTGCCTCCCATGTCTGGATCGCGCGATAGGAAACTCCCGTTGCGTCGGCAAGCTCCTTTTGCGTCATCCCAGACGCTTTTCTTGCTTCTTTAAGTTTTTCCGAAAATGCCATATAATAAACTCCCAATGCCGATTTCAAAAAACAACACACGAAAATGTGCGCAAACCCCATTGACAACGCGCATGACGGTGTGTATAATGAATTTACAAGGCACATCGTAATGTGTGCCGATGGATCGGCGCACACCGATGTGTGTTTTTATTTTATCACACGAACAAATGTTTGTCAATGGGGATTTGATAATTATGCAAAGAAAAACGATACTTCACAGCGACCTCAACAATTTTTACGCCTCCGTTGAGTGTATGCTCAATCCCGAACTGAAAAAATATCCCGTTGCCGTCTGCGGAAGGGTAGAGGAGCGTCACGGAATCGTGCTTGCGAAGAATTACTCGGCGAAAGCTTGCGGTGTCAGGACGGGAGAATCCATATTTGAAGCGAAGCTGAAATGTCCCACCCTTGTCACCGTCGATCCGCACTACGGCGAATATGTGAAATATTCGCGGTTAGTGAGGCAGATATACCGCGAATACTCGGACCGCGTCGAGCCGTACGGCATGGACGAAAACTGGATCGACGTGACGGCTTCCGCGAAGACGTTCGGCAGCGGAGAAAAGATAGCAAACGAGATACGCGAGCGCGTCAAATTCGAACTTGGACTCACGGTGTCGATAGGTGTGTCGTTCAATAAGATATTCGCCAAGCTCGGCAGCGATATGAAAAAGCCCGACGCCGTCACCGTAATCACGGAGGAGAATTTCCGCGACAAGATCTGGGGACTGCCCGCAGATGAAATGCTCGGTGTGGGACGTTCCGCTATGCGCGAACTGCGAAAATGCGGGATCGAAACGATCGGCGCGCTTGCGGCTTGTCCCGAATCATTACTCGCCGCAAAGTTTGGCGTGAACGGTGTGCGCATGAAAAGATTCGCAAACGGCGAGGATACCTCGGAGGTCACCGCGCAGGATTACGAAGCGCCGATCAAATCCGTCGGAAACGGGATCACGTTTCTTTCCGATCTTCAAAATGACGGCGAGGTGTGGCCGATGATCCTCTCGCTCGCGGACGAGGTGGCGCGCCGTCTGCGCGACGCACACAAAAAGGCGAGGGGCGTGTCGCTCACGGTAAAATGTAACGATCTATCGTGGAAAGAGTGGCAAACGAAGCTCGAACGTCCGTCGTATAACGCGAACGAGCTTGCGCGTCGCGCGTTCGATATTTTCCGCGTGAGCTATCCGTGGTACAAGCCGGTGCGCGCGTTAACGGTGCGCGCGATACGGCTGACGGATGATGACACGTGTGAGCAGATATCCATCTTCGGCGGCGTCGAGATGATCGCAAAAAGCGAAGCTGTCGATAAAACCGTAGACGAGATAAGAAACCGTTTCGGCAGACGCGCCATCGTGAATGCGTCAACGATGTGGCTTCCGAAGATGCCGCAGGCGGATGACGAGATCGAGCTATTGATGCCGACGGGGATGCTGAATTTAGCGTAAGGAGGAAAAATAATGGAAAGACGAAAGGTGTACGTTAAAGTTAACGTCGATTTTTCGCCCGAGGGCGAGCTCTGTCCGCGCTCTATAACGTGGACTGATGGCCGCGTTTACGAGATCACGCGTATCACGGAACGTGTCCGCGCCGCATCGACGAAGGTCGGCGGCTGCGGCATCCGCTACCGCGTCATAATCGACGGACGCGAAAGCTACCTCTTCCTCGAGGAGGATAAATGGTTCGTCGAGGGGAAGGGGGAGTGAATAATACTCTGCAAACGTCTTGCTATCTGACGCGGCATATATATGAGTTTTCTCTACAATAATATATAAATAAATGAAACAATAAAAAAGCCATAGGAACGGCTTGTCGAAAAAAGACGATATTAAATAAAGGTAAACATCGTATTAATAAACTTAAAATTGGCAGTTATAATTGTTTTGCGTCGGAACATAATAATGACAGAGGACGCGACGCGAACGCGGCACGGACTCAATTTATATAGATTAAATGAAGAGTTCGTGTCCGCGGCGCAAAGCTGAACGGACGGTGAACTCAAAAACAGGAGAAACAAAAATGTCATCTAACAACAAGAAGCTCGTTCCCGAAGCAAAGGACGCACTCAACAAGTTCAAGATGGAAGCAGCCAATGAAGTAGGCGTTAACCTCAAGGAAGGTTATAACGGCGATCTCACATCCCGTCAGGCAGGTTCTGTAGGCGGCCAGATGGTCAAGAAGATGGTCGAAAAGTACGAGAACGATATTAAAAACTCCAAGTAAGTATAACTCGTATGGGAATATCCCGCCTTTGGGCGGGATATTCTCGTTTTAACACAAAATGCCGTTGCGGCGCATCTTGAATGAAACTGTACGGCGAGTGCGGTAACTGTGACAATTCAATCAGCAAATTTGCTATGGAGGCTTGTGTTATTACTTATTAAGTGTTAAACTTAATTAAGAAATATTTTGTGCGTCGGAGATAATTTACTTTGAACCTATATAAAAAATGTTGTCAGCTATTCTCGCTTTTATGATGCTTTTTCCGTTTTTAATCTGCAAGCTTGCAATAATCAACCGTCGGGGAGTGACAACGAAATGATTTCTGTTAAAACACAGATTGGTAATTTAACAACCGAATATCTTTCCAATCCTATCGGTATAGATACCGACAGGATTCGTTTCGGCTGGAATATGACGTCAAATGTAATCGGAGAAAAACAGTCAGCGTATCAAATTGTGGTATTTTCCGAAGAAAACGAGGAAATATGGAACAGCGGCAGAGTCGAAAGCTCAGATTCTGTCGGGATTTCTTGCGCCATAAAACTAAAAGAGGCGTCCGTATATACTTGGAAGCTGAGCGTCTGGAATGAAACGAACGACAAGTTTGAAAGTTCGGCTTCGTTTGAAACAGGCGTGACGAATACTGAAGATTGGAAAAGTGCTGAATTTATCAGTATGAATATCAGCAGATCTGCGCCGATATTCAGAACGGAAAAGAAGCTTCAATCTGGCGTGAAAAAGGCGCGTCTATACATTACAGCTCTCGGTGTCTATCAGGCATACGTAAACGGAATTCAAGTTTGCGAATTCGCCGAAAACGGCGATGCGATTTATCATCACATGAATCCGGGATATTGCAACGGCAACGTCAGCCTTGCTTATCAGACCTATGACATTACTCCGTTTTTGAAAGACAGTGATTCAATAGCAATAGCTGTTGAGGCAGGTACGGGGTGGTATAACGGTATCGGTACTGTCGGCTCAACGCAACCTGCTGTTAAGGCATTGGCGATTATTACATACGATGACGGCACTCAACAAATAATCAAAACCAATAAAACGGATTGGAAAGGCACGCTCAGGGGCGGTATTATTGCAAACGGCATATATTACGGCGAAGATTATAATGCTTGCCTTGCCGAAGAGCTGGGAAATTATAGAGAGGTAGGCTATGATGACAGTGATTGGGTAAATGCCGACGTTAGCACTAAAGAAGAAGCAAACGTATCGCAATATATAGAAACGGTACTTGATACAAAAATTTCCTCAAGATACGTTAAATTTGAAGTTTCCAAAATCGGTCCGGCTTTATACGATGACAAGGAAAACCGCCTGCAAATTATGGAGTTGGAAATATTAAACGACGGGGACAACATCATTAAAGGAATTATACCTACCGTCAGCAACAACTTTATTTACGGGGCGCAGTGGAGAGCTTCTAATATCAGCGACGGTGATTACGGCTGCAAAAGTGATGCGGGATATACGACAAATATAATTGATTATCAAAAAGAATCGGTAGAGCTGAAAAAGCCTGTTACAATAATCTTTGATTTGACCGAAGCAAAGCAATTTTCATCTATTAGAATTTATCCTCGCACTACGAAAGAATCCGTTTTGAACGGTGTGCTTGCGAATTATCCGATGGAGTATACGGTTTCTGTTTCCGATGATGGCGAGAACTGGTCTATGGTGAAGTCAACAAATCACGGACTTGTTATGAATGACGGTGTTTCTGCGATGGAGATGTCAACGGTCGATTACGACGGCGAAATCAGGGCTCAATCGGGACTTACGGGGAAATTCTTGAATAAATATGAGTCGGAAGCTGTTTATGCATATATTTACAAAGACGTGAAGTCTGACAGCACTTATAAGGGCGGCGAAGTTGATATAATCAACTCATTTGACGGCGAAGATATTTTCGGAAACGGCATTGTGCTGAAAGCAGGAGAAACACTTGTTGTTAATATGGGGCAAAATATGACGGCAGTTCCCAATATCACGTTTTCTGCTGACAGAGGTACGAATCTGACTATGAGGTTTGCCGAAATGCTCAACGACGGAAGCGCCGTGGGCAACGGCGCAACGCAGGCAGACGGTCCCAAAGGTTCAATTTATCAGAAGAGTCTTAGGACAGCGAGATCACAGGCAACGTACATTTTTGCAGGTAAAGGCATTGAAACATATCAACCGACAATGTCGTTTTTTGGTTATCAATATGTTGAAATAACGGCAACGGACGATGTTATAATATTCAGTCTTGTTTCAAAATGTCTTTCGTCTGTAACGGAGCAAACAGGATTTATTGAAACGAACAATATAAACGTCAATAAACTTTTCAATAACGTTTTATACGGTCAGCTAAGCAATTATTTTACTACGTCAACCGACTGCAATCAGCGCGATGAAAGACTTGCGTGGACGGGTGATACGCAGGCTTTTGCACAAACAGCTGTATATAATTATAACTCATTTGCTTTCCTCAATGATATAGAGGCAATCTATGCTGAAAATGCAGGCATCATGGGATATGTTCCTGCGGTCGCCGATGATTTGAACGGTTACTTCAATAACTGGGCAGCAGGCTGGAGTGACGCTCTCGTAATCGTTCCGTGGACACTCTATCTACAAACCGGAGATAAATCAATTATCGAAGAAAATTGGGAAGCAATGGACGATTATCTCAAATTTTTGGAGGAAAGAGAGCGCGGTGCAAATCTTTCGTGGATACCGAACAACAACCGCAATTTCGGTGACTGGCTTTCATTCCAGGGGACTTCTGTAGAAGTTATTTATGATTATTATTACGGTTACATAAATCTGCTTATGTCACAAATGGTAGAAGCGCTCGAAAAAACCGAAGATAAAGAAAGATATGACGACAAATTTGAAGCAATAAAGAGCGCTTTTTTGGAAAAGCACGTTACGTTTATTGACGGCAAGCTCGTTATAAAATCGGGAAGAGGCAACAAAAACAATCAATTTATGTATGATGCGGGGAAAGGCGGAACGTGGGAGAACAATTCACAAACGGCGCTGTTGTGGATGCTGAAGCTTGGATTTTATAAGAACGACCAAATGAAAGAAGCCGCGGTAAAGTTGCTTATTGAAAATATAGAAAATGAGAACCCCGACGCCGAAAGCATCAGAGCATCTTATGGTGAAAAAACTTTAGCGGTAGGATTTTTGGGATCTAACGTGATTTCTCCTGTGCTTACTGATTGCGGATACGGCGACCTCGCTTATGATTTACTGCTTCAGGAGGAGCAACCCTCATGGCTGTTTGAAGTGAATGCGGGCGCCACGACGGTGTGGGAGCGTTGGAATTCGTATACTCCGTCCGTGGGCTTCGGAGACAGCGAAATGAATTCGTTTAATCATTACGCATACGGCTCAATCGTTGAATGGATGTATCGTTATATGGCGGGTATCGCAGCGGACGAAAATAATCCCGGCTTCAAAAACATTATTCTTCAACCGACGCTTGATATGGGTGATAAATACAACGGCGAAGAACGAATAAATCACGTAGTTGCCACTTATGATTCGCCAAACGGCAGAATTGAGACGGAGTGGACAAGCGAAAATAAGAATCTGACTTCATATAAAGTGAAGATTCCTGCGAATGCGACGGCGACGTTATATCTCCCCGTCAGCGAAAGCCTGGCAAGTTCGTTTGAAACCGTTTCCGGCGTTATCGTCGGCGGAATGGAAACGCATAACGGTCAGAGTACCTTTAAGCTTGTTTTGTTATCGGGTGAATATGAATTTACGGTTGACGGAAACAAGCTTGAGGTTTGCTACGGCGACGGTTACGTAATAAATCCTAATTTGAAGCTGGCGACGGGGATTACGGGCGATTGATTATTTATTAAAGGCACCGCAAAGGCGCGAATATAGGTCACATATATAATATAATAAATAGTAAGAAACAGAAAAGTTCCGTCACAAAACGGAACTTTTCTGCTTATAATGATAGGGGATCCAAAATGGAAGGCGAACAGGGGCAAAGAAGCGCCATTTGGCGAAAATACACATAACAGCGAGTGCCTTGTCGTTGGCTGTCGGGGGAGTTTTCACAAAGATGAAAAAAGTCAAAAAAAGTGTTGACAAAGGGATAGGGTAGTGGTATACTAACAAAGCTGTCGCGGAAAACGCGGAGGAACCCGAGCGAAACAAAACGGCGGCGAAAAAAAAACTTAAAAAACTTTCAAAAAAGTACTTGACAAGCGAAAAGCTGAGTGATATAATAGTCAGGCTGTCGCGCAAGAAGCTGCTTGAAAGAGCGAGTCCGAAAGCGGACAAGCAAAAAGATCCTTGAAAACAGAACAA